>CAJXLA010000060.1 GCA_913055795.1 uncultured Alcanivorax sp. | reverse complement strand
GTGGTGTCGCCACGTCCAGGAGCCGCAACGCAGGCCAGCGCCAACACAAGCGCGCCCTTCGGGAGCCGCGCAAGAGCAGCGCTCGCGGCGTTGCGTTGGCTTGATGTAGCCTAACTACACCGGCGCCAACGCGCCTTGCGAGCCCTGCCTTGCGCGGCTCAGAGAAGGCAGGGATGGGGGAAGCAGGACTCCCGTGGCTCGCCTTCGGCCTCGCCCGTTTTTTAGCGCGGTACCAGAGAAAGCGTTGTTACCAGAACGCTCATCAATAACGGCACAACGGAGTTTTCATGCTCGAAACCCAAACCGTGCAATGCCCCTATTGCTGGGAAACCATCGAAATCGTGGTGGATCTATCCATCGGTGAGCAGGAATACATCGAGGACTGCTCGGTGTGTTGTAACCCCATCACCTTTCACATTATTCCGGATGGTTTCGGCGGCGCCGAGGTGCAGCCCTTCGGTCAGGAGGAATAACCGAAACGGATCCGGCTCAGCGTTTGCACCACAGCTGCCAGCCCTCGCGCAGCAAGGGCAGCCCATAAACCAGGGCCACCGCCACGGAGGCGGCCACAAGAGCGGGCTCGGTCTGTCCCTGTTCAAGCAGGGGAGAACGGGGAATCAGGGCGAAGAGCAACACTAGGGCCACCACCCAGAGGCACAGGGGCCAGGCGATGCGCAGCACCCGGTTCCAGTTCCTTCCCGTCAGCGTCCACAGGGCCGGGCCCGCCTTGAGCGCCGTGAGTGCCACTATGGCAACACCGATCGCAACCCCGTTCATGATTCACCGTCCTCAAGCGGGCTGACGCTCACCAGTCGGCCATTATCCTGATCCGTCAGCAGATAGAGATAACCGTCCGGGCCCTGACGCACCGCCCGGATCCGCCGGCCCCGGTCGTTCAGATGCTCTTGCTCGTTCACCACCCGGGTGCCCTCCAGCTCCAGGTGCGCCAGATGCGTCAGCGCGAGCGCGCCCACGAACAGATCCCCTTGCCACTCGGGGAAACGCTCCGCCGTATAGAAGGCCATGCCCGAAGGCGCTATGGACGGCGTCCACTGATGAATCGGGCCCACCAGGCCCTGGCCGTGCTCGTCCGGCGCGATTTCAGGGCCATGATATTCCCGTCCGTAGGTGGCTCTGGGCCAGCCGAAGTTCGCCCCCGCCTCGGGAATATTGATCTCGTCACCGCCGCGAGGGCCGTGCTCATGAACCCAGAGCCGACCGCTTTCCGGATGCCGGGCAGCGCCCTGGGGGTTGCGGTGGCCGTAGCTGTAGATGGCATCCCGGGCATCGTCCCGGCCCACGAAGGGATTGTCATCCGGCACGCTGCCGTCGTGATGCAGACGCAGCACGGACCCATTGTGGTCATCGAGATCCTGGGCCCGGTCGCGTTGACCCCGATCGCCCACGGTCATGAACAAATAATCGCCGTCGAAGCTGAGCCGGGAACCGAAATGCTTGCTGCTGTCCACAAAGGGCGTGGCCACAAAAAGGGTTTCGAAATCCCGGAGCCTGTTGTCCTCCAGCCGGCCCCGGCCCAGATGCGTAGCATTGCCGCCCTCGCCGGCCCCCGACCAGGTCAGATAGACATAACGGTTGTCCGCGAAGTCCGGATCCAGGGCCACGTCCAGTAAACCACCCTGCCCGCGCGCATCCACGTTGGGCACGCCGCCGATTTCGGCAAGCGTTTTCCCCTCGGCGGAGAGCCGTTTCAGCGCACCGGAACGTTCCGTAACCAGAATGTCACCCGCCGGCAGAAAGGCCATCGCCCAGGGATGATCCAGCCCCTGGGCCAGTGTCTTCACGGTCAGGGACGTCGACTTGCCCCCGTCCTCCGAGGTTTCGCCGTCGCAGGCCATCAAACCCAGCACAAGACCAGCCACCAGCAAGTGCATCGTCTTCATTGCGATTCTCCGGTTTCCGGTTCCGAGAAATTCATTCGCGCCCGGCGCAGCAACAGCCAGGACTCCACCCCCTCGAGCGCGGCCACCACCAGCAGTATCCACCAGGCATTGGCGAACCACCAGAAGGAATGGTCGCGGGCCTCGATCAAAAAGGCCGCGGCGGCCACCAGCAGGGCGCCGATGATGATGACCTGCACCCGGACGAAGGTGCGATAGCGCAGGGAAAAAAAGGGATAGCGTATGCGTAGCTCGTCATCGTCCATGGAACCTCCGCAGGTGGTCTGAACAGACATAGTGCCTAACGGCCCCGTGCGAGAACAGCCCCCGTGCGCCCCGGGGACCGGCAAACCCAACCACTTGATTTTCCGATCCGGTTTTAGTACGTTATAACGTCACATTAAACGGGAGGATTCATGATGCCGACCTTTCCACAATACCGGAGGCTTGCAAGGGCGCGGTTTGCACCCGGTGCCATGGTGGCGCTGGTGCTTGTGCCGCTGATCGGAGCCCAGGCCCGGGCCGAGGCGGACGAGACCGGCAGTGAACTGGCGCCCCTCGAGGTCACCGCCGGCACACCGGCTCCGGGCGACCCCCTGCTGCAGGCGAGCGATATCGACGTCCTGACCGGGGTGGAAAAACAGCGCCGGGAGGCCACCTCGCTGGGCGAAACCCTGAACCATATTCCCGGGGTCCACAGCATCGGCGCCGGCAATCAGGTGGGCAAGCCGGTCATCCGGGGGCTGTCCGGCAACCGGGTGCAGATCCTGAGCAACGGCATCGGCGTGGACCACCAGCAGTACGGCACGCGGCATGCCCCCAACATCGATCCCTTCCTGAGCGAGCGCATCGAGGTGGTCCGCGGTGCCTCCAGCCTGCTCTACGGCTCCGGGGCCCTGGGCGGTTCCATTGACGTGCAGCCCCTCGCACTGGAATTCACCGAGGACGGCGAATCGCGTTTTGGCGGCCAGACCCTGGCCGGCTATTCGAGCAACAACGAACAGAAGGACCTCGGCTGGAAGGCGCATCACTTCGGCTCCAGCTGGAGCATCCATGCGGGCATCATCGACCGCTCCGCCGGACGCATCACCACCCCGGATGCCCGGGACGCGTTCAACCCGAACACGCCCTCACCTTTTCAGTCGCCCAACCCCTCGGACACACCGGCCTACACCGGCGCACTGGATTCTACCGATTTTGATCAGACCAACGGACAGCTGGGCCTGGGGCACCGGGGTGCCTTCGGCGAAGTGCGGCTGCGCTATACCGGCTGGCGCAACGAGCACAACTTCCTGCTGCCGCCACCGGCCGGCAACCTGCCTCCGGGCCAGGGCCCCGAAGGCGTGGGCCAGAACCTGGAAAACGACGAACTGCAGCTGGGCGGCACCTTTGACGCCGGGCAGAACTGGCAGTTCAAGCCCACCCTGAGCTGGCAAAACAATCTGCGTCAGTCCAATGGCGCCGGCGTGCCGCGCTCCGGACTTTTCGACGGGTCCATCGAGCTGGAATTCGACCAGTACACGGCCCGCCTGGTCGGGCAACACCAGGCCCTGGGCTGGTTCGACGCGGGCCGGATCGGGGTCGAGGCCAAGCGCAAGGAGCAGGTATCGCGCGGTAGCACCGGCCTGGCCCCGAGCGGTGAAGTGGACAATCTTGCGGTCTTCGCTTTCGAGGAGCGCCAGTTGGGCGACTTCACGCTCCAGACCGGTCTCCGGCATGACTGGCACGAGACCGTCGGCGACGCCGAAGCGACCCGGGGCCCGGTGAACTTCAGTGGCCGTGACCGGAACGACTACTCCGCCACAAGCGGCTCCCTGGGTGGGGTCTACAGCGTCACCGAGAGCCTGTCCGTGGTGAGCAACCTGGCGGCCGGCTTCCGGGCCCCCAGCCTGTTCGAGCTCTATGCCAATGGTGTGCATGCCGGCGTGGCCGCAGTCCAGCAGGGCAACGCCAATCTGAACGAGGAGATCTCGCTCAACGGCGACCTGGGGCTGCGCTGGCGCGCGGAGGGTTTCTCGGGCAAGATCACCGCGTACCGCAACCGCATCGACGATTACATCTTCCTGCGGGACTCGGGCAATACCGCCGGGAACGGACTGCCCATCTTCAACTATCGCCAGACCGACGCCACCCTGACAGGGGTGGACTTCGAGGTGCGCGGGCATGTCACCGAAGCTGTGGAGCTGGCCGCGACCTACAGCGCGGTCGAGGGCGACAATGACGCCACCGGAGAAGAGCTGCCGCTGCAGCCGGCGGACCAGGTGACCGGCGAAGCCACCTGGTATCTCCCCGGCGGCGGCGCCCTGCGGACGCCCTATCTGCGTCTGGGCGTGCGCCACAACGCGAGCAAGGACGCCGCGCCGGGCGAGCCTTTCCAGCAATTCGACGGGGCGCCCTTCGGCACCGCTTCGACCGATGCCTATACTGTGGCGGATTTCGCCGCGGGCTTCGGCCTGGGTACGGTGGCCGGCCGGCGCCTGCAGCTCGATCTGGAGGTGCGCAACCTCACCGATGAGCGCTATCGCGACTTCCTGGACACCTACAAGGGCTATGCCCTGAGCCCGGGTCGCGATATTCAGGTCACCATGCGCATTCCCTGGGGCGCGTAAGCGCCCGTGGCAGCGGCCGCGCGCCCCGCTGTTCGCGCGGCCGCTGATCTCCCCCCAAGGCACCCGATGACGTACAATCCCCCCATGTCTATCGCGCGCTGCAACCTACCATGAGCCGGGCGGCAACCCAGCAGATTCTGGACCGGGCCGCGGACACCTGTCGGGCGGATGGATCCCGTCTGACCGACAAGCGCCGCAATGTGCTCGACTGTCTTCTGCAAGCCGGCAAACCGGTATCCGCCTACGAAGTCGCGGACCTGTACGAGACGCGCTTCGGCGAATCCATCCGCCCCATGTCGGTCTACCGGATGCTGGATTTCCTGGTCGAAGAAAGTCTTGCGCACAAGCTCAAGAGCGCCAACAAGTACGTCCCCTGCTCCCACATTGTCTGCGATCACGATCACCAGCTGCCGCAGTTTTTGATCTGCGAGCGCTGCGAACGCGTCGAGGAGATCGCGATCGGCCGGGAGATCCTGGACTCGCTGGCCGCGAGCGCCCGGAGCGCCGATTTCGAACTCACGAGCCCGCAGATCGAGTTGAACTGTATCTGTCACCAGTGTCTTGATTCCGGGGCAAACCCGAACTGAACAAGGGAACACGGCCACCACCCCTGATGCTCATCAATATCCCCGCCAACATCATCACCGGCTTTCTGGGTTCGGGCAAAACCACGGCCATTCGGCATCTGCTGGCGCACAAACCGACGGGCGAGCGCTGGGCGGTGCTGGTCAATGAATTCGGAGAAACCGGCATTGACGGGGCCCTGCTGGCCGCAGACGCCACGGATCCGGAGGACGTCTTTATCCGCGAGGTGCCCGGCGGCTGCATGTGCTGCGCCGCCGGGGTGCCCATGCGCGTGGCGCTCAATCAGTTGCTGGCCCGGGCCCGGCCCCATCGCCTGCTGATCGAACCCACGGGGCTCGGGCATCCGCAGCAATTGCTCCGGACCCTGACCGGGGAGAACTTCGCCTCCGTGCTGGACATGCGCGCCGTGATCACCCTGCTGGACGCGCGCAAGCTGCACGACAGCCGCTATACCGAACACCGCATTTTCCGGCAGCAACTGGCCGTTGCCGATCTGCTGGTGGCGAACAAGGCGGATCTGTACAGCGATGAAGACCGGCCCCGGCTCCATGCTTTTCTCGAGGCGGATACGGAACTCAACACCAAACCCGTGCGCATGGTTGAGCAGGGGCGGCTGGATCCGGTCTGGCTGGACGACGCTTCACAGCAGGGCTCAACACGCCCCGCTTCGGTGGTGCGCCGGCAGGGCGACGCCGCGGCCCCGGATGCCGGCGAGGCGGTCCTGCCGGCGTCCGGCGTGCAACGCACCCACAACCAGGGCGAAGGTTTTGTCAGTGCGGGCTGGCGCTTCGCGGCGGACCGGATCTTTGATTACGACCAGCTGGCGGCACTGCTCGCGAACGCGCCGGCCGAGCGCATCAAGGGCGTGGTTCACACCGACCGGGGAACCATCACCATCAACCGGGACGGCGAAACCCTACACCGCGCGCCGGCACACCATCAGGGCGAATCCCGGCTGGAATGGATCGCCCGGGACGAACAGGCACTGGAGGGCATCGACGAACGCCTGCAAGGCTGTTTGCTCAACAGCGTCCGCGAACCGCGTTAACGCGCCACCATGCCACCGTCCACGGCCAGGGCCTGGCCCGTGACAAAACCCGCCCCCGGCGAGCACAGCCAGACCACGGTATTCGCCACTTCTTCGGGCGTGCCGAAGCGTTCCATGGGATGCAGCGCCTGAAACTGCTGTTCGGTGTCCAGATCCTCGTGCGTGATCCGGTCGATCATCTCCGTCTTGATCGCCCCCGGACAGACGGCGTTGACCCGGATACCACGGGTGGCATATTCCAGTGCCGCCGTCTTGGTGAGCTGCACCACGCCCCCCTTGGACGCGCAATAGGCGGGCAGGGTGGCGAAACCCACCAGGCCGGCAACCGACGCCATATTCACCACGGCGCCATGGCCCTGTTCGGCCATGAGGCGCATCTGCTCACGCAGACAAAGGAAGGTACCGCGCAGGTTCACCGACAGAACCCGATCAAAGTTCTCCAGCGAGGCCTCGCCGGTAGGCGCCTGTTCCCCCTCGATACCGGCGTTATTGCAGGCCGCGTCCAGACGCCCGTGGTGGTCCATGATTTCGCGGTGCAGCCGCGCCACGTCATTTTCGTCGGCCACGTCACAGGCGATAAAGGTGGCATTCAGTTGGCGCGCCGACGCTTCGCCGCGTTCCCGGTCGCGATCGGCAAGCACCAGATGATAGCCCGCTTCGGCAAAGGCGCGCGCCGTGGCGTGTCCGATGCCCGTGGCCGCGCCCGTAACCAGCGCCACTCGGTTGGAATCACTCATGCCTTCTCTCCCTGAATCTTCGATGAATCCCGCCACCCGTTACTGCAGCAGCGGATGATCCTCCGGCAACTGCTTCGAGATCCAGATCGCAAGCTTGTGCCGCATATTGGGCAGATCGATATCGTCCTTGGCCAGGGGCTGGATCAGCTGGTCGTGCACCAGCAGCTTGTAGATGTACTCGATCTTGTCATCCTGGGAGTCGGTGGGGTCGAATTGCACCGCCCCGCGCTTTTCCGCGTACTTGGTGCCCACGCGGACCGCTTCCTTGATCAACTCGTGCTCGTTCTTGAGTTTCTTCGCGCTCACGGCCACCTCCCGCACAACTTCTGGACAGGTCCGAGGATAGCACAGCCAGGGCCTTCATGAGCGCCGGAACAATGCCGCCTGGGTGGGGGTACCCAGTTCCGGATCCTGTTCGCCGATGCCCTGGAAGGTTACGCGGTAACCGTGGCGTTCGGCGGCGCGCCGGCACCATTGCCGGAAACGGGCCCGGTTCCACTCGAAACGGTGGTCCGGATCACGGAAGGCACCCGGCGGCAGCCCCAGCAGCGGATTGTATTCGCCATTGGGGGTGGTCATGATCAGCAAACGCGGCCGCGCCCGGGCCAGCACGGCCCGTTCGACGCCGGAGAGCTGGCCCGGATTCACGTGCTCGATGGTCTCCAGCATGACACCGGCGTCGAATGCTCCCACGGACAGCCCCGGATCGGTAAAGGAGGCGTTCAGCAGCTCGACATGATCGGTCTCCGGCCCCAGCATCTCCTGCCGGGCCAGCGCCAGCGCCTCGCGCGACGATTCCACGCCCAGCAGCCGGGTAAACGCCGGTTCGCGAGCCAGGCGCTCCAGCAAGACGCCACGGCCACAGCCGAAATCCACCACGGTGCGCGCGCCTTCGCCGCGCAGCCAGGACACCACGCGTTCCAGGCGTTGCTCGTGCAGCTGGGTATGGACGATGTCATCGCACGGCAGCTGCACTAGATTTCCCGGGTCTCGCGGAAATGGACATCGGGATATTTTTCCTCGGCCATTTGCAGGTTCACGCGGGTAGGCGCGAGATAGGTGAGATGGCCGGCGCCATCTTCGGCCAGGTTTTCGTAGGCCTTGCTGCGCATCCGGTCCAGTTCAGCCTCGTCCCCTTCCAGCCAGCGCGCGGTCACCACATTCACCGGCTGATAGGCGCAGTCCACGCCGTATTCGTTTTTCAGCCTTGTGGCTACCACATCGAACTGCAGCGTGCCCACTGCCCCCAGGATGACGTCATTGTTGCGCAGCGGATAGAACACCTGGGTGGCGCCTTCTTCCGCGAGCTGGCGCAACCCCTTGTGCAGCTGCTTGCTCTTGAGCGGATCGCGCAGTTCCACGCGCTGAAACAACTCGGGCGCGAAATGGGGAATGCCCGCATAGCGCAGCGACTCACCCTCGGTGAAGGTATCGCCGATCTGGATGGTGCCGTGATTGTGCAGACCGATAATATCGCCCGGCCAGGCTTCGTCCACATTGTCCCGTTCGCCGGCCAGGAAGGTGAGCGCATCGGACAGACGCACCGTCTTGTTGGTACGGCACTGATGAATCTTCATGCCGCGCTCGTACTTCCCGGAGCAGATCCGCAAGAAGGCAATGCGGTCGCGGTGCTTGGGATCCATGTTCGCCTGAATCTTGAAGACAAAGCCGGTGAGCTTTTCCTCGGTGGGATCCACGGTGCGCTCCAGGGCTTCACGCGGCTGCGGACAGGGCGCCCACTGCACCAGGCCATCGAGCATGTGATCCACGCCGAAGTTGCCCAGGGCCGTGCCGAACCACACCGGCGTGAGTTTGCCGTCGCGAAAGCGCTGCAGATCGAAATCGTGGCTGGCGCCCTGAACCAGCTCCAGGGTATCGCGCAGCTCCTGCGCATAATCGCCACCTACGGCCTCATCCAGTTCCGGATTGTTCAGCCCCTCGATGGCCTGCACCTGTTGAATGGTGTGGCCCTGACCGGAGTGGTAGAGCACGGTGGTATCCGTCAGCAGGTTGTAGACGCCCTTGAACTGCTTGCCCATGCCGATGGGCCAGGTAATGGGCGCGCATTCGATGCCGAGCGTCTCTTCCACTTCGTCCATGACCTCGATGGGATCGCGCACTTCCCGGTCGAGCTTGTTGATGAAGGTGAGAATGGGCGTCGAGCGCAGCCGGCACACATCCATGAGCTTGATGGTGCGGTCCTCCACGCCCTTGGCGCCGTCAATGACCATGAGCGCGGTATCCACGGCGGTCAGGGTGCGATAGGTGTCCTCGGAGAAATCCGCGTGGCCCGGGGTATCGAGCAGATTGACGATGGCATCCCGGTAGGGGAACTGCATCACCGAGGTGGTCACGGAAATGCCGCGATCCTTTTCCATCGCCATCCAGTCCGACGCCGCATGCTTGTCGGACTTGCGGCTCTTGACCGTACCCGCCGTCTGCAGCTGATTGCCGTAGAGCAACAGCTTCTCGGTAATGGTGGTCTTGCCCGCGTCCGGGTGCGAGATGATGGCGAAGGTGCGCCGCTTCTCGACTTCGTCTTGCAAACTCATGAATACTCCGCTGTTCGGAGCGCGGAGTATACAGCGCAGCGTGCCGTGCGGGCCATGGTTCCGGGTACCGTTCAGCCGGGCAGCCGTTTCTTGTCCACCTTGCCGGTGGGGTTGCGCGGCAGCTCATCGAGGAACACGAACTCGCGCGGCATCTTGTGACGCGCCAGGCGGGCGCGAATCCAGGCGCGCAGTTCCTCCTCGTCCACCCCGTCCGCCGCCACCCAGGCCTTGAGGCGCTGACCGAAGGTCTCGTCAGGCACACCCAGCACGGCGGCGTCCCGGACCCGGTCGTGGCGGGTGAGACAGTCCTCGACTTCCTGCGGATAGACGTTCTCGCCGCCGGAAACGATCATGTCGTCGTCGCGCCCCTCGATCCAGAGCCGGCCCTGTTCGTCCAGCCTTGCCAGATCCCCGGAGCGCATCAAGCCGGCGCGCATGTCGCGCGCGCGGCCGTCGGTGTAACCGGCAAAGAGCATGCCCGAGCCGATATAGAGACGTCCCGTTTCGCCGGCGGGCACGGGCTCGCCCTGCTCATTGAGCAACGCCACCCGGATGCCCTGGAGGGGCGAGCCCACACAACCGGGGGCCTCGTGCAGATCCCGGGGCGTGGCGATGGACACGAGTCCGGTTTCCGAAGCACCGTAGATATTGAAGACGACGGGCCCGAATCCGCGCAGCATGCGCTCGGCCAGTGCCGGCGGCAGGGGCGCCGCCGCGGAGATGAGTGCACGCAGACGATGCCGGACGGGTTCTTCGCCGGCGTCATCCAGGATCCGCTGCCACATTACGGGCACACCCACGGCCAGCTCCGCGCCCGTTTCGGCCAGATCCCGGCGTGCCTGCTCCGCCTCGAAGCGCCGGCGGAGGATCACGGTACCGGACAAGGCCGCCGCGAGGATCAGAAACGCGAAACCGAAGCCGTGAAACAGCGGCGGCAGAACCAGCACCCGGGCCCCGGTCTCCAGGGGCACACGCTCCAGCAGGGAGGCCAGCGGGCCCAGCACGGACAGCGGATCGGGCGTGGACCGGGGGGCGCCCTTGGGCGGCCCAGTGGTACCGGAGGTGAGCAGCGTGAACCGGGGCCGGCCCCGGGCGCGCCCGGGCTCGGGGCAACCCGCCGTCATCACCGACTCCAGACTTGCCGCGCCGGACGGGGCCGCGGCATCCGCCAACACGGGCATACCCGCGAATCCGGCCTGGCGCAACACGGGCAGGAATTCCTCGTCGCAGACCAGCGCATCCACGCGGTGGCGCTCCAGTACCTGGGCCAGCTGGGGCGCGGGAAAATCCGTGTTCAGCAGGAGGATGTTGGTCCCCAGACTGGCGGCGGCCCACACGGTAGTGACAAAGCCCCGGTGGTTGCGGCAGAGCACGGCCAGGGTGGCTTCATGATCCACTCCATAAAGCCCGGCCAGTCCGGCGCGCAGCGCAAGCACGCGCTGGTTGAGCTCCGCCCAGCTCAGTTCCCCCGCGTCGTCGATCACGGCGGGGCGTGCCGGCGCCCGGGCAGCGGCCCGGTGACACAGCGCGGCCGCCGTGGCACCGGTACGGCGCAGATCACGGGCGAAGCGCGCCGCCGCCCGCGGCGGCAGTGGCCGCAACAGGCCGGTCTCGCGCAGTCCGCTCAACGCGCGCGGGAGCAGACGCAGCGAGGCCAGATCACGGATGTTCATCGGCATCCTCCCCGGCCGATTCCGGCTCACCGCGAGTCAGGCGCGCGCTGCGCGTATCGTCGGTGTGCCCGAACCAGAACGACAGCAGAGCGGCGATGGGTTGGCGCAACAGCAGGACCGCCACCTCCGTGGGATGGAACCACCAGGGCGCAAGCACGCGCTTGCGCTGAACAATGGCCCGCGCCACCAGGGCGGCGGCCTCGTCGGCGCGCATGCCCGGCGCCATACCTTCGCGCAACTGGGGCGTGGGCGCACTCATGCGGGTATAGACCAGCGGCAGATAGAGCGAGCTGAACAGGACCCGGTCGTGGCGGGCTTCCAGGCCGATACTGCGGAAGAGTGTGTCGAAGGCCTCCTTGGAGGCCTGATAGGCGCCCCAGCGCGCCGCCGGCGGAAACCCCACCCCCACGGTGGAAATATTGACTACCTGCCCGGTCCGGCGCTGGCGCATGCCGGCCACCACGCCCAGCAGTAGCTTTACCGGCCCCAGGTAATTCACGGCCATGGTGCGCTCATAGTCGCGGTAGCGGGACAGTTCGAAGGACCGGCGGATGGACTTGCCGGCATTGTTCACCAGGATATCGACATCACCTTCATCCCGGTCGATCGCGGCCAGCAGCTCGTCCACCTGATCGGTGTCGGTGAGATCGGCACTGTAATACCCGGCCCAGCCACCGTCCGCGCGGATGCCTTCGGCCACTGCCGCCAGCCGTTCCCCGGTGCGCGCCACCAGCAAGACCCGGGCGCCGGCCCCACCCAGCAGGCGCGCCGTGGCCTCGCCGATGCCGTAGGAAGCGCCCGTAATCAGGACCCGTTTGCCCCGCACCCGGCGGGCCAATCGTTGTGGATTGAAGCGCGTGGACGGATGCGCCAGACCGTCCACGACCGGGTTCTTGATCAAGCGTTTGCGCCAGGATGAGGTCATGTCATTGCTCTCCGGTGGTGGCCGCCGTCTCGGCACTCAATTGTTGCAAACCCGCGACCAGCACGCGGGCGGAAAAGGTCAGCATGTCGTCCAGTGCCAGACCATGGAGTTCATGGCGCACCCCGCTGTACTGCTCGGCCAGCCCATTGAGCGTGGCCCAGAGCAACGGCGCCGCCCGCTGGCGGACCTCAGCGGGCATGCTTTCGAGACCGAAGTCCCGGGTCAGCCAGTCGATACAATCCAGCAGTTTGAGCGTGACCTGCATCAGCCGCTCCACCAGCTCTGCCGGCCACTGCTCGCGTTCCACCAGCATGGACCAGGCATCCAGACGCCGCCCGAAAAGGGCGTAGATAGCCACATAGCGGCGGCCCATGGCCACCACCAGTTCCTCGGGCCGGGTCTGGTCCCGCGCTGTCCATTCGACTTCCGCCAGAAAACGTTCCAGCCGTTCCACATAAAGGGTGGCGAAAAGTTCTTCCTTGTGCTGGAAGAGGGTATAGACCGTGCCCGGACTGACGCCGGCGCGCTCGGCCACGCGGCGCATGCTGAGCTCATCCGGGCCCTGCTCGTCCAGCAGGGTCCGGGCCGCTGCGAGCACATTCCGGCGCTTGCCCGTGCGATCGCCCCATTGGGTGGCGGTCATGGCTGAATACCGGTCAATTTGAACACTGTTCAAAATAGCGGGCTGGCACCGGAGCAGGATTGGCCGTAGAAACAGGGCATATTGTTTTCGGAGCCAACCCGGAACTGGCCCATCGGGCATTTCCCAATGATGGCGGATTCAGGCATGGTTGGACTGTTCGCAACAGCCTGGCGGGATCGAGCCCTTCCATGGAGCTGAATTTCCGACACACCATTGATGTCCCCCGGGCCGAAGCCTGGCGGATCTTCCATACCCATATTGATCGCATGGCGCCGCATCTACCCGATGTGGACCAGGTCCATATCCGGCAGGAACGGCAATGGGCGGACTACCTGGAACATGAAGTGGCCTGGGCGATTAACCAGTCCGTGGTACCCGTATCAGCCCGGCCCTTCATCGGCCGACTGGTGGAAGAACTCCTGTCCACGCTGAGCTGGCACCACCATCACAACCGGGTGGACTTCCGCTTCTACAACGACCGGCTGCCGGAACTGTTCGACTGCCAGGGGCAGGCTCAGCTCAGCGAGCATGTGCAGGGCACCGATATCCATATTACCGCGGAGCTCGATATCCAGCCCCACCAGCTGCCCGGTGTGCCGCGCTGGCTGGGACAGAGCGTGCGGCCCTCGGTCAAGCGCGTGGTGGAACAGACCCTGGGCCGGATTCTGGATGCCCTGCCGGCGGCGGTAGCCCGGGTCAGTCATGATGAAGCGGAGCAACGAACCGGATAAGGCTTGCGCCTACTTGTGATCCGCCATCAGCTGTTTGCTCATCAGCACCGCATCCTCCCGTCCGCCGTCCCGGGTGCGGTAGTAACGCTCCCGGAAACCGCTGGTGCCAAATCCCAGTCGTTCATAGAGCCGGCGGGCCGGCGTATTGCTTTCGCGGACTTCCAGATAAAGCAGGCTCATGCCCAGCTCGATCAATTCCTGTTGCAGACCTATCAGTACCCCACGGGCAATGCCCTGTCCGCGCCAGGAGCCGTCCAGCACGATATTAAGCAGATGGGCTTCATCCAGCACGCGTGAAACGATCACGAAGCCCACGGGTTCGCGCTCGCGCAGGATCATGCGGCAGTCATAGCCCACATCCAGGCAATCCCGGAAAATCCGGCGCGACCAGGGGGCATCCTGACCCTCCCGCTCGATGGCTTCCACCAGATCCAGATCCTCCACGGCCATGGGCCGGGTCTGGATGATCGGCGCAGGGTCAGAGGGTAAAACCATGACGGACCATCGCCTGCCAGGTTGCCCGTTTGCCGGCCACCGGCTCGGCCAGCATTTCCTTCAGACTGGATGCGGCCAGACAGTCCAGGTCCCGCCACCGGAAGGGCTGAAAGCGGGACTGGCCCAGCAGCGTCTGCACCAGCTCCGGATCCAGCAGCCAGAGCACACGCGGGAGCCGATGGTCGCTGCATAGCCGACCGGCGAAAGCCTCCAGCGACGCCCGGGCCTGCTCGGCCTCGGGTTCCGCGCCCGGCAGGGGCCAGGCGAAAGCGCGCGGCTGTGCATCCCGGGCGTTGAAATAGCGCAACAGCGAGGCCAGCAAGGCCTGTTCGTCACGGCCGGGCTCGGGGGCGGAAGGATCGGATTGCTGCACCATCAGCAAGAGCGCGGGCGTGGCCACGGCATGGAGCGTAAAACGCAAACCGGTACCCGTTGCGGCCGCCGACGCGGCCTGCGGTTGCGCGGCCGGTTCCGCCCCCGGCGGGGCCTCCGCGGGAACTTCCACGACCGGGGCCGGAGCTTGCTGAACCGGTTCGGGTTCGGGTTCCGGTTCGGGGGCCGGCTCCAGACGCGCGGACGCGGCTGCGCCCGGCAGCGGCGAGCGCGCCACCCAGGGCGTCAGCCCCAACGCCTGCAGACAGGCCTGGCGTCTTGTTTCCCGCATAGCCGGTACCCGGTTCCACGATACTTCAGAGGGTGTCGTCCGAAATGGTAGCACGCTCACGCAGCCGTCGTTTGATCAGGACCCCGACCGCCAGCGCCAGCCCGGTGAGCGCGCCATACAGATGGGCGTTTACGTAGACGCTGCCATCGATAAAGGACTGCAGGTAGTCGGTATCGTAGTCCGGCCGCTGCTCCCAGACCAGCCGGCCGGCCACCACGACCAGCACCACCGTGTGCAGCACCGGATTGCCCCGCCAGCCCAGCACCAGGAGCAGCACCAGCAAACCATGCAGCAATCCGGACAGCCCCACATAGCGCGCCAGTTGCGGATCCAGGCCCAGAAAAGCCAGCCCCACCACGGGTGCGGACGCCGCCAGCCAGAGCCAAAGGAGTCGGCGGGTGAAGAGATCCGTAAAGAAAAACCAGCACAGCAGCAAACCGGTGAGGTTCATGCCCATGTGCCAGCTGTTGAGATGCACCAGATGGGCCGTCACCAGCCGCCAGATCTGTCCGTCCAGCACGGCGGCGCGGTCATAGTCGAGCCACGGATTGACCCATTCATGAGCCAGGCCCAGCACCGCCAGAACCAAGGCCAGGACGAGAATATGGCGGCGCAGAGAGGGATCGGCGGTTTCCAAGAGACGTCTCCCGTCCGGTCAAGGGCCGTTCAGGGGCCGATTCATCGTCCGGGGCATCATAGAACCTGCCTGATACAAAGGCCATCCGTGCCCGACCGTGCGCGCCGATTCAGGGGAATGCGAAAGGAGAGGACTCGGAGCCTCCTCCCAGGGCCCAAAAATAACCACAGAGAGCACAGAGAGCACAGAGATTTGTCTTTTCCGTCTCTGTGATCAGCTGTGGTTCAGATCCCGACAACCCTTGCCGTAAAGGAAGGAAACGGCGTTCAAGGGATGCCCCCATGCCCAGACGAAAACGGCCACCCGGAAGGGTGGCCGCAGGATCACCGAGGTCGCGCAGGGCTAGCAGGCTGTTGAAAAACCCGTTGCGTACTCAGGCTTTCAGGCTGGTTCGCAATCGAGGCGCTCTTTTGAAGGCGGGGCCCGCCCCCC
>CAJXLA010000059.1 GCA_913055795.1 uncultured Alcanivorax sp. | reverse complement strand
AGATACTCCAGCCCCACGTCCACCAGATAGGCCAGCCGCGAACGAATGGCGTCCAGCAGCAGATCCGAGGCCTCGTCCAGGGGCGCGGGCAGATGAATATTATTGAAGAGCTCGCGCGTGCGGCCCAGGGGCAGGCCCATGACATCGGCGATGTTCAGCCCGGGTTGTTCTTTCAGGCGCTGGTCGCTGAACTGCGCGCCCGTGGGCTTGAAGCGCTGGCCGGGTGCCAGTACCTGATCGGCGTCTTCCTTCGTACCCACGCGCCACAGCAGCGACTCCGGTTTCAGCCGCGCGCCGTGGCAGGAAGGGCACTGATCATAGGAGCGATAACGCGACAGCAGCACCCGGATGTGCATCTTGTAGGACTTGCTTTCCAGGTAATCAAAGAACCGCTGCACGCCGTACCAGCCGCCCCGGTTGGAGTGCCAGCTCCAGTCTGCCTCGCCCTGGAGCACCCAGTCGCGGTCCGCCCGGGTCATCTTCTTCCAGGGCAGGTCCGTGGGCACGCCGCGCCGGCGGGCATGCCGGATCAGATCCCGCTGGCATTCCTCGTAGCTCTGGGTCTGCCAGGGTTTGATGGCGCCTTCCTCCAGGGTCTTGTGCTCGTCCGGGATCACCAGGCGGTAGTCGATGCCCATGACCCGGCCGAAGCCCCGGCATTCGTCACAGGCGCCCATGGGCGAGTTGAAGGAAAACGAATTGGGGATGGGGTCGGTGTAGTCCCGGTCGCAGTCCGGACAGTGCAGCCCCTCGGAGAAACGCCAGTGATCGGTGGGCTCGCGGTTATCATCCAGCGGAAAGACACTCATCCGGCCCCGGCCGGCGCGCAGGGCCCCTTCCACCGCTTCGGTGATGCGGTCCTTTCGGTCTTTCTCCAGCCGGACGCGGTCCTGGGTCACGCGCAGGGTCTCCGTATCGACCTGTTCCACCCGGGTATAGCCCTGCCGCTCCAGCTCCGCGCGCACCCGGTCCTCGGCCACATCGCCGGTAAGCGGAATATCGAACGCAATCTGGGCCCGTAACCCGTCGCCAAGTTTCAGCAGGTCGGCGACAATGGAGTCCTCGGTATCCCGGCGCACCTCGCGCCCGCAACCCTGACAGAACAGCCGCGCCGCCCGGGCGAAGAGCAGCTTCAGGTGATCGTTGAGCTCGGTCATGGTGCCGACCGTGGAGCGGGAATTGCGCACAGGATTGGTCTGGTCAATGGCGATGGCCGGCGGAATCCCCTCGATACTGTCCACCGCGGGCTTATCCATGCGGTCCAGAAACTGCCGCGCATAGGGCGAAAAGGTCTCCACATAGCGCCGCTGGCCCTCGGCATAGACGGTGTCGAAGGCGAGTGAGGACTTACCAGAGCCGCTGGGCCCGGTGATTACCGTGAGTCCACCCAGGGGCAGTTCCAGGTCCAGATTCTTGAGGTTGTTCTGGCGCGCGCCGCGCAGGCGGATTACATCATGGGACATAGGGCTGATTTGCGAATCCCGTCCAAAACGGACAAGTATAACGAATACAGGAGTCACTCGCGTGAGTACTGAAGCCTGCGGGGCTTAACCGGTTCAACCGGTGCACCCGTGAACAGACGGAGCCCCTCCCGGGCCCCTCAGGGGGCATACACCCAATGCCGGTAAACAAAGAAGGAAAGCACAACCACAGCCCCTTCCGTTAAGACCTTGGCGACCCCGATCTGCCACGGCTCGGCCAGCCACAGCTGAAACAGCACCTCCAGCAGGACACTGGTGACCAGGGTCGTAAGCAACCACCAGCCTGCGAACCGCATCAGGTGGAAACGGGATAAGGGCTTGCCCCGAGCGAAATTCCACCGTCCATTGAGCGTAAAACCGACAAGGGCTGCCGACGCTCGCGCACCAACGTTACCCCACCCTGCCGGGATTCCGAGCGTCACCAGCAGCACGAAAAGTATACTATCGATCACCACCTGAACGCCGCCAAAGAGCACGAAAAGCAGGCTCTGACGGTGGATGGTCACGATTATCCCTCCCGGGATCCTTTCGGTGCCGGATTGCCGAGATATGCGAACCTTTTCATCTCACGCCGCTGCAGGGCCACCGAGTCCAGAATCATGCCGGAAACAAGACTGATCGAGGCCAGCACCATGAGGCCAGTTGCCAGCAAAGCCGTGGGAAACCGCGGCACCAGTCCAGTCTCCATGAATTCCAGAATAACCGGAATCCCGAGGAACAAGCCGGCGCTGACGAACAACACTGCGATCAGCGAGAAAAAAACAAAGGGCCGGATTTCCTTGAAAAAGTACACAATGGTCTGCAGGATCCGAAAACCATCATGCCAGGTTCTGAGCTTACTGTTCGTCCCGGTGGGGCGCCTTCTATAGGTTGTCGGAATCTCGATCATGGTCGCTCCCACCTCAAGACCATGAATGGTCAGCATGGTCTCCACCTCGAAACCGGAGACCAGCACGGGCGCACTCTTGACGTAACGCCGTGACATGGCTCGGTAGCCGGACAGCACATCGGCCAGCTCCACGTTAAAGAGCAGATTAACGCTACTCGTAATCAACCGGTTACCGAATTCATGGCCTACCCGGCTTCCGGACTCTGCATAGCTCTCGCGCCGGGAGGCGGTGACCATATCAAACTGTTCCTTCTCCACCCGCCTTACCAGCTCCTGTACGTCGGCGGGATCATAGGTGCCATCCCCATCGACCAGGACATACACCTCGGCCTCGACGTCTGCAAACATGCGTTTTACCGCATTGCCCTTGCCCCGGCATGACTCCTGATAGACGATGGCACCGGCTTCACGCGCGCAAATCGACGTCTCGTCCGTGGAACCATTATCGCAGACATAGATCGTAGCTTGCGGTAACGCCGCCCTGAACTCACGAATTACACCCCCGACGCCATCCCCTTCATTCAGACAGGGTATAATTACGGCCACTTCTTGCATTTTTTATCGTCTCTCTGACATGTTCATAGATACCGCCCAGAACAAAGAAGGCCTGCATATAGACAAAGGGCCGAACCGGGATGCCGTAACGGGGAAAAGGAGCCCCGATCACATGAAATCCGGTGAAATAAATTATAAAGAGCGAACTAAACTGGAACAAATGCCGCTGCGGTGAGCTCATGCTCGGCCAGAATGAGGGCAACCAGACAAAAAACACCCCCAGGAAAGCCAACGCCACCATCGGACCGTGGACGTAATACGAGATCAGGTTCGTGCTGTCGAACAGTTTGTTCTCTGAATACGGCGTCTTCTTTACCTTGTAAACAAAAATATCCGCAAAACCCGCAACAATATCCCAGCTATAAAGAAAAGCAGGCTTTCCGAGAAAATACCAATGCAAATGCTTTCCCGGTTGCTGCTGGAAGCGATTGCCGATCTCATCCAGTATACGAGGCACGTTGCCGGACAACACCTCGGACTTCGGATCGAATCTATAAGGGTACCCGAACGTGAAATCCCGATCCTTGTATTCAAACCCGGGATACATTCCGTGATGCAGGAAGTTCGCCGATAACTGCGGGTCGGAGAACGAATCAATAGAGACCAGATTGCGGACATTCCAGCTCAGCGATATCACCACGGACACGGCCAGCATGGCGGCACAACTCTTCCAGCGCACATGCGAAGGAAGTTTGAAGGCCATGAAAACGACCAAAGGGAGAGCCAGCAACAATAACGACGGTCGGACCAGATTGGTCAGCCCGAGCATGGCCCCCAAGCCCAGGGCCGACGCAACACCGGGACGGGTAACCACCAACCAATAAACCGCAAAAATGGCACTAACCCCAAGGGTAAACAATGGTTCAGTGAGCAGATACACATTGATATTGATCAAATGCGGACTGATCGCCACAAGGAAAAGCACTGCACAACAGGCCCAGTACGGCAGGACCCGGTAAAACAGAAACGCCAGCAAGACGAGACTGATAATGGATAGCGCCCAGTTACCAAGAAGAATCCGGTCCATGGATTTCTCCATGTCGTCCGGGTCCATGAACAACGCGGCCCATAACGGGAACCCGGGGGAGCGTTTGGCGGACGGGGCCGGCTCTTCACCGTCGTCCTCCGGAGGCGCATGCTCCGAATAAACGCCGTACTTGACAAGATTCCGGGCCGCAGCCATGTACTCCTCGGCATCCCCTCGCACCGGCTTTTCCACTTCCGTGTCCACTACAGCGGTCCATCGCATCCAGGCTCCCAGACCCACGAGCAAAACCAGACCGGCAATCTTGAAAAAACGGGTAGAAAAACGGAGACTCATAACACTTTCCCTGTCGGCGCGACCACAGTAATAATTTTTCCTGAACATTAGGAAAAATCTGGATTCCGCACAACCCCACCATTCGGACAAAGACAGGGCGGACCTGACGCCGCACCACGGGGCAGGCCGGGCATTGAGATTCCCGGAAACGGGAGCGGGTTGTTAGTGTTTCACGCGGAGATAACGTCGCCCGTCAAAGCGGTTGAAGAACCGGCCCAGCTCGGGATGATCGATCTGCTGGCCGGATTCATCCGGCTCCAGATGGCGCTCGGCCACATAGGTGCGGTGGTCCGCGCCGTCCACCAGGACGTGGTACCACGGCTGATCTTTTGGAGGCCGACTCTTCGCCATGTGCTCGTACCATTCCTCCGAGCCGGCGAATTCGGGATCCACGTCCACTACCACACCGCGGTAGTCGTACTTCAGGTGATGCACCAGGTCACCGGGGCTGAATTTCGGTTGCGTCAAGGGAGCCTCCGAACTTCCGGAAAAATTTCGTATATTCAGAAGGTTACCACAGAAAAGTCGTATCGCACGCCCTCGTTTCATCAGAACCTGAACAGAGACAAAAAATGAAGGCAGGCGCTCTCGTTGAACGTGCCAGAATGCAACGGCCCGCTTGCCAGAGGCAACGAAATCACCAGTCTCCGGTCTCCCGGCTGGATTTCAGCCTGCCCCGGGGGCCTTCTTTCGCTGCTCGGTCAGCGGGTGGACGATATCCAGAAGATTGAGCCAATTCTCCATGCCGAACGGCGAGACCTCCCGGCTCTGGATCGCCTGCACTACGGTGGAGGACTGGCCTTCTACTCCCGACTTGAGGCTGGCGATGTCCGTATCCGGGCAATACCTGCAGAAGACAGACTTAAAGGCCCAGAAGGGCTCAAAGAGTTGCACTAGCATACCGGTAACGACTTTCATCAATGCCATGGGAACGGCAATGAGAAAAGCCGCAAACGCTGCCATAAACGCCATGATAATCATGAGGAGTCCCATGATACCGCCAACCCCCATGCCGACCGCGGCGCCACCACCTCCGCCTACGGCTGCGCCCGCTATGGTCGCGTTCCGCGTTGCCCGAGCGCCATGCGTGGCATTGTGCTGTTCCGTTTGCGAAAACATGGCGATCATGAACCGAAAGGCAACGCTCAGCGGCTGAACGTTGAACGCTTCGCGAAAACGCCACATGAGCCCGTCCGGCTTGCTTTCGATTTGCGCGCAGGCGTAATGGAAGAGTTTCTGCAATTCTTCGTCGTTGGCGGCTACCAGAGCCGTGGGCGATAGCGAGACAAAGGCCACTCCACCGGGCAAGACATAGTGCGTCACTGAAGAACGCAGGGCATTATTGAGTAACAGAAATACGTCGACGCCCGGTTCGTGCTCGGCCTGAACGGCATCAAAAACGTCGACGACATGACGCTCTCGTTCGGTCAACTTATCCTTCTTGAGCAAGCCTATGGGGCGTACTTCTGTTTCGTTGTGAGCCAGATGATGGAACAGCGAACGCTTGCGTCCGTAATAATTGGCCACAAGATGGATCGCCACTCCCCCGATCAAGGCGTAGTCGAACCAGCCCTTGAATACGTACCACAGATAATAGAGCTCCTGGGCATCTTCTGGCAGGCCGGCGTTCCAGAGGAAATACAGCACATATCCCACCCCCAATCCGACAGCCCAGGAAAGAATGGCGAGTGCGTGAATCAGGGCGCGGGCAAGCAGGGCCTTCGGAGGCGTCTTGCGGCTGCCCTGTGTGAATTGTAGACGGTTATCCAGATCAAAAGCGCCGTACTGGCTCATCGAACGCATTTTCCGGATCACTTTGCTTTCGCTTTTCCCTTCCTCGGTCGAATGACTCACCCTGCCCCCCACTTCGGTATTTTCCCGGCTGGTTTTCTTCAAGGGACGCAATTTTAGCTTATCGAGGCTTACCTATGCACGCTTCCAAACCCGTTCCAGCCCGGGTCAGGATCCTCTCAAAAGGATTCTCGTAAAAGTTGCCTATTGCCCGGCTAGAAAACGGACCCAGCGCACCTTGTGCAAAGGGTTCAATGAATCGCTTGACTTCCGGTATGGCCACCGAGGGAAGGGTGTAATGTGTCGGCGTGATCATGGTGCGCCAGGCAGGACTTGAACCTGCATGCCTTGCGGCACTGGTACCTCAATCGAGCCGAGAGCCCGAATTGACGGGCCTTTTATTCGCTAATCCCTTGATTTTATTAAATATGATGAAGAACGTCTAAACGCATTCAATCCCCGTGTTACGAGGTTACTGCACCAAAATTGCACCAAGGCCCGAACTCGATATCCGGGCCGAATCGTGCTTCCGTGTCCGGTGGCCAAAAGCCTCGGCGCGGCCGCGCTGGCGCGAGTCATAGGTGCGCGTGAGGGTGACGGGCATGCCGGCCAGCGGGACGGTGACGTCCTCGTAGGTCATCGAGAAGTGGCCGATCTTCATCGCTCCCGCCACCCGGACGGTGCGCTCGGCGCGGGCGAGGCCGCCGTCTTCGTTCCAGGCCTCGAGCACGAGGCGGTACTGGCCGTTGATCAGCTGTGTGGGATCGAACTCGCCCAGTGCACCCGAGGTGATAGCACCGCTGCCCGCGTTCAGGGTGGTGAACTCATTCGGGTCCACAGGGCGATACCGGAGCCGCCAGCCGGCCAGGTCCTGCCCTTCCACGATGCCCATGACATCCGTGGGGGCGGTACCGCGGGCCGCTTCGGCGGGGGTGACCAGTTCCACGGTGGGGCCGCCTTCGGCGTCCGGGTCTCGGGTGATGAAGGCACCACTGGCCGAGGCCGGCAGGACAGCCGCTACCGAGGCGAACAGGAGGACAATACAAGCGAGTGGGCGCGCGGCAAGACGGCATCTGTTCTTTCTATTAGATGGAACCCGGGCTGTCCGTGCTTGATGCATCATGGTCCCTGCCGCATACTTTTCCATACGCACCGTGGATGACCAGGCAGGAGCTGCCAATATGGAGCCTGAAGAAAGTACCAAGACGGAAGCGTTGAATGCGATCCGGCGTTTGCCCGAAAACGCGAACACCGAGGAAATGATGTATCAGCTCTACGTGCTGGAAAACATCCGGCGCGGACAGCGGGATGCCGAACAAGGAAACACCATCGCGGCCGAGGAGGTACTTCAGGACCTGCAACGATGGTGAACTGGACCGCGCATGCCCGCGACCAGCTCCAACTACTCCACCAGCAAATCGCGCAGGAGTCGCCGCTTAGACCCTCGCTAGTAGCCGTAACACCTGTGGCTGTTATACTGTAATGGCCAAAACGAAGCTGGTTTAAGCCATGACGACACTCAACATCGACTTGCCGGACAGCCTGATCCGGGAGGCCAAGGAAGCTGGCCTGCTGGATTCCGCGGAGATTGAGGACATGCTCCGCGAGCGTCTTCGCCAACGGGCGGCCGACCAACTGCTCGCTGCCGCCAAACAACTGGGTGACAGTGACCTTCCGCCGATGACCATGGACGAAATCCAGGTTGAAGTAGACGCCGTGCGCACGCAGGGACAGCAACGTGCGCGTGGTTCTTGACACCAATATCGTGATCTCCGCTCTGATATGGGGCGGAACGCCACTCCAACTACTCAAGCTCGCCAGAGAGGGTCAGCTCCGGCTCTACTCAAGTCCGCCTCTTCTGGGCGAACTGGTTCGGGTGCTTGAACGGGACAAGTTTGCTTCCTGGCTCGCCAGTCAGGATTTGACTCCGGCATTTTTGATGCAGCGCTACGGCGTCATGACGCAACTGGTCACGCCTGCCGCCATTGCGCCGACCGTGCCAACAGATGCCGATGATGATGTGGTTCTGGCCACCGCACTGGCAGCCGATGCGAACCTCGTCGTCAGTGGCGACCGGGACCTGCTTCGACTTAGCCTCTGGCGCGGGATCGTCATTCTCAATGCAAACGAGGCGATGGACCATTTGCAGAGCAACCTCCCGTAGCAGTAACCAACCTGCCTTTTCCTGACTACCTCCTTATCCGCAAACCAATCCAGCGATCTTGCATGGCCGTATTGTTTTGTCTTTTCATGTTCCGGTACCGCCCTGCGCCGGGACTCCGGAGGTTCCCTGTCCGTCAGCGGCTCACCGCTTCCCCGGCCGACAGCAAACCTCCGAGCACCCAATGCTAGCCCAAACCACCCTGGGTGCTGCGGGAGATGATCGGGCTGAAGGCGCTGATGCCGGCGGACACCGGATGCCGGACCATTGCCGAGCAGTTCAATCGGCTCCATGGCGGAAAGGAGGATGGGGCCACGATTGGGCGAACCTGGGTCGCGGAGAACCTGAAGAAGCATCGGTACAAGGTGCTCCAGCTACGGCGCAGACTGAAGCACACTCAGCCGCGCCCCATGCCGGCGCACCGGATCTGGGCGATGGATATGACGGGTCTTCCGGATACAAACCGCCGATCACAAACGGTCCTCGGCATTATCGATCACGGTTCACGATGGTTGTTGCGCTTGCAGCGGATGAAGACCCGCACTTCCATTGCGCTGCTCCGGGCCTTGCTGGATACGATTGAGAACCATGACTTCAAAAAACCGGAACGGCTGCGCACGGATAATGAAGCTGTCTTCACCTCCAGAGTATTCCGGTTCGGGCTCTGGTGGCTGGGCATCCGGCATCAACGGACGGTGGAAGGGTACCCGTGGACAAAAGCGCAGGAGCAGCTTTTGAACATCTGCGCAGCGCGCAGATGGCCCGGAGGGTGAGCGACATGGAGGTCGCGAATAAGAATGGAAGGACGGAGAGGTTGTTCGGGACCCTCAAGGAAAAAGCCAGGGCCTGCTTTTCGATGCCTGCGCCCTGCCGGACAGCTCTAAGTGTTCCGGCTTTGGTATAACCATATTCAGCCGCATCAGTATCTCGACGGGCAGACGCCCTGGGGGGGGCTTTGAACCGATTACCGGGACAGCGAGTCGCGGACAGCGCTCCCCAGCCGGAATGGTTCGAGGCGTGGAATGAGCGGCTGGCTGGTTACTGGTTTCCCCCGGATAGCGCCTAAGGGAACAGGTGAAATTCGAAGCTGGAAGCGACTCCTGCGGTTGTCCACAGGATAGTTCGGATTATTGGCTAGAATCGATTAATTCATAAACTACGAGGGGGAGAGAAAGCAGGCTGGAAGAATCGATTGCACAGAAAGTGCTCACTCAGGCGGCAGAAATGCTGAATTTCTGAGCAGATTAAAGGAAGACGGAAAACCAGCTAGCTCAGCCGGACAGGCGGACGGGACACCCCCGCTGCCGACCCACTGAAAGTACAGGAGATGCCAAATTTCCCCTTGTTCCTGAATTCCTGTTTCTTATTTTCGAACAGGAGTTGTACCAAAATCCGCGGCAACCTTGTTCCGTGCCTCCAGGAAAGCCGCTAACCCTCTGAATTGACAGGCCTCTTTGCGGAGCGAATCGCAGCCAGGAACAACGGCACTGGTACTAACTTCCAGGTGTACCGGAATTGCACCAAAAACGAGGAGAAGCGGCACGAAAATCGACCGTAAAACAGTTTAACTTATTGATTTTATTGATGGTGCGCCAGGCAGGACTTGAACCTGCATGCCTTGCGGCACTGGTACCTAAAACCAGCGTGTCTACCCATTCCACCACTGGCGCACGTTTAACCTTTTGCAGCTACCGGATCAGCGGCTTTCGAGGATCCGGTAGATACTGTCGATATCGTCCGACAGTTTTTCCACCCGGCCGTTCAGGTGCTGGACCTGACTACTGACGTCCTTTTGGCCGGACGAAGAGCCCAGTTCACTGAGACGACTGGACAGATCATCCAGACGATTGCCATGTGTGGAAACGGTTTGCTCAAGACTGCTTACAGCACTGTTCGCCTGTTCCGCTGTCCGCACCGCCTTTTCGCTTTGACTGGCGGCATTGCGCGCGCGGGCGCGCACGCTTTCGAGATCCGAGCTGAACCCGGACATCTCGCTTTCCAGCGCATCCAGTCGATTCAGAACCTCCGCACTGACATCACTGCTATCGCTGCTCTGGGCGAGGTTCTCCATCCGGTTTTCCAGCTCGCTCAGCCGCTGTTCCAGCGGTGCCAGCTTGCCGGCGATATCCGGGCCTTCGTCCATGCCTTTCATTTGTTCATGCATGTACAGGCCATAGAGCGCGCCGGCGGCAATGGTGAGAAGCAGCAAGACACTGAGAATGGACACGGTGATCACCATGCCGGTACTGGAACCACCTCCGCCAGCGGCCGTAGCCCCCGCGGGCGCGGCGGCCTGCTGACGAGTTCCCCCTGAAGAACGGTTATCTTGTTGTTGCTTTTTCTGTTCCACGGCTAATACATCCTGATCCAGTGATTGCAGTCGTCGACTCTTGTCGTCGTCGCTGTTGTTCGCCATCGTTCCCCCGCTATGCTCCTGATGCTCCGGCGCTATCCTCCAGTTTCTGAAGACGCTCGTTGACCTGGCGCCGGTAAGCATCGAACGCCTCAATGGCCTCATTAATGTCCTGCAAACGCTTGTCCACGTCCTGCCACTGCTCGCGCAGAGACTGGAGCTCCTTCAGTTGTTTTTCATACCGTGCGTCGGTGGCTTCCAGCTGCTGAACGGTTTCCGCCAGCATGTCCACCTGGGTCTGGGTCTTGCCCTGCTCGTTCGCGGCCTGTTTTACCTCCTCGCGCAGCGCCGCGATATCCTCGCGCAGCGATGCCATGCTTTCTTGCAGTTCGGTCGTAGTGTTTGCAACCGAAGTGATTGTCTTTTCATTGTCCTTGATCCAGCCCCGGTTACGCTTGTTGCTCACATCCCAGAGCTTGCGGATCTCATTCATGTGGGTCTTGAGCCGGCCCTGAATGCTGTTTGCCGACTGACTCAACGTCTCATCCGTGGCGGACAACAGCGATTCCAGATTATCCAGCCGTTGCCCCGAACGGTCCATGGCGGTTTCAAGTTGATTGCGCAGATCGGTGATCTCGCGCCAGGTCCAGGCGCCCATGACCAGCACCAGGGCCAGCAGGGCAAGCGAGACCAGCAGCCACGGCCCCTGACCACCGCCGCCAGGTGCCGTGCCGGCAGGCTTGTTGCCTCCGCCGGGCTTGCCCGGTCCCTGCCCGCCCGGATTCTTTCGCGACGGATCCTCCTGGTGGGTGGGGGATCCACCGCTACGTTGGCCCGTGCGCGGGTCTTCCACTTCCAGGTTGCCGATATCGCCCACATCAGGGTCTTGTTCCCGGGACATAGATAGGACACCCTTATTGCTCGGAACCGGCAAGCTTAGCAGCCTGCGGCCGGATTATCGAAAAATAACGGGCTTACCCGCCCCGGGGACGCCGCCGGATAGCGAAGCGCGTCCCTCAAGCTGAAAACAGAATAAACAAGAGAGGTGGACCTTGAAACGTTATCTTGTACCGGCGCTGTTATTGCTGGCGTCACCGCTCCAGGCCGATCAGAAAATGGACATCATCCTGCAACAGGGCACCAGTGCTTACGAGGAGGCCGATTATCAGGAAGCCATGAACCACTTTACGGCCGGGCTGATCTATTCCATGCGGTCAGACAACCCGCCGGCTTATCCGGCCTCCTATCTATGCGCCATGTGGTACCACGGCAAGGGCGTGGAGCAGGATCGCACCCGGGCCCGCCGGGCCTGCGACGCGGCCCGGGGCAACAAGAGCGATTTCCAGATGGAGCTCTTCCAGGGGGCACTGGAGAAAAATGCCACGTCCGAGTCCACCCGAACCTTCAAGAAGGCGCTGAAGGACGCCGCTGAAGCGCTCAAGTGGTACCTGGGTCAGACATCCAGCTCGTCCGATTCAGGGGACGGCGGCAACTAACAGGTTGTTGCAAAATCCTTGGCGCGCTCAGGAGATCTTCGACGTACGGGCCCGGAACGCTTACCGGGCCTCATTGCGCCGTACCTCGAACTCCGTCACCGGCCGCATTTCCAGGGTAGAGCCGGCCACATTCGCCTCCATCAGCATATTGGGCATGCGGAAAGCGCCCACCCGTAACCAGAAGCGGGCCTTGCACGCCTGACCGCCGGGCACCTGAACCTTGGTACCTTCCAGCCGCCGGCAGTGGTTTTCCCCTTCACGGATCCAGCCATCATGGTCGGTGGACCAGCTCTGGCCGGCGGCCGAGCGCAGGAGCGGCGGAACCGGATCCACATTGACGGGTTCGGCGGTGTGGTTATCAAGCGTAACTTCCATTCGGAATTGTTCACCGTAAACCCCGGGCCGGCTCAACCCCGCCTGGATGACCAGTTCCCCGGCGTTCTTCAGGGCCTTGTAGTGCGCCACCCTGTCCCGCTCCTCGCTCATGTCTCGACCGGCGGCGGTTTCGGCCCGCTCCAGCGCATCCTGGATGGCCTCATCCAGCGCGGAGCCGGTAGCCACGGCCCAGACGGCATCGCCCTGGCCGGCACTGTTTTTCGTCAGATAACTCACCAGATGATGGATGCGCAGCAGGCCGTTATCGCCGTAGCTGGTGCACACCAGCGCCGCCTGGCGATAGAGCCGCTCACTGCGCTGCTCCTCGGCCTTGTCCTGGAGCCGACGTATGGCGCTATTGATATCGCTGTTGAGGGTTCGGCTGAGCGCGTCTCCCAGGTAGAGCGTAATGGGGCCGTCGCGCCCGGCCAGGGCCCGAAGCTGGTGCTCGCGGATATCCTCGGGGGCCAGGCGGAACTGGTCGCTGCTGGTCTTGAGGCTGCCGCCATAGGCGCGCTGGCACTGGGTGCTCAGGGTCTCGACAAACTGATCGCGCGAAAGCGTGTCGGCGGACACTTCCGCCAGGAACCGGTCATTATCCAGCGAACTGACCGCACCGCCGTCCGCCTGGGCCAGGGATTCCGCCAGCGGACGGATGGACGCGGTGTTGCGTGCCAGATCACGGATGGCTTCCTCGCTGAGCGGCGCGCAACCCGCCACCAGGACGACGGACAAAACCCAGAATCGAACTATCGACATGCTCATGGCTCCCCCTTGTAAACACCTCGCAAGTCCGACCTTGTTGTTCGTGTTTCGGGCCAGAACAGCCTTACGAGGCCATGCATGGAACCTAGCAGAGCCCGGGCTGGAAGAAAATGAGCCCGGGGACACAAAAAAGGGGCCCGAAGGCCCCTGGTGTTGCCGAATCAACCCGAATGGGCTGATCAGCCGGCATAGTTCTTCGCCGCGAAATCCCAGTTGACCAGCTTCCAGAACGCGGCCAGATAGTCGGGCCGGGAGTTGCGGTAGTCGATGTAGTAGGCATGCTCCCACATGTCCACCGTCAACAGCGGCGTCTGGCCCTTGTCGTGGGCAATGGGCGTGTCCGCGTCGTCGGTGTTGACGATTTCCACGGACCCGTCCTTGTTCTTCACCAGCCAGGTCCAGCCGGAGGCGAAGTTGCCGGCAGCGGTGGTGTTGAAGGTCTGCTTGAAATCATCGAAGGAGCCGTAGGCCTTGTTGATGGCCTCGGCCAGCTCACCGCTCGGTTCACCGCCACCCTCGGGACTCATGCTGTTCCAGTAGAAGGTGTGGTTCCACACCTGCGCCGCCTGGTTGAACAGCTTGCCGGAGGCATTGCTAATGATGTCCTCGAGGGACTGGTTTTCCTTGTCGGTACCCTCGACCAGGCTGTTGAGCGTGTTCACATAGGTCTGGTGATGTTTGCCGTAGTGATATTCCAGCGTTTCCTTCGAAATATGCGGTTCCAGCGCGTCTTTGGCGTACGGAAGCTCAGGCAGTTCGAAAGCCATATTCTTTTCCCCTGACAGATTGCGGATTCATCTTTTGGCCCGGCTCGGGCCGGCCCGAATGATGCCCTGATGTTCATTTCGGGGTTGGCACCCCGGCTCTGGCCGGTTAAGCATAGCAACCCCGCTGGCAGGGCACCATATGGGGACGGCGCCCCTGTGTCTCAAGTACAATAGCCGCACTTCGCCCGTCCGGTTGCTCAGAAGATAACCGGCAAGACTCCGGATTCACCCGTGCACCAGCGGGGTGCGCGGAGACCGTGGCAACGGCGGGTGCAACCGTTTTCAGCAAGCAGGAGAGAGTAATGGCCGATGACGCAGTGGTAATCGTGAACGGCGCCCGTACCGCCATGGGCAGTCTGCAGGGCAAGCTGGCGCCGGTGACCGCACCCCGCCTGGGCGCGGTCAGTATTGCCGACGCCATCCGGCGCGCAGAGCTGGAACCCACTGATATCCAGGAAGTCATCATGGGCTGTGTGCTGCCGGCCGGACTGGGCCAGGGCCCGGCCCGTCAGGCCATGCTCCAGGCCGGACTGCCCGCCAGTTCGGGCGCGACTACCATCAACAAGCTCTGCGGCTCGGGCATGAAGGCGACCATGTTCGCCCACGATCTCATCAAGGCCGGCTCCAACGACCTCATGGTGGCCGGCGGCATGGAATCCATGACCAATACCCCCTATCTGCTGGACAAGGCCCGGGGCGGCTACCGCATGGGCCACGGTCGGGTGCTCGACCACATGTTCCTGGACGGGCTGGAAGATGCCGAAACGGGCAAGCTCATGGGCGCCTTCGCCCAGGAAATGGCCGACGAGAAGGGCATTACCCGCGAGGACATGGACGAGTTCGCCATCGCCTCGCTGAAGCGCGCCCAGCAGGCCATTGCCGAGGGCTGGTTTGAAGACGAGATCGTGCCGGTAACCTACGAGACCCGCAAGGGCGAGGTCACGGTGGACACGGACGAACAGCCGGGCGAGACCAACCTGGACAAGGTGCCCCAGCTCAAGCCCGCCTTCGCGAAGGACGGCACCGTGACCGCCGCCAACGCCAGCTCCATCTCCGACGGCTCCAGTGCCCTGGTGCTTGCACGCGAATCCGTGGCCAGCGAACGCGGCCTGCAGCCCCAGGCGCGGATTCTGGGCCACGCCACCAACTCCCGGCACCCCAGCGAGTTCACGGTCGCTCCCATCGGTGCCACCGAGAACCTGATGAACCAGCTGGGCTGGACCGTGGACGACGTGGATCTCTTCGAGATCAACGAGGCTTTCGCCATGGTGGCCATGATGCCCATGAAGGAACTGGGCATTCCCCATGACAAGCTCAATATCCACGGCGGCGGCTGCGCCCTGGGCCATCCCATCGGCTCCACCGGCTCACGGCTGATCGTGACCCTGATCCATGCACTCAAGCGCACCGGCGGCACCCGCGGCATCGCCAGCCTCTGCATCGGCGGCGGCGAAGCCACCGCCGTGGCGATCGAGCTTATGTGAGGTTTTACGCGGCCCCGCAAGGGCCTATCAAGGGGAGCTTCCTCCCCTTCTCAAGGGGAGGACCGAGGAGGGGGTCGCCCGAATCAGCCCGCACAGGCTTGTTCAGGGGCAACCCCCTCTGTGATCTCCCCCTTGAGAGAGGGTGTCGCAAAAGGCAAAGCGTAGGGTGCGCCGTGCGCACCATCGGACCTTGAAGGTGCGCACGGCGCACCCTAC
>CAJXLA010000058.1 GCA_913055795.1 uncultured Alcanivorax sp. | reverse complement strand
TGAGTGGATGGAGATCCCGGATTATATAAAGGCTAGTGAAGACATGTTTGTCGCACAAGTCGTAGGCGAATCCATGAATCGTCGAATCCCGAGTGGTGCCTGGTGTCTGTTCCAGGCTGCGCGCGGCGGGACACGGCAGGGCAAAATCGTATTGGTTCAGCACAGGGATATACATGACCCCGATACCGGGGGAAGTTTTACCGTTAAACGTTATGAAAGTGAGAAGACCGCGGATACTGAGTCTGAATGGCGGCATCAGAAGATATGGTTGGTTCCCGAGTCCAGTGATCCGGAGTATCAGACGATCGAATTGAAAGAGGACGCTATTGCTGACCTTCGGGTTATAGGAGAGTTTAAAACCGTTCTTGATCTTTAGAGATTGTGTGGCCGGAAGAGGGAATCGTGGATTGTTTGGGTTTGGTCGACCTGCCGGTTTTTGATGAGAAGGGATAACGGGAGAATCGCGTGGTGATGTTAGGCAACGTTCCCGGGGGTTGCGTGCGTCGAACCCCTTCAATCGGGGATAGAGGGGCGTAACTCGCGGGGGAGCCGCTTCAGGGCCCGCCTTGAGGGAGCTGGCCTGGCGGCCAGCTTCCCATGTCAGCGGGGGGAATGTTCCGTAATCGCTAGACGCGATTACGGAATCCCTCCCTGACGGTCGGACCGCACTTCGTGCGTCCTGCGTCGCGAGCTCAAAGGAGCTCGCTCCTGGTCGAACCCGGCGGGGCTTCTTAGGCCCCCGCCTCGACCAGACACAAAAAAAAGGCCGATGTAAGTGAGGTGCAGTCTTCGGCGCGGGAGGCGGGGGGATTATGAGGGCCATCCCTGGCCCTCACCCTGTCGGGCCATCGTCGCTTCGCGACGATGTTCGGCAGCGTTCCCTACGCTGCACGTCGAACCCGACGGCGCTCCTCATCCGCGCCGTCTCCACCAAATAAAAACGCCCCACCTCTTGCGAGGCAGGGCGTTCATATTTGGTGGAGGCGGGGGGAATCGAACCCCCGTCCGTCAGTCATCCACCTGCAGGTCTACATGCTTAGCCTTGTCTATTGCTTTAAGCCCTGTCAGCCCGGCAAGCAGGACGACAGCGCCGAGTCCCTCAGGGTTTTAACGGGTCGGTTCGGGACCAAACCTCACCGCGAGCCTGTGTTGCGTCGCCCATCTTGTGCCGCCACAGGCGACGAGCACTCGATGGTAGGCGGACTTAGTTATGCCGCCAGTGCGTAAGAATCGTCGTTAGCGATTACTTTAAGATGTCACTGGTGATTTACGAGCGTTGTGACCCCGCTCGGCATGCGCTACAGATTTCCGTACCGGCGTCGAATCCATGTCGCCCCCGAAAACCTCGTGCATTGTATTGGATGACAATGGCGGGGAGAAGTTCCCATTTCAAGATTTGCAAAAGAATTTCCGCAAAAATTGTCAAACAATCGAAACGTTCGCGGTTGAGAATCGGGAACTAAAGGGGAATATAGGGGGTCAGTCGAGGCAGAATTGTCCGACGAAGGGTCGAGGGTGGTCCGTGAGGGCTACCAGGGGTCTCGACCCGTGTTGAACGCAATGGCGTAGCAGCGAGCCCTGAATATGAGCAGTACAAAGGCGGCCGCTCGGGAACCTCTGAGCGCATCGTGCGCGGGGTTTGCCATCGCCCTTTTGGGGCTGGGTCAAGGCGCGCCGACGCCGCCGTACTGACTGTACGGGTAGGAGGCGCAACGCGGAGCCAGCCCCAAAAGGGCATGGCCCAAGGGGTTAGGCCCAAAACCGCGCTCGACTTTGTTGCGTGGCTTGCCCAGGGCTATGGCCATGGGCTGCGCCGCGCGCCGCGTCGAGCACGGTTTTGGGTCTAACAAACCCCGCGGACGATGCGTTCAGAGGTTCCTGAACCATTGTCATCCGGAGGAGAGTAGGCGATGACTGCATTGTTTGATCAAGCACAGCGGGCCTTCCAGCGGGCGACGGCGCCCGTACGGCGCTGGCCGCTGCTGGTGTGCACCCTGCATCTGTTGTTCGCGCTGGCGCTTTATGCGGCCGGTGGTCTGGCCGTGGAAGGGTTCAGTGGTGACGCGCGGATGCCGGTGCTGGTCTATCTGGTGTTCTTCCTGCCCGGGGTGTTGCGGCCCTGGCTGAATCTGTACTGGCAGGTGCGCCGGGATTTGCGCGCGCTGCGCCGGCGCGGCGGCGACGCCGGCGCGCACTGACGCACGGCGTCAGCGCCGGTTCTGCTTGAGCAGTCGCTCGCGCTCGCGGTTCCAGGCGCGCTCCTTTTCGGTGGCGCGCTTGTCGTGTTTCTGCTTGCCCTTGGCGAGGCCGATTTCGCACTTGGCCAGGCCTTTCTTGCTCCAGTAGAGCTGCAGTGGCACACAGGTGTAGCTCGCCTGCTGGGTCTGGCGGATGAGCTTGGCCAGTTCGCTGGTGTGCAGCAGCAGCTTGCGCGTGCGCACCGGGTCCGGGTTGATATGGGTGCTGGCCTCGGGCAGGGGTTCCATGCGCGCGCCCAGCAGCCAGGCCTCGCCGTGCTTGAGCAGCACATAGGCTTCCGAGATGTTGCACTTGCCCGCGCGCAGGGCCTTTACTTCCCAGCCTTCCAGGGCCATGCCGGCCTCGAAACGATCCTCGATGTGATAATCGTGCCGGGCACGCCGGTTGACGGCGATGACGTTGCTGTTGTTTTTCGCGCTGGCTTTACTCATGGCCGGCGGAGTATACAGGTCCGGCAACCCGGAATTCATCCATGAAAACCGCGTTGGCGGGCAAAAACGGGGCAATCGGTTGCGCGCGGGACGAGCGGGAGCCGCGCGGCGGGTTCGCAGGGGGCGGGCCGGTCGGTTGAGGCCCGCCGGGAAAATCACGACAATGCTGGCTCAAAACGAGGGTTGCCGAGCGTCCGTTGCCACAGGGGGATAACCGATGAGCAAGGAATACCAACCGGTCCACGGGGTCTGGACCAGCCGCTGGGTCTTTGTGCTGGCCGCCGCGGGTTCCGCCGTGGGTCTGGGCAATATCTGGAAATTTCCCTATATCGCCGGCGACTATGGCGGCGGCGCCTTTGTGTTGGTCTATCTGATCTGTATCGCTCTGGTGGGCATTCCCATCATGATCGCCGAGATCGGGCTGGGCCGCCACGGCGGGCTGAGTCCCATCCACACCATGTCGAAGCTGGTGCGCGACAACGAGGTGTCGCGCAAATGGACGGGCGTGGGCTTTCTGGGCGCGCTGTCCGGTTTTCTGCTGCTCACCTTCTATTCCGTGGTGGCCGGCTGGGCGCTGTATTACGTCTGGGAGATGGGCTCCGGGGCGCTGGACAAGGCCTCGCCGGAGGAAGTGAAGGCCGCCTTTGACGGGCTGCTGGCCTCGCCCTGGGTGTTGCTGGGCTGGCACACGCTCTTCATGGTGCTGACCATGGGGGTGGTGGCCCATGGCGTGGAGAAGGGCCTGGAACGGGCCGTGCGTTTTCTCATGCCCTCGCTGCTGGTGATCCTGCTGATTCTGCTGGGCTATGCCATCAATAGTGGCGGCTTTACCCAGGGGCTGGAGTTCATGTTCACCTTTGATTTCTCCGCGCTGGGCGCCGAGGGCATTCTGGCCGCCATGGGGCAGGCCTTCTTTACGCTGTCGCTGGGCCTGGGCGCGATCATGGCCTATGGCGCCTATATGCCGCGTCAGATTACGACCCCCGGCGGCGAGACCAAGCACGTGTCCATTGGCTCCACGGCGCTCATCATCGCCGTGCTGGATACGGCCGTGGCCATGATCGCCGGGCTGGCCATCTTCCCGGTGGTCTTCGCCAACGGGCTGGAGCCCAGTCAGGGGCCCGGGCTCATTTTCGTGACTCTGCCGCTGGCGTTCGGGCAGATGCCGCTGGGGCTGTTCTTCGGCACCCTGTTCTTCCTGCTGGTGTCCTTCGCGGCGCTGTCGTCGTCCATTTCCCTGGGTGAGCCCCTGGTGGCCTGGCTGGTGGAAAACGAATGGAGCCGGCGCGCCGCCGCCACGCTGATTGGCGGCACCGCCTGGTTTATCGGGATCGGCACGGTGCTGTCCTTCAACGTCTGGTCCGATGCGACCCTGGGCGGCAATACCTTCTTCGATATCCTGGAGTTCACGGTCTCGAACATCATGCTGCCGCTGGGCGGCCTGCTGATCGCCATCTTCGCGGGCTGGATCATGAAGGAGCCGCGCATCCGCAAGGAGCTGGCCATGCAGAAGTTCGGCGTCTACATGGTCTGGCGCGCCCTGGTGCGGGTGGTCGCGCCCCTGGCGGTGCTGGCGGTGTTCGTGCACACGCTCTGGGATACCTTTGGCGGCTGAGCTGAACGGCGGCGTCCATGAGTGACGAGCGCATCCGCGTGGAAGTGGCCTATGCCCGGCCCGACAAGCAGAAGATTGTCGAGCTCTATGTCGAGCCGGGTACCACCATGGATCAGGCCGCGCGTGCGTCCGCGATCCGCGAGCATTTCCCGGAGATCGATCTGGATCAGGCCGACATGGGGATTTTCGGCCAGCTGGAAAAAAACCCCGCCGAGCGTGTGCTGCGCGCGGGCGAGCGCGTGGAGATCTACCGGCCGCTCAAGATCGATCCCAAGGAGGTCCGGCGGGCGAGGGCTAAAGAAAAGAGTAGCAAGTCGCAAGCAGAAAGTAGCAAGAAATAATGCTGGGCGCCTGCGGCGCCTTCATATCGGGATTTTCAAGGTTCTCCCGGGTCAGCCCCGCATTGCGGACGCCCCGGGGGAGAGCTTCCCCGGAGCAGGCTTGAGCGGCTTTCGACTTTCAACTTTCGTCTTTCGGCTTTTTAAAGTCCTGGCTGCGGCGAGGGTGAGCCGGGCTGGGGGGCGCGTCCGGGCTGCCCTGTCGCGCCGCCCGTGGGAGCCGGTGCGCCACCGGCGCCGGGTTGCGGGCCCGGGGCCGGGGTCGTGGTCTGCTGGATGGCGTCCTCACCCTCGCGGACCTTTTCCTCGAGTTCGCGATCCTGCCGCCCCTGGGTACGGGCCTGCAGGTTGGCGAGGGCCTGGCCTTCACGCCGGGCGAGCTGGTCGTCCTCGAAATGAAGTACGATTTCCTGCTGCACCGCTTCCCCCTTGCCGGGCTTGTAATCCAGCAAATAGTGCCACCGGTTGGGTGTGAAGGGATCGCGCAGGGTGGGCGGGCCCAGCACATAGCTCACCTGTTCCCGGTTCATGCCGGGACGCAGTTCGTCCAGCATCTCCGGGGTGACGAAGTTGCCCTGGGGGATATCGATCCGGTAGACGCCGGGAAAGCGCAGATTGCTGCAGCCGGCGACCAGCAGAAACGCAAATAGTACAGGAATCAGTCGTTGCATTGGCTTTGGTTTTGACCTAGCGTTCGGACGATAATACAGACATTCAATCAGGACTCAAGGTTCCCCGTCTCATGGATAATCAGGATTTACGCAAGGCCGGCCTCAAGGTCACGTTGCCGCGCATGAAGATTCTCCAGCAGCTGGAGTCCTCGGAAGAACGCCATCTGAGCGCGGAGGCTATCTACAAGTCCCTGCTGGATGCCGGCGAGGACGTGGGCCTGGCGACGGTCTACCGGGTGCTGACCCAGTTCGAGCAGGCCGGGATCGTGCTGCGGCACAATTTCGAGGGCGGCTCGGCCGTGTTCGAACTGGCGGACGAGGAACACCATGATCACATGGTCTGCACCGAGACCGGCGAGGTGATCGAATTCATGGACGAGGAAATCGAGCGCCGCCAGCAGGCCATCGCCGAGGAACACGGCTACGAGATCGTGGATCACGCCCTGGTGCTCTACGTTCGGCCGAAGAAGTAGGCCTTCGGCCCGTCGGCCGAAGGCAGGCGCAAGGGGCAAGAAGCAAGTAGCAAGGCAGGAAAGCGCTTTATTCCCCGCTCGCCGTCCGGGCTTCGGATGTCTTCTTGCCTCTTGCCCCTTGCCCCTTGCCACTCTTTTCCACCATCTCCCGCGCATGCTCCAGGGTGGAGTCGGTCATTTCCACGCCGCCGAGCATACGCGCGACTTCGTGGACTCGCTCCTCGGCGTCCAGCGGTTCGATGCCGGTATAGGTGGTCTCGTCGGTCTGGTCCTTGTGCACCTGCCAGTGCTGATGGCCCAGCGCGGCCACCTGGGGCTGGTGGGTGATGCACAGCACCTGGGCGTGCTCGCCCAGTTCGCGCAGCAGCCGGCCCACGATCTCGGCGACGCCGCCGCCCACGCCCACGTCCACTTCGTCGAAAACCAGACAGGGCACGGTCAGCGCCCGGGCGCAGATCACCTGGATGGCCAGGCTGATGCGCGAGAGTTCGCCGCCGGAGGCCACCTTGGCCAGCGGGCGCAGGGGCTGGCCCGGGTTGGCGGTGAAGAGGAATTCCACCTGCTCATAGCCGTCCGGGCCGGGTTCGCCGGTTTCCAGAGATACTTCCATGTGGGCGCCTTCCATGCCCAGATCCTTGAGGTGCTGGATCACGCCCCGGGCGAGCGGGCCGGCGTGCTCGCGCCGGGTGGCACTGAGCCGGTTCGCCGCTTCTTCCCAGGCCTCGGCGGCCTGCTGTTCCGCCTGCTCGAGTTCCGCCAGGTATTCGTCCTGGTGCTCGAGCTTGCGCGCATCGTCCTGCAGGCGCCGGCGGTGCTCGGGAAGCTCTTCCGGGCGTACCCGGTGCTTGCGCGCCAGGGTGTGGAATTCGCCGATGCGTTCCTCCACCTGTTGCAGCCGTTCCGGATCCAGTTCCAGCCGGTCCAGGTAGTGCCGCAGCTCGTCCGTGGCCGCTTCCACCTGCAGCCGTGCGGATTCCAGGGTGTCCAGCACGGAGGACAGGCCCGAATCCTGCTGGGTGGCCTCGGTGACCCAGCCCGTGATGCGGCCCAGCAGATCATTCACCGTGCCCTCGTCGCTGTCATAGAGTGCTTCCACGGACTGGTTGCACAGCCGGATCAGGCTCTCGGCATGGGCCAGGCGTTTCTGTTCCGCTTCCAGCTCCGCCAGTTCCTGCTCGCCCGGGTCCAGGTTGTCCAGCTCTTCCAGCTGGAAGCGCAGCAGCTCCTGGCGCTCGCCCTGTTCCCGGACGTCGTCCAGCGCCTGCTGGTGGTCCTGGCGCGCCCGGCGCCACTGGTTCCAGAGACGGCGCACCTCGGCGGCCAACTCGGTGGCGCCGGCCTGGTTGTCCAGCAGGGCACGGTGGGTGTCACGGCGCAGCAGCGCCTGGTGTTCGTGCTGGCTGTGGATGTCGATGAGCTGATCGCCCAGCTCGCGCACCTTCTGCAGGGGCATGGCGGAGCCGTTGATCCAGGCCCGCGAGCGCCCGTCGTGGCGCACGGTGCGCCGCAGCCAGACCTCGTCGCCGTCGTCCAGTTCCTGTTCGGTGAGCCAGGCGCGGGCCTCGGGGCAGTCCGTGAGATCGAAGCAGACCTGGACCTCGGCGCGCTCGCAATCCGGACGCACTACGGCACTGTCCGCGCGGTTACCCAGCGCCAGGCCCAGCGCGTCCACAATCACGGACTTGCCCGCGCCCGTGGCGCCGGTGACCACGGTGAGCCCGCCGGTCGGTTCGAGTTCCAGCTCCGCCACCGTGGCGAAGTTTTGCACCGTCAGATGGGATAGCATGGGGTATCCCCGGATACTGGTTGTATGGACAGTGTAGAGCAGTTGCTGAACGGGGCAAAGGATACAGGCTTCTTCTTCCCCCTGACCAAGACCTTATGCAGGTTTGGGCAAGTGCCTATAATGGAGACGTCGTGTTCAACCCGGAAACCCCATGCCCGAACTGGAGCTGAGCGAACGCAAGCAGCGCCTGCTGATGGCGCTGGTGGAGCGTCACATCCGTGACGGCGATCCCGTGGGCTCGAAGACCCTGGCGGAGGGCAGCGGCATGCGGGTGAGCCCGGCCACGGTGCGCAACATCATGGCCGAGCTGGAGGAACTGGGCGTGCTGGGCAGTCCCCATACTTCCGCGGGTCGGGTGCCCACGGAGCTGGGCTACCGGCTCTATGTGGACTCGCTGCTGCGTTCCCGCGCGTTCAGCCACCCGGACGCGCAGGGATTGCGCACGGAGCTCGAGGGCATGCTGGACGCGGGCGAGTCCTCGCACGAGCTGGTGGATCGGGCCTCGCGGGCGCTGGCGGAGATTACACGCATGGCCGGGCTGGTGGCCGTGCCCCGACGCGAGGTCACCACGCTGCGCCAGGTGGAATTCCTGCCGCTGTCCGGCCACCGGGTGCTGGCCGTTCTGGTGGTCAACGGCAGCGAGGTGCACAACCGCGTCATCCAGGGCGACCGGGAATATTCCGCCCAGGAGCTGCACCAGGCGGCGAACTACATCAACCATACCTATGGCGGCATGGCCATCGACGAGATCCGCGCGGGCCTGGTGCGCACCATGCAGGCGGACAAGGACGAGCTGAACAGCCTCATGCAGACCACGGTGGAAGTGGCCGGCAAGGCGCTGGAGCACTCCGGCGAGCGCGATCCGGACTATGTCCTGTCGGGCGAGTCCAACCTGCTGGACATGGCCCACCCGGACAATATCGACAACCTCAAGGAACTGTTCGAGGCCTTCAACCACAAGCGCGATGTGCTCCACCTGCTCGAGCAGGCCATGCGGGCTGACGGGGTGAGCATCTTCATCGGCCGGGAAGCGGGCTATCAGGCCTTCGAGGAGTGCAGCCTGGTCTCCGCCCCCTACCGGCTGGACCACGACGGCGTGGGCGTGCTGGCGGTGGTCGGGCCTACGCGCATGGACTACGAGAGAGTCATTCCCACCGTGGATATCACCGCCCGGGTTTTGAGCGCCGCGCTAAACGAGAACGTTTAGCGCGGCGCCAGGGGCAAGGGGCAAGGCGCAAGTGGCAAGTAGCAAGGAAGCCTGCGTCCCAATGGAAGAATTCGGGCGCCGGAGGCGCCCCGCATTATTTCTTGCTCCTTGCACCTTGCCACTTGCTCCTTTTCTTCCGGGAATCAGGGCAGCGTGGCTGCAAAATGCCGCCTCGGGCCGATAGCGCCCGCCCCTCGCCGCCCTTGAATCCCGCGCAGTCGTTCCCATATCTCGGAGCACCTTTCCCCGGCACGGCTCGGGCCGTGCCCTGTTGGAACCGGAGAGAAGACGACCATGAGCGAACAGGAAAACGAACAGGACAAGCAATCGGCGGAAGAAGAAACCGTCGAGGCAACCGCTGAGGAGCAGGCGCAGGCCGGCGACGAGGGCGAAGCCGGCGAGGAGGATATCGCCGGGCTCAAGGAGCGGGCCGAGCAGGCGGAAAAGAAGCTGGCCGAGGCGGACGCCCGGGCCCAGGCGGAAATCCGCAATGTGCGCAAGCGTGCGGAAAAGGATGTGGAAGCGGCGCACAAGTATGCGCTGGAGAAATTCGCCAATGATCTGCTCAAGGTGGCGGACAGCCTGGAGCGGGCCCTGGCGACCCTGGATGCGGACGACGAGGCGCTGCAGCCCGCCCGCGAGGGTACCGAGCTCACGCTCAAGGCGCTGCTGGATGTGTTCCGTGAGCACAACATCGAGCAGATCAATCCGGAAGGCGAGGTCTTCAATCCGGAATGGCACGAGGCCATGACCATGGTGGCCCGCGACGACATGGAGCCCAACCGGGTGGTGGACGTGCTGGAGAAGGGCTACACCCTCAACGGCCGGCTGTTGCGTCCCGCCCGGGTGGTGGTCAGCAAGGCCGAATAGCGCGGCGGCGCTTGAAATGACGATGCAGGGCTCCATATAGCCGTGCGTCACCCAGACAACTGAAACAAACGGCCGGATGGCGCAGCGCGCTCCGGCGCGGCGGAAACGAGAGAGGACAGGTTATGGGCAAAATTATCGGAATTGACCTCGGCACCACGAACTCGTGCGTGGCGTATCGCGAAGGCGATCAGGTCAAGGTGCTGGAAAACGCCGAGGGTGCGCGTACGACGCCCTCCATCGTGGCCTACACCGAGGACAACGAGATTCTGGTGGGTCAGGCCGCCAAGCGGCAGGCCGTGACCAACGCGCAGAACACCATTCATTCGGTCAAGCGTCTGATGGGGCGCCGCTACGATGATGATGTCGTGCAAAAGGACATCGACATGGTGCCCTACACCATCACCAAGGCGGATAACGGTGACGCCTGGGTGGAGGTCAAGGGCGACAAGATGGCGCCCCCGCAGGTCTCCGCCGAGGTGCTGAAGAAGATGAAGAAAACGGCCGAGGACTACCTGGGCGAAACCGTCAGCGAGGCGGTGGTCACGGTGCCGGCCTACTTCAACGACTCTCAGCGTCAGGCCACCAAGGACGCCGGCCGCATCGCCGGCCTTGAGGTCAAGCGCATCATCAACGAGCCCACGGCGGCCGCGCTGGCCTATGGTCTGGACAAGCAGGGCGGTGATCGCACCGTGGCCGTGTATGACCTGGGCGGTGGCACCTTCGACATTTCGCTGATCGAGATCGCCGAAGTGGATGGTGAGCAGCAGTTCGAGGTGCTCGCGACCAACGGCGACACCTTCCTGGGCGGCGAGGACTTCGACCTGGCGCTGATCAACCATCTCGCCGAGGAATTCAAGAAAGAGCAGGGCATGGATCTCAAGGGCGATCCGCTGGCCATGCAGCGGCTCAAGGAAGCCGCCGAGAAGGCCAAGATCGAACTGTCCGCGGCCGAGCAGACCGAGGTGAACCTGCCCTATATCACCGCGGATCAGAGCGGGCCCAAGCACCTGGTGCTCAAGGTCACGCGCGCCAAGCTCGAATCCCTGGTCGAGGATCTGGTGCAGCGCTCGCTGGAGCCCTGCAAGACCGCCATGGAAGACGCGGACACCAAGCAGAAGGACATCACCGATGTCATCCTGGTGGGCGGCCAGACGCGCATGCCGCTGGTCCAGAAGAAGGTGGCCGAATTCTTCGGCAAGGATGCGCGCAAGGACGTCAACCCGGACGAAGCCGTGGCCATGGGCGCGGCCATCCAGGGCGCGGTTCTGTCGGGCGACGTCACGGACGTGCTCCTGCTCGACGTTACGCCGCTGACGCTGGGCATCGAGACCATGGGGGGCGTCATGACGCCCATCATCGAGAAGAACACGACCATTCCCACGAATGCGTCGCAGACCTTCTCCACGGCCGAGGACAACCAGTCCGCGGTAACCGTCCATGTGCTCCAGGGTGAGCGCAAGCAGGCGAACCAGAACAAGTCGCTGGGTCAGTTCAATCTCGAGGGCATTCCGGCGGCACCGCGCGGCACACCCCAGATCGAGGTGACCTTCGACATTGACGCCAACGGCATTCTGCACGTGAGCGCCAAGGACAAGGCCACCGGCAAGGAACAATCCATCGAAGTGAAGGCCTCCTCCGGTCTTACCGAGGACGAAGTGGACCAGATGGTGCAGGACGCCGAGAAGCACGCCGACGAGGACAAGAAGTTCGAGGAACTCGTCCAGGCGCGCAACCAGGCCGACCATCTGGTGCATTCCACGCGCAAGACGCTGGAAGAAGCCGGCGACAAGGCCACGGACGAGGAAAAGGAGAAGATCGAACAGGCGATCAAGGATCTGGAAGAAGCCGCCCAGGGCAGCGACAAGGACGACATCGATGCCAAGACCCAGGCGCTCACCGAAGCGTCCAGCGGTCTGGCGCAGCGGCTCTACGCCGAGGCCAGCCAGGAAGGTGGTGAAGCGGGCGATGCCGGCGCCCAGGAAGGCGGCGGCCAGCAGCAGTCCGGCGATGATGTGGTGGATGCTGACTTCGAGGAAGTCGACGACGACAAGAAGCAGCAGTAATGCAGCCCTAACGGGGCGCGGGACGCCCCGTCGGTAACGAGCACGGTGCCGGGTCCATGGCCCGGCATCGGCTCGTCCGGCTGTCTGAAATCCGCCCGAACCAAGCAACGGGATCAACATGTCGAAACGCGATTACTACGAAGTTCTGGGACTCGAACGGGGCGCGTCCCAGCGCGAGATCAAGAAGGCCTACCGCCGTCTCGCCATGAAGTATCATCCGGATCGCAATCCGGATGACGAGGAAGCGAACGCCATGTTCAAGGAAGCCAAGGAAGCCTACGAGGTCCTTGGCGACGAGGAAAAACGCGCCGCCTATGACCAGTTCGGTCATGCCGGCGTGGACGGCCAGGCCGGCATGGGCGGTGGCGGCTTCGGCGGGGGCGGTTTCGGCGACATCTTCGGGGATATCTTCGGCGATATCTTCGGGGGTGGTTCGCGCCGGCGGGGCCCCGCGCGGGGCGCGGACCTGCGCTATACGCTGGAGCTGGATCTGGAAAAGGCCGTGCATGGCACCGAGGAAAAGATCCGGGTGCCCACCTGGGTGGCCTGCGGTACCTGTGACGGCAGCGGCGGGCGCAAGGGCGAGCGTCCGGTGGCTTGCGAAACCTGTGCCGGTATGGGCCAGGTGCGCATGCAGCAGGGCTTTTTCACCATCCAGCAGACCTGTCCCGCCTGTGGCGGCTCGGGCAGCACGGTGAAGAATCCGTGCGGCAGCTGTCATGGTCAGGGTCGGGTGCAGGAAACCAAGACGCTGAACGTGGAGATTCCGCCGGGCGTGGATACCGGCGACCGCATCCGCCTGTCCGGCGAGGGTGAGGCGGGCCCCCAAGGGGCGCCGGCGGGCGATCTCTATGTGCAGGTGCTGGTGAAGGAACACCCCATCTTTACCCGCGACGGCGAGGACCTGCACTGCGATGTGCCCGTGTCCTTCGTCGATGCCGCGCTGGGCGGCGAGCTGGAAGTGCCTACGCTGGAAGGCAAGGTCAAGCTCAAGGTGCCGCCGGAGACCCAGAGCGGCAAGATGTTCCGGTTGCGTGGCAAGGGCGTCAAACCCGTCCGCGGTGGCCCGCCCGGAGACTTGCTGTGCAAGGTGGAAGTGGAAACCCCGGTCAATCTCAACCAGGAGCAGAAGGATCTGCTGCGTCAGTTCCAGGAATCGCTGGAAGATGGTGGCAAGCGTCACAACCCGCGGCGCAGTTCCTGGTTCGACGGGGTCAAGCGCTTCTTCGAGAACACCGGCTGATGGGCCGCTCCGGCGGCCCCGTGCCGGTGTTTTCTTCTGAGACTTAATTCGGATTGTTCGCCCGTTCTGCCCTGCTATAGTCCCTGCACATACGCATACCCATAACAAGAATAATATGCAGGGAAGATTCCGACTCCAGTCCTGTCTGCTGGCGGCATTGTGGTTGCCCGTGTCCGTCGCCACCGCGGCGCCCGTGGACGACGCTCGGGAACGGGCCATATCCACCTTTCAGCTCGCCCCGGAAAAACGCATTCCGGTGAATGAGCAAGTGGTGGAAGGGCCCTGGAATCCGGTGCCCTTCGATCAGGATCCCTACACCTATACCTTCGATGAGATCCGCGAGAACTGGGATCATTTCATGCGCGGGCTGCGCATTCCCTATCCCTCGCCGGAGTGGCTGAAAAGCCGCTTCGAGCGTTTTCCCGCGCTCATGCGCGAACTGGGTTACAAGGACCGGAACTGGGAAATGCACAGCCTCAACATCCTGGAAGCCTGGCAGGCGTTTCTCCGCGGTGACCTGCGCAAGGCACGGGATCTGGGCATTCGTTATGGCGGTTATGCCGAGGTGCCCGGCGTCTTTGCCCAGCTGATCTACGGGGTGTATCTGGCGGACAGCCTCAACGCCAAGCAGATGATCCTGCAGGATGCCATCAACCGCATCCTCTATTACGGCAAGAAGTTTGCCTATCGCCCGGGCGAGGAGGAATTCCACAAGGATTACGTCATGATGCGTCTGGGGCTGGCCTATGGTTTTGGTCGGATGACCGAGGATGCGCGTCTCACGCGCGCGCTCGACAGTGGCTGGGCCATCAAGACCATCAACGCCGCCACGGAGGCGCTGGCGGTGGCACCCGATCATGCGCTGGCGCTGGCGCTGAATGCCGCCTTCGACGCCAATGTCATCCGCCGTGTGGGCGCCACCGCCGGGCGCATGGCGGTGGGCGCCAAGCCCATCAACGCCGAGCAGCTGTTCAAGCGCGCCCTCGAACTGCAGGACGACATGGCCATTCTGCGTTATGAATACGGCAATACCCTGCTCTATGTGGATCGCGAAAACGCTCGGCAGCGTGCCATCGAACAACTGAAAAAGGCCGCCCATATGGAGGCGTCCTTTGCCATGGAAGCGCTGGACCGGCTCTATGCACAGAAACGGCTCGCCGAGGTGCGCGCCTGGCAGGAAACCGGCATGTCCTTCGGTCGGTTCGACAAGCAACGGCGCAAGTACATGTGGCGCAATAACGTCAATCTCTACAATGTGCTCGAAAAGCCCTATCGGTCGGGGATGGAAAACCGGGTTCGGCCGAATTAACGAAGTGGCCGCTATGGGTAGGGTGCGCTGTGCGCACCACTGGGCGCGAACGGTGCGCACAGCGCACCCTACGGAGATCCCCGTTCGGCCTTCTCTGTCTTCTCTGTGGTTATTTCCGGCTGGTTGCCGCCTGAATGCACGGCCCGTGCACCGTGCTTTTGCCCCGGCGGGCTTGGGGGTAAACTGGCGCTTTTTGGCCGGGGGTAGTTCATGAAAACAGGTATTATCGGTGCCGCCGGACGCATGGGGCGCGCCCTGGTCCAGGCGGTGCACGCCAGCGAAACCATGACCCTGAGTGCGGCGGTGGATGCGCCGCAGTCCTCGCTCATCGGCACCGACGCCGGTGAACTGGCCGGGCTGGGTCGGCTGGATGTGGCCGTGGCCGGCCGGCTGGAGGATGTGGTCCACGACGCCGATGTGTTCATCGATTTCACCCTGCCCGAGGCCACGGCGCACCATCTGAGCCTGTGCCGCGACGCCGGTGTCAAGCTGGTAATCGGCACCACCGGGCTCAATGACGAACAGTGGGATCATCTGCGCCGGGTGTCCGAGGACATCGCCGTGTGCATTGCGCCCAATTATGCCATCGGCGTGAATCTCACCTTCAAGATGCTGGATATGGCCGCGCGGGTGCTGGGTGAGGATTCGGATATCGAGGTGATCGAGGCACATCACCGGCACAAGGTCGACGCGCCCTCGGGTACGGCGCTGCGCATGGGCGAAGTGGTGGCCGATGCCCTGGGCCGGGATCTGCAGCAGTGTGCCATCTACGGCCGCGAGGGCCGCACCGGCGAGCGTGATCGCCGGACCATCGGCTTCGAAACCATCCGCGCGGGCGATATCGTGGGTGAGCATACGGTGATGTTCGCGGGCGAGGGCGAACGCGTGGAAATCAGCCACAAGGCCACCAGCCGGCTCAATTTTGCCCGGGGCGCCGTCCGCGCCGCCGCCTGGCTGGCGGATCATCCGGCCGGGCGTTTCGATATGCAGGATGTACTCGGGTTGAAGTAACGCACCCGGGGTGCCGTTCCGGGCTGGGGCGTCTTTTGTTCAGGCTCTCTGGAAGAGTCGCAAGACGAAAGACGAAAGTCGCAAGAAAATGATGAGGGCGCCGAAGGCGCTCTGGTTTTCAGGGTTTTCGTGGGGGGTGTCCCCGGTTTCTGGATGCGTCGGGTCGGTGTTTGGGTGGCCCCGGCGGTGGAGAACCGATTCTTTCGGCTTTCCTCTTTCGGCTTTCTGCTTTTTCCCAGAGCCTCGGGCAAGGATCGCGGCGGGGCCATTCGGCTCCCGGATCTGGCTGGCCCGCCCGAAAGCCCGTGACAGCAGCCCCCCGTGCGGCTAGAATACGCGCCTGCCCGAATCAGGGTTTTGCAGCCACGGACTACGGGATGTCCGCCCGGGCATCCGGCTAGCGAGATGGAGTTTCCATCTCGCTTTTTTGCGAGTGGTAGCCGGCGGTGCACCCTGCCCCCGGAACCTGAACTGGAGGTTGCGTTGACGG
>CAJXLA010000057.1 GCA_913055795.1 uncultured Alcanivorax sp. | reverse complement strand
CGCCGCATGTGCCGATTGTGAAAGACATCGCGCACCATGCCGTTGTCCTTGCGCAGGTAGAGTCGCTCACCGTCACAGGTGACAATGCCGGCAGCATCCTGGCCCCGGTGCTGCAGCACCGTCATGGCGTCATAGATCGCCTGATTCACATGGTAGTGGCCCGCTATGCCGACAATACCACACATGCCTTGCGTCCCCTGTTGTTGACGATGATTCCGGCAACCCTATTCAACGGGTTCCACCTTCATGACCCAGTTCATGAAATCCACGGCGAGCTCACGGCTCCAGTCCTCCATCATGGCGAACCGGGGCACCAGCATGGACTCGCGCCACCACGGATCCTGGTCAAACAGGCCCTGTCCCAGCGCCACCAGTACTACTACGAGTACCATACCGCGAACCGCGCCGAAGACCATACCCAGCAGCCGGTCCGTGCTGGTGAGTCCAGTGACGCGCACCACCTCCCCCAGCAGATGATTCACCAGCGCGCCCACCACCAGGGTGGCGGCAAAGAGCACGCCGAAGGCCACCGCAATCCGGGCACTCGGGGTTTCGATGGACGGCTCCAGCATGACTTCCAGCCCCGGGCCGAACAGACGAGCCACCAGAAAGGCGGCCACCCAGGTGAGCAGGGAAAAGGCCTCGCGCGTAAACCCCCGGCGCACACTCAGCAGCGCCGATACAACAATCACCAGGAGAATAACGCCGTCTGCCAGATTCATGGTATCCGGATCGGAAATTCAGGGGCCGTCGCCGGGGAAGAGGGCATGCTACCAGAGCCCGGAAGCCGAATACAGGCGCGACAAGACCGCTCAGGGATGATAGGGGACCACCAGACCTTCCAGCTCAAAGGCCTCATCCAGGGCAATGCGCCGCTTGAGCTCGCGCGCGTCCGCGCGTTCGAGTTCCGGGCCCACAAAGACGCGAAACAGAGCGTCACCGTCTTCATCGTTGCCCTGTCGCTGATAGGCGGTATAACCGGCGTCATTCAGCGACTGCTTCAACCCCGCCGCATTGGCACTTTCACGGAAACTCGCCACCTGCACCGACCAGCCGCTCAACGGCGGCTCTTGCGTCGACGCGGATGCGTTGGCCTCCGGTTGCTCGGCTGTATTCTGCCGACCGGATGCACGCAGGGCTTCGCGCTCGTCGGCAATCCGTTCACGAGCTTGCTCGCGTCGCGTTTTGTCCACCGCGGATTCGGGCTCCACCGAAGCCACCGGCGGCGGTTGCGGTGCTTCCATGTCCAGAGCCAGCCGGACCTGGTCCGGGCTGCGGAACACCAAGGGCGCCAGCATGGCTGCCAGCAAGAGCAGCAGGATCACGCCCACCCAGCGTTGCTTGTACTGTCCGTCCATTCAGGGCGTCTCCCGCAACACCTCGAGTGCCGCCGCCACGGTCACAAAGGAGCCCAGCACCAGCACCCGGTCGCCCGGCGCCGCGGCCGCTTGCGCGGCCTCCACGGCATCCACCGGGTCCGGAAACAGCTCCGCCTGCACCGGCTCCGGCAATATACTCCGAAGGGCCTCCGGCCCGGCTCCACGATACCCGGGCAAGCCGGCCAGATACCAGTGATCCACCTCCGGAACAAACCCGTAAAGCGCTCGCCGCGCCGGCTTGTCCACACGCATGGCCGCCACGACCCGGGTCTGCCCGCGCGGTGCCGTCGGCAGCGCCCGACGAAACCGGGTCAAGGCTTCTTCATTGTGCCCCACGTCCAGGTACCAGGCGACCCCGTCCCGCTCGATATATTGGGCCCGCCCCGGCCATTGCAACCCGGCCGCTTCGCCCAGCGCCTCCAGGGTCGTTTCCACGCCGGCCAGCACCAGCGCCTGTGCGGCCGTGGCCAGGTTATCCCGGCCCAGCACCGCGGTCTCCACCGGCGCGAACCGCGCTTGCCCCTGTTGCCACCAATACAGCCCGCCGGCATCCACGCCGAAGCGCTCGCCGGCCCGCCATAAAGGAATGTCCTGCTCCGCCACGCGCGTGGCAATACTGGCGGGCATGTCCGTTTCGCCATAGACCAGGGGGCGACCCGGGCGCGCAATGCCCAGCTTTTCCAGGCCAATGGTATCCCGGTCGTCGCCCAGCCATTCGGTATGATCCAGGCCCACGGAGGTAATCACAGCCACATCCGGGTCGGCGATATTGACGGCGTCGAGACGCCCACCCAGCCCCACCTCCAGCAACACCAGATCCACCTCCGCGCGCGCAAACACCAGCAGTGCCGCCAGGGTGGCGAATTCGAAATAGGTCAGCGAGATTTCGCCCCGCGCCGCATCGATGGTGGCCAGGGCGTCCACCAGGGTCTCGTCGGAAACATCGGCCCCGTCCACACGGATGCGTTCGTTGAAACGGAACAAGTGGGGCGAGGTAAAGACGCCGGTGCGCCGGCCCTGCCCGCGCGCCAGATGCTCCATCAGCGCCAGACAGGAGCCCTTGCCGTTCGTCCCGGCCACCGTGATCAGGGGCGCGAATACCGGGAGAAGTCCCAGCCGGTGGGCCACGATTCGCACACGCTCCAACCCCGGCTCCATGGCATGGGGATGGAGCTGCTCGATATGGGCCAGCCAGTCGGCAAGATTCCGCAACACGGGACGAGCCTGCTTCAGAGCGCCTCCGGCAGGGGCTGGTGGGTCAGTTGAGCCAGCAGCCGGTGCACGGTATCGCGCATGTCGTGGCGATGAACAATCATGTCCAACGCACCATGTTCCAGCAGGAACTCGGAGCGCTGGAAGCCGTCGGGCAGTTTCTGGCGTACCGTCTGCTCAATCACCCGGGGACCGGCAAACCCGATCAGGGCATTGGGTTCGGCGAGATTGAGATCCCCGAGCATCGCCAGCGAAGCGGACACACCACCATAGACCGGATCCGTCATCACCGAGATATAGGGCAGACCAGCCTCGCGCATCTTTTCCAGCGCCGCGCTGGTGCGCGCCATTTGCATGAGCGAAAACAGTGCCTCCTGCATGCGCGCGCCGCCACTGGCGGAAAAACACACCAGCGGCAGCTGTTGTTCCAGGCACACATCCACCGCCCGCACGAAACGCTGGCCCACGACACTGCCCATGGACCCGCCCATGAAATTGAACTCGAAGGCGGTGGTGACCAGCGGCATTTCCTTGAGGTGCCCCTTCACGGCCACCAGGGCATCGTTTTCGCCGGTGGACTCCTGGGCCTTGGCGAGTCGATCCTTGTACTTCTTGGAGTCACGGAATTTCAGACGGTCCACGGGCGCCAGATCGGCGCCGATCTCGGTCTGTTCTCCCTCGTCCAGAAACAGTGCCAGTCGCGTACGGGCGTCAATTCGCAGATGGTGCTTGCACTTGGGGCAGACATCCATATTGCGTTCCAGCTCCGGGCGGTAGAGCACACCATCACAACGCGGACATTTGCGCCAGAGTCCTTCGGGCACATTGCTGCGACGGTTTTCCGCCGGCCGCCGCACGGCGGGCAGGATCTTTTCCAACCAGTTGCTGTGACTCATGGATTCGGTTCCGTTGCCGGGGATTCATCCATGGCGGAACGCATGGCCGCCAGGGTGGCCCCCATTTGTTCGGGCACCTGTTCGGGAGTCCGGGCATATTCGCCGGCCAGCCGGACCAGCGCACTGCCCACCACCACGCCATCGGACACACGCGCAATGGCGCGGGCCGATTCGGCGTCCTTGATACCAAAGCCCACGCAGATGGGCAATTCGGTGGTTTTGCCAATTGTTTCCACCTGGCGCGCCACCGCCTGCGGGTCCAGGCTGGCCGAACCAGTAACGCCCTTGAGCGAGACATAATAGACATAGCCGGAGCCGGCCGACGCGATCAGGCGCATGCGTTCGGCACTGGTCGTGGGCGCGATCAGAAAGACCAGGTCCAGTGCTTGGGCGCTCATCATGTCACGCACGCCCTCGGCTTCCTCGGGCGGCAGATCCACCAGCAACACGCCATCCACCCCCGCTTCGGCACAGGCGTCGGCAAAGCCTTGGTAGCCCATGGCCTCCACGGGATTGAGATAGCCCATGAGCACCACGGGTGTTTCCGTGTTGTCCCGGCGAAAGTCCCGCACCATGGCCAGCACGTCGCTCAGCGAAACGCCCTGCTCCAGCGCACGCTCGTGCGCCTGCTGAATCACGGGCCCATCCGACATGGGATCGGTAAAGGGCACGCCCAGCTCAATAATATCGGCACCGTTTTCCACGAGTGCATGCAGAACCGGGACCGTGGTCTCCGGACGCGGATCGCCAGCGGTGACATAGGGAATCAGGGCCTTGCGGCTCTGTTCGGACAGACGCTGAAAAGTGGTGGCGATACGGCTCATGCAAAACCCCTAGACACTCAGTCCATCCAGCTCGGCGACGGTATGAATATCCTTGTCCCCCCGACCCGACAAATTGATGATCAGGCTCTGATCGCGGTCCATCTCCGGCGCCAGCCGGGCAGCATAAGCCAGCGCATGCGCCGTTTCCAGCGCCGGCATGATACCTTCATCCCGGGTCAGGGTCCGGAAGGCGCTCATGGCCTCGTCGTCAGTGGCCGCTACATAGTGCACCCGGCCGCTATCCTTGAGCCAGGCGTGTTCCGGCCCCACCCCCGGATAATCCAGGCCCGCGCTGATGGAATGCGTGCCCTGAATGAGGCCGTTTTCATCTTCCATGAGATAGGTGCGGTTGCCGTGCAGCACGCCCGGACGGCCGGCACTGAGCGGCGCCGCATGTTCGTTCGTAGCCACGCCGTGCCCGCCGGCCTCGACGCCGTACATGGCCACGCCCTCATCATCCAGAAAGGGATAAAACAGGCCGATGGCGTTGGAGCCGCCGCCCACGCAGGCAACCAGGCTATCCGGCAGGCGCCCGGTCATTTCCAGGCACTGACGCCGCGCCTCGCGGCCAATAACCGACTGAAAATCACGCACGATCATGGGATAGGGATGTGGACCCGCAACGGAGCCGATGATGTAGAAGGTGTCGTCTACATGGGTTACCCAGTCGCGCATGGCTTCGTTCATAGCGTCCGTCAGCGTGCGTGAACCGGACTCCACCGCCGTGACTTCCGCGCCCAGCAGGCGCATGCGATAAACATTGATCTTCTGGCGCTCAATATCCGCAGCCCCCATATAGATGCGGCATTCCAGCCCCAGCCGCGCGGCTACCGTGGCCGTGGCCACACCGTGCTGGCCGGCACCCGTCTCCGCGATGATCCGGCGTTTGCCCATATGACGCGCCAGCAGGGCCTGCCCCACGGTGTTGTTGATCTTGTGCGCGCCGGTGTGATCGAGGTCCTCGCGCTTGAGAAAAATGCGCGCGCCTCCCAGCTGGTCACTCCAGCGTTGCGCCAGGTACAGGGGCGTGGGCCGACCCACGAAATGCTGCAGATCGTAATCCAGTTCTGCCCCGAAATCGGGATCCGCCTTGAGGCGGTTGTACATCGCCGTAAGTTCATCCAGCGCGGCCATCAGCGTTTCCGAGACAAACCGTCCTCCATAGCGGCCGAAATGGCCCCGGCTATCGGGAAACGCGGTAAAATCGATTTTTTCACTCACCCTGCACTCCTCGTATAAAGTCCGCCATCGCCTCCGCCGACTTGCAGCCTCGCACCGGTCGGCCTTGGGTGTCGCGCTCTTCCACGCCACCGCTGACATCCACCGCCCAGGGCTGTACAGCCGAAACCGCCGCGCGCACATTGTCGGGCATCAGCCCTCCCGCCAGAATCACCGGCAGCGGCAGGTCCGGGGGAACCCGCTGCCAGTCAAAGGTGGTGCCCGTTCCACCGGGTACGCCCGCCATCCACGCGTCCACCAGCAGGCCCCGGGCCGCCGAGAAACGCTGCGCTTCCGCTTTCAGTTCCACCTCCGGATGCATGCGTACGGCCTTGTACCAGGGCCGTTCGAAGCGCGCACAGTCCTCGGGGGTTTCCTCGCCGTGAAACTGAAGACAATCCAGAGGTACCTGCCGAATCAGGTCCCGAATCCGCTGTTCGTCGGCATCGACAAACAACCCCACCGTGGTGACAAAAGGCGGCAAAACCGCCGCGATCCGCGCCGCCTGTTCCGGTGTTACGCAACGGTCACTGGCTTCGTGAAAAACCAGCCCCACGGCATCCGCGCCCAGATGGGCCGCGCTGCGTGCATCGTCTTCGCGGGTGATGCCGCAAATCTTGATTCGGGTACGGGGCAAGCCAACCTCCAGCACTGTGCCGCGTGCCGGGCGCAACAGAAAAGCAGCAGTCTAGCAAATTCCGGCGCCGCTGGGATCATTATCCGGGCTGTCCCCGTGCTGATTTCGTGAAGACGGAAACTCATCCGGCAGCCCGAGCGGACCCAAGCGATCCACGGGCAAAGCGAATTCGTCCGGATAGCCGATACGCACCAGATACAAACCCCAGGGGGGCGCTGTTACACCCCCTGCGCGCCGATCGCGTGCGGCCAGCACTTCACCGGCCCAGTCCGGTTCGCGCCGCCCGCTGCCAATGCTCATCAACACCCCGGCAATATTGCGCACCATGTGCATCAAAAAGGCATCCGCGCGTACTTCGAGCACCAGCAGCGGACCCTGCCGATACAGGGCCAGATGCTCCAGGGTACGTACCGGTGATTGCGCCTGACAGTGAACGCTGCGGTAGGCGGAAAAATCGTGACGCCCGCGCAGATGCGGCAGGGCCGCCCGCATGCGTTGGAGCTCCAGAGTGCGATAATTCCACGTGACCTGGCGGCGTAACAGCGCGGGGCGTACCGGATCACTGCAGATGACATAGCGATAGCTTCGTGAAACCGCCGAAAACCGGGCATGGAAGTGTTCCGGCATGCGCGCAGCCCAGCGTACCGCCACATCGTCGGGGAGATTGGCGTTGGCCCCGAACACCCAGCTCCTGTTCTCGCGCTCGGCCTCGGTATCGAAATGCACCACCTGGCCCGTTGCATGAACACCAGCGTCGGTGCGGCCGGCACAGACCACGCGCACGTCCGTATTCGCCACACGCGACAGCGCCGCCTCCAGTTCCCCCTGCACCGTGGACACGCCGGGCTCCTGGCGTTGCCAGCCATGATAGCCGCTGCCGTCATATTCCACGCCCAGGGCAATGCGCATAAGAGTTCTCACGCGAAAGTCGGGATCCGGACCGGGATACCATAAAAAAGGGGCGACCCGCTGGATCGCCCCTGGCAGGCTCGCTCAACGCCTTCATCAACCCACCTGCGAGAGCAACTCCCGGGCCTCACCCTGCTGGCCTTCGGTGCCTTCGGACAGAACCTCATTGAGGATATCCCGGGCCCCCTCATTGTCACCCATGTCGATATAGGCCTTGGCCAGATCCAGCTTGGTGGCGTTCTCGTCGGAATCACCCAGGAAGTCGAAGTCATCGTCGTCGCTGAGCAAATCATCCGCGCCCATGGCCTCGGATTCAGCCCCGGACTCACCACCGGATGCGGGCTCCGGAGACGGTTCAGCCGATGGCTCCGGAGCAGCCGGTTCAGGTTCGGGCGCAGCCGGTTCAGGTTCGGGCGCAGCCGGTTCGGGTTCCGGAGCCGACGCTGCATCGTCGCTCGTATCCGCCTCGTCGAGATCCAGTTCCAGCTCGGCAGAATCATCGCCATCACCGGATTCCGGTTCGCCGGGCGTTTCCGAACCGGTATCCAGCTCACCCAGAGCCGCGTCCAGGTCCTCACCGCCGGCTTCCCCGTCACCGGTATCCAGGTCGTCCAGGGAAAGGTCCAGATCATCGGAAGCCGACTCTTCAGAGGCCTCGCTGAATTCGGAACTAACGTTGTCCTCGTCCAGGGACAAGGCCGTATCATCCTCCTCGCCGGAATCCAGCTCAAAGTCGAAGCTGTCGTCCAGCTCGAGCGCCGGTTCCGCTTCACTGGCGGCTTGCTCATCCGAACGCGATCCGGCCGGGGCGCTATCATCCGAAGCCGGGGTTCCCGTTGCGGGCGCTTCGGTATCCTCGCCGATATCCAGCAAATCTTCTTCACCCGAATCCTCGCCGGTATCCAGATCATCCAGCGAGAACTCCAGATCGCCAGGCTCGTCTCCGCCTTCGGATTCGGAGTCCGTTTCTCCGGTGTCCAGCGTCCCTTCTCCACCCGTGTCACCACCGGACGCGGGCGAGAAATCAATGGAGTTGTCTTCTTCACCTTCGCCGGATTCGCTGCCGAGATCGAACTCCAGATCTTCACTGTCTGCGTCCGCCGACGATTCCGTATCGGAACCCTCGTCCAGTGAAAAATCGAAATCACCGAAGTCGTCCAGCGATTCCAGATCCTCTTCCGCGGATCCGGCTTGCGCCGTTTGTTCCGAAGGCGAGGCCTGGGGTGCGCTCCCGCCCTCATCCAGACCGGAGGAGAGATCCATTTCCAGATCGTCCAGCGAAGGCTCCTCGGAAGCGGCTTCACCACTACCGAGCTTGCCCCGCAGGGTGTCGATATGGCTGTCGACTTCCGGGTCCGTACCGGCCAGGTTGGCGGCCTCTTTCTCGAAAGCGTCGCTGTCATTCATTTCCGCCAGAATATCGAGCTGACGGATCTTGAGGTCATTGCGCTCGGGGGCTTTGTCGATTTCCCCGCGCAGATAGTCCACGGCCTGCTGATGGCGGCCATAAACCACATAGAGGTCCGCTTCTTCCAGCGGATCCTGGCCCTCGCTCGCCGGTGCCTCGCGTCCGCCCTGGTCGTCACCGCCGGCGCCGAAGTCGTCTTCATCGTCGTCCATGAGACCGGCAGGCAGGAAGTCATCATCCTCGTCCGCCTCGACCATGGTTCCTTCGGGCAGATCCTGATGCCCGCCCCGGCGCAGCAGGAGCACGGCCGCCACCACCAGTGCGATCAGACCCACAAGAGCGGCACCGATCATGACCAGATTGCCCAGGATGAAATCGAGAATCTTCTCGACCAGGGACGGCTGTTCAGCGGGCTCGCCGGCCGCGGGTCCCTGCTGATCCGCGCGCTCGGCGGGCGCCGTTTCGGCCGCGGTCTCATCGGCCCCGTCAGCGGCTTGATCAGTCCCGTCGGCCTGCGCGTCCGCGGTTTCTTCGCCGTCGGCGGCGGACTCTTGTTCCGTTGTGCCTGCTGCGTCCTCACCTTCCGCGGTCTCGTCCGCCTGGGCCTGTGCATCGGCTGTCTGCTCGCCTTCACCGTCGCCCGTGCCCTCGGACTCGTCGGCGCCCGGTCCTTCGCCCGACGCCTGCTCAGCGCCCGCGTCATCCCCGGCATCGGCCGTGTCCGCGGCGCCCGGCTGTTCCACCGGTTCCATCAGATCCCGGGAGACGTCCACGCCTTCATTTTCGCTCAGCCGCTTCAGCTCCTGCTGGAGCTGGGCGATCTTTTCCTCGCGCAGTTGCAGCAGCTGGTCACTGGTCTGCACCTGCTCTTCCAGATCATCCAGCCGCGAGCTCAGCTCCTCGTTCTCGCGCTCAAGCCGGTCGAGTTTTTCTTCGCGAATGGCAAGCTGATTCTCCAGCTGCTGACTGTCGGCGGACCCTTCACCTCCGGCACCACTGCCTTCCGTCGAGGACTCACCCGATTCCGTTACCAGCTGCACCTCGCCTTCGCCGGTGCCCTGGCGTTCGCCTTCGCCCGGCGAGGGGGTGCCCTGCAGGGGCGCGCTGTCCGGATCAATACCCCGAGCGCGCAGCATCTCGCGCCATTTGCGGTTCTGACTGGCGAGATCCTGCATCGCCTTGCGGGTGTTGATGGCCCGGATTTCCTGCTGGGACGGGATGCGCAGCACCGCGCCTTCACGCACCAGATTGACGTTGCCGTCGATGAAAGCGTCCTGATTCAGGCGCTGGAGCGCGCTCAGCATTTGCTGTACAGACACGCTGCTATCCGGGCGATGGTCCAGTGCCACCTGCCACATGGTGTCCTGTTGCTTGACCGTATAGGTCTCGCGATCCTTCGGCGCGGGCGCCTCGGCGACCGGCGTCCGGGACTCCGCCTCGCTGCGCGTGGCTTCAGCCGGTTCGCGCGGTTCCACCGGCTGGCTCACCGACTCCTGGTCCGCCGTGGCGGCCTGCTGGTCCTGCTGCTGTTGCTGATCGGTTTGTGTGTCCGGTGTTTCCGGCTGGGCGGGCTGCGCCTGTTGCTGTTGCTGGCTGGGCGGATCCAGCAAAACGGTGAATTCACGCAGCATCCGGCCCGTGGGCCAGAGCACTTCCGACAGGAAATTGATATAGGGTTCGCGAACGGGCTTGTCCGTGCTGATATGCAACGTACCGGTCTGCGCGTTCTCGTCCAGCTCCACCTCGAAATTGAGCCGCGAATGGAGCTGGCTGCGCTGCACGCCGGCGCTTTCATAGTCCTTGTCGGCGGCGAGTTCGACCAGGATTTCGTCCTGCGCCAGCTCCCCCGTATCGCTGAGCTTCACCCGCATGTCCAGCGGCTGGTTCAGGTAGGAGTTGAGCTCGTAGTCCCCGACTCCGAGTGCCGCGGCGATCCCGGGCGCCAGCAGCGCCAGGGCCATTAAGCCTATTCCAGTTTTTCGGAACATGGTCGAACCCTTTTTATTATGTTTCCCGCCGCGACGCACCGGCCAACCGGCCCTCCCCGCGCGGGATGGACATTTTCCCGTTCTCTCGGCCGCTGCTCCCGATTTTGAGCCGGGTTTGGGAGCAAAACCTAGAAACAGCGTAACATAATGCCAATAAGTATCCATCACAGATAGTCTTTTATCAATAATTCGGCGATTTGTACACCGTTGAGGGCCGCTCCCTTGCGCACATTATCCGCCACGATCCAGAAGCTGACGCCCCGGGGATGGGAAATATCCCCTCGGATCCGGCTGATGAAAATGTCGTCACTGCCCACCGCTTCGGTCAGTGCCGTGGCATGGCCGCCCGCCACGGCCTCGTCGAAAACGCGCACGCCCGCGGTACGTCCCAGCGCGTCGCGCACGGTCCCGGCATCGACGGCGTCCCGGGTTTCCAGTTGCACCGACAGCCCTTCCCCGTAGAAGGTGGGCACCCGCACAAAGGTGGCGTTGACGGGCAGATTCGCATCGCCCAGTAAACGCCGCGTTTCCAGCACCAGGGCCAGTTCGTCCCGGGTATAGCCGTTATCCGCCACATCGCCGATGCGCGCATGGGTGTTGAATGCGATCTGCTTGCCGAAGCGCTCGACCGTGGCCTCCCGGCCATTGAGCAATTCGGCCGTCTGGCGGGCGAGCTCCTCGACACCGGCTCGTCCGTCGGCGGACACCGGCTGGTAGGCGGAGACATTGACCCGCTCCAGCCCGGCCAGGGAGACCAACGGCGCCAGCGCCAGCGCCAGCGCCACACTGGCGCTGGCCGGCGAAGCAATGATATTGCGCTCGCGGAACTCCGCGAGCGCCAGCGGATTCAGCTCTGGCACCACCAGGGGCACACGTTCGTCGAAACGGAAACAGACACTGGTGTCGATCACCACACAGCCGGCATCGGCGGCGCGCGTCGCATGCGCCCGCGCCACCTCGCTGTCCACGGCGAAGAAGGCCAGATCCACCTGGCTGAAATCAAAATTCTCCAGCGCAAAGGCCCGGGCGCGCTGACCGTTGAAATAGACCGGTTCCGCCGAGGCTTCCTCCGAGGCGAGCACGAAGAACTCGCCCACCGGAAATTCACGCTCTTCCAGCAGATCGACCAGGCTTTCGCCCACCAGGCCGGTGGCGCCGGCCAGGGCCACATTGAAGGCACGGCTCATTCGTGCTCCCGCAGAATGCCCAGCATGCGCCGCAGCGGTTCGGCGGCGCCCCACAGCAGCTGATCGCCCACCGTGAAGGCATTGAGAAATTCATCGCCCATATTGAGCTTGCGCAACCGGCCTACCGGAACCGTCATGGTGCCCGTCACCGCCGCAGGCGTAAGCTGGTTGAGCGTAGCGTTTTTTTCATTGGGCACTACACGGGCCCAGTCATTGGCTTCGTCCAGCAGGGACGCGACTTCATCCAGGGGGACGTCGCGCTTGAGTTTGATGGTCAGTGCCTGGGCGTGCGAGCGCATCGCCCCTATCCGGACACAGGTTCCATCAATGGGCACCGGCGTTTCGTGACCCAGAATCTTGTTACTCTCCGCCTGGGCCTTCCATTCTTCCTTGCTCTGGCCGTTGTCCAGTTCCGCGTCGATCCAGGGGAGCAGGCTGCCCGCCAGCGGAAACCCGAAATGCTCCACGGGCAGACCGCCGCCACGCATGGTTTCGGTCACGCGCCGGTCGATGTCCAGAATCGCGCTGGCGGGATCGGCAAGCTGCTCCGCCGCGCCTTCATGAAGACGACCCATCTGGGCAATGAGCTCGCGCATGTGCTGGGCGCCGGAACCGGAGGCCGCCTGATAGGTCTGGGCGCTGGCCCATTCCACCAGGCCGGCATTGAAGAGCCCGCCCAGGCCCATAAGCATGAGACTGACCGTGCAGTTGCCGCCGATGAAATCCTTTTTGCCCGCGTGCAGGGCTTCGTCGATCACCTGGCGGTTGACCGGGTCCAGCACGATGACGCTGTCGTCTTCCATGCGTCGGGCGGAGGCGGCATCAATCCAGTAACCCTGCCAGCCGGCCTTGCGCAGATCGTCATAGATGGCCTTGGTGTAATCACCGCCCTGACAGGTGACGATCACGTCCAGGCTTTTGAGCTCGTCGATGTCCTGGGCGTCCTTGAGCTCGGGAATGTCCTTGCCTACGTCCGGACCGGGCTGGCCCACCTGGGAGGTGGAAAAGAACACCGGCTCGATGGACGCAAAATCGTCTTCGGCACGCATGCGGTCCATGAGCACCGAGCCCACCATGCCACGCCAGCCGACAAAACCGACTCGTTTCATGATTCGCTTCTCCTGCAGTCGCGAAATAAAGGGATTTTCCTCAGTCCCCTTGCAAATCCTCAGTCCCCTTGCAAAAAGGACACCACCCGATCACCCATTGCGGACGTGGCCAGCGGTGCTTCCCCGGCACCGGCGATATCCGCCGTGCGCGCGCCCGAGTCCAGCGCCGCTTCGACGGCCGCTTCGATCGCCTGCGCCACATCGGGCTGGTTCAGGGAATAGCGCATGGCCATGGCCAGCGAAAGAATCGTCGCCAGCGGATTCGCCACGCCCTGGCCGGCAATATCCGGAGCCGAACCATGACAGGGTTCGTACAACCCCCGGCCCGACTGATCCAGTGAAGCCGACGGGAGCATGCCGATGGAGCCGGTGAGCATGGCGGCTTCATCGGAGAGGATATCGCCGAAGAGGTTACCGGTAACCAGCACATCGAACTGGCGCGGATCACGCACCAGCTGCATGGCCGCGTTGTCCACATACATGTGCGTCAGTTCCACTTCGGGATAATCCGCCGCGAGCTCGTCCATTATCTCGCGCCAGAGCTCGGTCACTTCCAGCACATTGGCCTTGTCCACCGAACACAGGCGCTTGTCGCGCTTCATGGCCAGATCGAAGGCGACCCGGCCGATGCGCCGCATTTCCGATTCCGAGTAGACATAGGTGTTATACGCCGAGCGCTCGCCGTTTTCCTCGCGGATTCCGCGCGGCTCGCCGAAATAGATTCCGCCGGTAAGCTCGCGCACGATCAGAATATCCAGTCCGGACACCACTTCGGCCTTGAGGCTGGACGCGCCCGCCAGCTGCGGGAACAGCATGGCGGGCCGCAAATTGGCGAAGAGCCCCAGTTCGGAGCGCAAACGCAACAAACCGCGCTCGGGCCGCTTGTCTCGTTCGACATCGTCCCAGCGTGGCCCACCGATGGAACCGAAGATAATGGCATCAGCCGCCCGGGCAGCCTCCAGCGTGTCCTCCGGCAAGGGATCACCGGCCGCGTCATAGGCGGCCCCGCCGACGAGCCTGCGCTCCAGTTCGAAATCGAGCTCAAACGCGGTTGCGGCGGCGTCCAGCACCTTTACCGCCTCGTCGACGATTTCCGGGCCGATACCGTCGCCCGGCAGAACCAGCAGGCGTCGTGCACTCAAAAGTTTACTTCCTCCAGCACCGTGTCCGGGCTGGCCGAGTTGACCAGCTCCGCGCGGTAGTCCGTGTTTTCCGTCTTGTTGCGATACAGATGTACGGAATAGCTCTTGCCCGCCTCGAACTTGTACTCCAGCGAGCCGAACCGCAGGGACCCGCCGGAATCAGCGAACACCTCGATGCTGTGATTGCCGGGACGCAGGCGCGCTTTCTCCTCGCCGCCCATTTCGTTGGTGCGTTCGCCGTCCACCTTGAAAACGCCGGCGCGGGTGCCCTGATCACTGCCCGGTGCCTGCCAGCTGTTGCCGGAATCGTCGCCACTGTCGTCACTGATATGATTTTCCACGCCCACCACGGCCACATTGGCATCCTCGTCGGGCGCGTCATACATGGCCGTGCGGCCGGCACAGCCCGCGATGAGCGACACCATGGCGAGCAGCATCAATAGTTGTTTCATGGTTTCTTCTCCTGTCGGATTTATCATTGTTGTTCGGTCAATTCCCCGAAGACCCAGGGCTCGCATTCAGCGCGCCGCTGCTCATAGGCACGGATGGCATCCGCCTGCTGCAGGGTCAGCCCGATATCGTCGAGCCCGTTTTCCAGGCAATACTTGCGGAAGGTATCCACCTCAAAGGGGATGGCGCCTCCATCCGGCAACGTCAGGGTCTGGTTCGGCAGATCGACGGTAATCCGGTAGCCTTCGTTGGCTTCCACCGCCCGGAACAGCTCGTTCACGGTAGCCTCGGCCAGCACAATGGGCAAGAGTCCGTTCTTGAAACAGTTATTGTAAAAGATATCGGCGAAACTGGGGGCGATAATCGCGCGGAAACCGTAATCCACCAGCGCCCAGGGGGCGTGTTCCCGGCTGGAGCCACAACCGAAGTTCTGCCGGGCGAGCAGTACGCTCGCGCCCTGGTACCTGGGCTGATTGAGCACGAAATCCGGATTCAGCGGGCGCCGGCTGTGATCCTGGCCCGGCTCGCCCTCGTCGCGATAGCGCCACTGATCAAACAGGTTGGGGCCGAAGCCGGTGCGTTTGATGGACTTGAGAAACTGCTTGGGAATGATCTGGTCCGTATCCACATTGGCCTTGTCCAGAGGCGCTACGACACCGGTATGGGTGGTAAAGGCTTCCATCAGTGCACCTCCTCGGTGACCGCTTCGTTGAGCTCGCGCACATCCACGAAATGACCGGCCACGCCGGCCGCGGCGGCCATGGCCGGGCTCACCAGATGGGTGCGTCCGCCGGCGCCCTGGCGGCCTTCGAAATTGCGGTTGGACGTGGACGCACAGCGCTCGCCCGGACCCAGCCGGTCGGCGTTCATGGCCAGGCACATGGAACAACCCGGCTCGCGCCATTCGAAACCGGCTTCCATAAAGACGCGGTCCAGCCCTTCCTGTTCCGCCTGACGCTTCACCAGCCCGGACCCGGGCACCACCATGGCCTGTTTGATGGACTCGGCCACGCGATGGCCACGCACCACCTTCGCCGCCGCGCGCAGATCCTCGATCCGGGCATTGGTGCAGGAACCGATAAAGACCCGGTCCAGGGGAATATCCGCCACCTTCATGCCGGGCTCGAGATTCATGTACTCATAGGCGCGCTCCATGCCCGAGCGTTTCACCTCGTCAGGCTCCCCCGCCGGATCCGGAAGCGTGCCGTCCACGGGGACCACCATCTCGGGCGAGGTGCCCCAGGAAACCTGGGGCCGGATGTCCTGGGCACGGATCTCCACAACACGATCGAAGTGGGCATGGGCGTCGGAGTGCAGCGTACGCCAGTATTCCACCGCCCGGTCCCACAGATCCCCCTCCGGGGCAAAGGGCCGGCCGCGCACATAGTCGATGGTGGTGTCATCCACGGCGACCATGCCGGCGCGCGCACCTGCCTCGATGGACATGTTGCAGATGGTCATGCGCCCTTCCATGGACAGCCCGCGAATGGCGCTGCCGGCAAACTCGATGGCATGGCCGGTGCCACCGGCGGTGCCGATGCGGCCGATGACATGGAGCACGATATCCTTGGCCGTAACGCCCGGGCCCAGCTCGCCGTCCACCTGTACCAGCATGTTCTTCATCTT
>CAJXLA010000056.1 GCA_913055795.1 uncultured Alcanivorax sp. | reverse complement strand
GCGATAGAACACCGAGTTGCCTTCGCGCCGGGTCGTCACCAGGCCGGCATTGGCCAGCACCTTGAGGTGATGGCTCAGACCCGACTGGCGCATGCCGAAAATCTCGCACAGTTCGCGCACGTCGAAGCTCTTGTCGCTGAGCACCCGCAGGATGTCCAGGCGCCGGGGATCTCCAGCGGCCTTGAGCAGATTGGCGAGCCTCTCGCGCGGCTCCGGCCGGCGATGACCCTCGAGGGCGGTCAGCGACATGGCGGCGAAGTCTAGACGAAAAACCATCAAGCATCAAAAAAAATTGATATAGATTACGCCCGATCCGGCGGGAATCCCCGTCATGAGCGGGATTTGCCCGAGTCCGGGCTCTGTAGGACAATACCGCGGCCCGGGAACCCCGGGGGTAGCCACCCCGCGAGGGCTTTTATCTGCAATATGCCAGGGAAATCAGCAGTTTGGCAGATACCCGTTCGGACCCAAGGGTTGGTCGACCTCTTCCGGCCGGGATGACGGGGTGCAGCTAACAATCGTCGCGCACGGCTCGTCCCGAGGTTCCTGCCCTGTGGGTCGCCCGGAGAGTACGCCACGGGTGGCAAGTCGACGAATTCACTTTCAGGAGCTACCGCATGTCCGCAGCCGGCCCGTCCGCCCGCGAACTCGCCAATGCCATCCGGGCGTTGAGCATGGATGCCGTGGAAAAGGCCCAGTCCGGCCACCCCGGTGCGCCCATGGGCATGGCCGATATCGCCGAAGTGCTCTGGCGCGGCTATATGCGCCACAACCCGGCCAACCCGGACTGGCCCGACCGGGACCGTTTCGTGCTGTCCAACGGGCACGGCTCCATGCTGCTCTACAGCCTGCTTCATCTCACTGGCTATGACGTGCCCATGGAGCAGCTCAAGCAGTTCCGCCAGGTGGGCTCGCTCACCGCCGGCCATCCGGAATACGGTGATCTGCCGGGCATCGAGACCACCACCGGCCCCCTGGGCCAGGGCCTGGCCAACGCCGCGGGCATGGCCCTGGCGGAGAAGCACCTGGCGCATCGTTTCAATAAGCCCGGGTTCGAACTGGTCAATCATTACACTTACTGTTTTGCCGGCGATGGCTGCCTGATGGAGGGCATTTCCCACGAGGTCGGATCCCTGGCCGGTACCCTGGGGCTGGGCAAGCTGATCGTGTTTTATGACGACAACGGCATCTCCATCGATGGCGAGGTCGAGGGCTGGTTCACCGAGGACACGGTCGAACGCTTCCGGGCCTACGGCTGGCATGTCATTCCTCATGTGGACGGCCATGATCCGGCCGAGGTGGATATGGCCATCGACAACGCCCGCGCCCACACCGGCCAGCCCACCCTGATCTGCTGCCGCACCACCATCGGCTATGGCAGCCCCAACAAGGCGGGCACCGAGGCTACCCATGGCGCGGCCCTGGGCGCGGACGAGGTGGCGGCTAGCCGTGAGAAACTGGGCTGGAAGTACGAGCCCTTCGAGATTCCGCAGTCCATTTATGACGCCTGGGACGCCCGTAGCGCCGGTGCCGGGGCAGAGCAGCAATGGAACGCCCTGCTGGAGAGTTATTGCCGGGAATACCCGGAGGCGGGATCCGAATTCCGCCGTGCCCTGGCGCGCGAGCTGCCCGACGGCTGGGCCGATAAAGCGGATGCCTTTATTCACGAATGCCAGGAAAAGATGGAGAAGCTGGCCACGCGCAAGGCCAGCCAGCAGTGCCTGGAACACTATGGCCCTCAGCTGCCCGAACTGCTGGGCGGCTCCGCGGATCTGGCCGGCTCCAACAATACGCTCTGGTCCGGCTCGAAGGTGATCACGTCAAAGGACGCCTCGGGGAACTACGTCCATTACGGTGTGCGCGAGTTCGCCATGACCGCCATGATGAACGGCATGAGCCTGCACGGCGGACTGCGGCCCTATGGCGGTACCTTTCTGGTATTTCAGGACTATGCGCGCAACGCCGTGCGCATGTCCGCGCTCATGCACCAGCCCGATATCCTCGTCTATACCCATGACTCCATCGGCCTGGGCGAGGACGGCCCCACCCACCAGCCCGTGGAGCAGCTGGCCACGCTGCGCATGACTCCGAACATGAGTGTCTGGCGGCCCTGCGACACCGTGGAGACGGCCGTGGCCTGGCGGTTCGCGGTGGAGCGCGTCGACGGTCCCACGGCCCTGGTGCTGTCGCGTCAGGGCCTGCCCTGCCAGACCCGCGAGGGCTCCACCCTGGATCATGTGGCCCGCGGCGGTTATGTGCTGGCGGATTTCGGCGACGGCGAGCCCGAGGCCGTGATTATCGCCACCGGTTCCGAGGTGGAGATTGCCATGAATGCTGCGCGCGAGCTGGAAGAGCAGAGGCGCACCGTCCGGGTGGTGTCCCTGCCCAGCGTGGACATGTTCCTGCGTCAGGATCAGGATTATCGTGACCGGGTGCTGCCGCCGCACATCCGTCGGCGCGTGGCCGTGGAAGCGGCGGCCACGGATTACTGGTGGAAGTTCGTGGGTCTGGAAGGCCGGATCGTGGGCATGAACAGTTTCGGCGCTTCGGGCAAGGGCCCGGACCTCTACGAGCATTTCCATATCACCGCGCAGGCGGTGCGTTCCGCGGTTGAGGCGCTGCTCGAGACGTGACCATGCGCGTGGCCATCAACGGCTATGGCCGCATCGGGCGTTCCTTCGCGCGCGCGCTGGTTGAGCGCGAACGCGAAGGCATGCCCGAGCCCGTTCGCCTGGTGGCCATCAATGATCCGGGCGAGCCGGAGAACCTGTGCTATCTCACCCGGCACGACACCACCTTCGGCCCCTTCCCCGGATCGGTGGAACTGGATGACGGCCATCTCTGCCTGGGCGGTCACCGGGCCAAACTGTTGCATGAAACCGAACCGGAACGGCTTCCCTGGGGTGAACTGGAGGTGGATCTGGTGCTGGAATGCACCGGCGTTTTCCGCGGCCATGATCAGGCCGAGCGCCATGTCGACGCCGGCGCCCGGTGTGTGCTGATCGGGGCGGTGCCCTTCGATCAGGCGGATGCCATCACCCTTTACGGCGTCAACGAAAACGATCTGGATGCCGACGCCCGGGTGCTGTCGACCGGATCCTGCACCACCCACTGCATCGCGCCCCTTTTGCAGCGTGCTCATCAGCAATGGGGGCTGGAGCAGGTACTGATGAAAGAGGTGCATGCCTACACCTCGGATCAGACCCTGCTGGATCAGGTGCATCGGGACCCGCGCCGGGGCCGTGCCGGAGCGCAGAACATTGTACCCACGACGTCCAGTGCCATCGGGGCCGTGCAGCGGGTGCTGCCCTTTCTGGAGGGCCGCATCAGCGGCGACTCCATCCGTGTGCCCACGCTCAATGTGGCCATGGTGGATCTTACGTTGCGGCTGACGGCGGCGACGCCATCGGCCGAAACCGTGAACGGTGTTTTTCGCACCTTCGCGGATGAAAAACCGGCGCTGATCGGGTATAACAACGAGCCGCTGGTGAGCACCGATTTCTATCGGCGGCCGGAGTCGGCGGTGTTCGACGCGACACAGACCCGTGTCCAGGAGGGCATGGTGCGCATCGTTGCGTGGTACGACAATGAATGGGGGTATGCCAATCGGCTACTGGATCTGCTGGCCTGGATGGCCGACCGGTAGCCGCTGAGCCAGAGGGGTTTCATTATGACCATCCTGCGCATGTCGGACGTGGATCTGCGGGACAAACGCGTACTCATTCGCGAGGACTTCAATGTTCCGGTCAAGAATGGCGCGGTGACCAGTGACGCGCGCATCCGCGCCTCGCTCACCACCATCCGCAAGGCCATGGACGCCGGCGCCCGTGTGTTGCTGATGTCCCATCTGGGCCGGCCGAAGGAAGGCGAGTTCAGTGAAGAAGACTCCATGCGCCCCGTGGCGAATCGTCTGTCCGAACTGCTGGAACAGGACGTGCCCCTGGTGCATGACTGGCTCGACGGCTTGGACGTGGAACCGGGCCAGGTGAAACTCGTCGAGAACGTGCGCTTCAACGAGGGCGAGAAGAAAGACGACGAAACCCTGTCGAAAAAGATGGCCGCGCTCTGCGATGTCTATGTCATGGATGCCTTTGGCACCGCCCACCGCGCCCAGGCGTCCACCCATGGCGTGGCGCGTTTTGCGCCTGTCGCTTGCGCCGGCGAGTTGCTCGCCAGCGAGCTCGACGCGCTCACCAAGGCCCTGGAACATCCCGACAAGCCCGTGATCGCCATTGTCGGCGGCTCCAAGGTGTCGTCCAAGCTGGAACTGCTGGAATCATTGTCCGGGAAGGTGGATCAGCTTGTACTGGGTGGCGGCATCGCCAACACCTTTATTGCCGCCGAGGGCCACCCGGTGGGCAACTCCCTCTATGAAAAGGATCTGATTCCCGCGGCGCAAAAGATCATGGAGCACGTTCATGTACCCTTGCCCGTCGATGTCGTCGTTACCGATGACGTCAGTGAAAACGGCAACGCCGTCACCCGCAATCTGGATGATGTCACCGACAACGACATCATCGTCGACGTGGGTCCCAAGACCGCCCACGTCTATGCCGCGCTCATGAAGGAAGCGCAGACCATTGTCTGGAACGGCCCGCTGGGCGTGTTCGAGATCGAGCAGTTCGGTGAGGGTACCAAGGAGCTCGCCGAAGCCATCGCCGCGAGCAATGCCTTCTCCATTGCCGGCGGCGGCGACACTCTCGCCGCCATCGAGAAGTACAAGGTTTTCGGCAGCATCTCCTACATCTCCACCGGGGGTGGTGCCTTCCTGGAATTCCTCGAAGGCAAGACGCTGCCCGCCGTGGCCATTCTGCGCGAGCGGGCCGGGGAGGCGCGCAGCGCCTGAGGTACCTGGGCCCATGACCCTCACCCTGCTTGAAACCGCCCCGGGAATAGGCCCGGGGCTTGTCATGATCAAATCGATCTCCAACCCACTCATTTATACGTTTGCCATCCAGCCCTGGCGCTGACTGGATGCAGGTGGTTCTCTGGAAAAATAAAAGACCCTTCCTTAAGCGAAAGCGCCCAACCGCACCCATAGCAAGCTATGGGTGCGGTTGGGCGAAGCGCGAGCTGGTGGTAGAGCCTCCGGGCGATGAAGATTCCGGGTGTACAGGTTCCCTTTTCCACTGGAAAGCGACTGCATGCCCGAATGGACGGTACCGGGTGACAGCAATCGCGGGGGATGCTGGATGGCTTGCCGCAGCCGGTCGGGCGGCGCTCGGGCAGGCTCATGGACCAGTTCCGGGCCTGGAGCACTATTGCTATCAGGGCTGTGTAACGGGCATACCCGGGTCTCGGCCCCGCTGCCTCGCCCCCCCGTGAAGAGGTGTGCTACCATGTCGCGCCGGTTTAACAGGCTGTTGAAAACCCCTTGCGCACTTCAGGCCGCGCCCCACGGGGCTTTCAGGCTGGTTCGCACTCATCGTTGCCCTTTTTCGACGGGACCGAGCCCCGCCTTCAAAAGGGCGCCTCGATTGCGAACCAGCCTGAAAGCCTGAGTACGCAACGGGTTTTTCAACAGCCTGTTAACGGACACTGCCATTCAAAGCGACTGCGGCGGCTTACACGCGCGATTCGCGCAGTCAGGCTACGCGGCGCATCGGTATCATACGGAGCAAGCCAGCTTATGAGCATGAACACTATCGCACTCGAATTCGTTCCTCCGAACGTCGACGGCGGTCAGGAAAAAGCGGTGGAGGAAGCCAAAAAGGTCCTGCAGTTCTCCCGCCAGTGTGGCATGGAGGGGCGCATTCAGCATCTCATGATCCCCGGAATGATTGAGGAAGAAGGGGATCGCCCGGTCGAAATGAAGCCCAAGATGGATCCCCTGGATGTTTGGGAGACCGTCCGGCCCGAGTTCGACGGCATGCGCGGCTTGTGCACCCAGGTCACCGCCTTCATGGACGAGAAGCAGCTCGGCGAGCGCTTTGACAACCTCATGGACGCGGGCATGGATGGGGCCATCTTTGTCGGTGTTCCGCGCACCATGGCCGACGGCGAAGGCAATGGCGTTCCTCCGACCGACGCTCTGGACATTTTCCGTGACAAGGTGCCCAACCGCGGCGTCATTCTCATACCGACGCGCGAAGGCGAACAGGGCCGGTTCAACTTCAAGTGCAACCAGGGCGCGACCTTCGGCATGACGCAGCTGCTGTACTCCGACGCCATCGTCGATTTTCTCAAGCAGTTCGCCCGGGAGACCGAGCATCGGCCCGAGATCCTGCTGTCGTTCGGTCACGTCCCCTCGGTGGAAACGCGTCTGGGGCTCGTCCAGTGGCTGATCCAGGACCCGGGTAATCCCGCGGTGGAGAAAGAGCAGGCCTTCGTGCGCGAACTGGCCGAAATGGAATTCAAAGACAAAAAGCAGGCGATGCTCGACTTGTACAAGCGGGTGATCGACCAGGTACACGACTTGGGCTTTCCGATCAGCCTGCACTTCGAGGCCCCTTGCGGTTTCGTCGAGCCGGCCTTCGAGACCTTCGCGGCCATGCTGGAGTACTGGGCGCCGGATCGCTAATCCGTCGCCACTCCTGGCAGGCTGTTGAAAACCCCTTGCGCACTCAGCGTGGCCTGAAGCGTGCAGCTGGTGTGCCTGGTTGCAACGGACAGGGTGAGTCCCTTTCCGAGCGACCAGGTGCAGCAGATGGTCGCTCGCGGGGCTTTCAGGCTGGCCTGCACACCGATCAGCACCGGTATTTTAAAGCGGCCACCCCTCGGTTTCGGGGGCGAACCGGAGTGCTAAAGTCTTCCGAAGGTTTTATTTTGTGGATGTCCACAATTCTCGGGAATGGCCCGCTGGGCGTGTTCGAGATCGACCCGTTCGGTGAGGGTACCAAGGAGCTCGCCGAAGCCAGCGCCGCGAGCAATGCCTTCTCCATTGCCGGCGCCGGCGACACCCTCGCCGCCATCGAGAAGCACAAGGTCTTCGGCAGCATCTCCTGCATCTCCACCTGTGGTGGTGCCTTCCTTGAAGTTCTGGAAGGCAAGAAACTGCCCGCCGTAGCGATAGGTGGATGGGATTTCAGCGCTCACCCCCGGCCGGCAATTGGGCCGAAAGAACGCCTGCCTGTTAACTTTCGATTCGCCCATCCCGGTCAGCCTCGGGTCTACGATTTCCGGGTGCCATCCGGATCACCGGGACGTGCAAATCCTTGACGCGGCCTGGACTCCGGTCAGGGTTTACTGTCTCCCCCTACTCCGCGATACCGGCTTGCGAGACGAGTCATGAACAGCGAAATCATGCAGAACCGGGTTCCGGACAAGGGGGCCGTGGTTTTCCATTCTCCGGTCACCGACCTGGACGGCCTGCCCGAGGAGCTGCAACGGCAAGGTTATGACTGCTCCTCCTGCGAGCTGGGCATGGGCAACCCGGACAACCGCGCACTGTTCGATGAATTGCGGGAACAAACCGGGCACCGAACCCTGCCGCAGGTGTTCATTGACGGTGCCTTTGTGGGTGGCCTGGGCGAGACCCGTGCCTGGCTGCGCGCGCACGGCGATTCCGGTCCGCGCGGGGCGCTGGTGCTCGGCTATGCGGGGCTGCTTCCGTTCATCGCCGGTGTTGTGCTGATCGCCATGGGACTGCGGAGTACGGGCGCGAGCTGGCTCACGGGGTATGCGGCGGTGATCCTGTCGTTCATCGGGGCCGTTCACTGGGGTCTGGCGCTGGGCCAGGGTGAGCGGCGCTGGCGGCACTACGCGGCCAGTGTTGTGCCCGCCCTGGTGGCCTGGGGGGCGCTCTTGCTGCCGCCGACGCCGTCCCTGGGGGTGCTGGCCGCGGGCCTGGTCGGCTGGCGTGTCCAGGAGTATCTGGCCGATGTGCCGTCATTTCCCGCCTGGTTCGCGCGGCTGCGTGACCATCTGACGTTTGGCGCCAGCGCCCTGGTTCTCATCGGAGCGCTCCTCCTGGCGGTTCCCGCGCCCCCGGTCTGAACCCTGACCGGTACCGGGGGTTGAAATCCTGATTATCGTCCCTGCCCGAGGCTATTTGCGCGCGAGGCTCATAAGCCAGAGTGCGGCCGCCAGCGCCAGCACCGATACGGCGAGAAAGATGGCGTCGAGTGGCTCGGCGAAGGTGATGTCGGTGACCGCCCGGAAGAACTCGATGATCACGGCCAGGATGACCACCCGGGCGATCTTGTCCTTCAGCTGATCGAAGGATTCGACATTGAACGGATGTTTGCGGCCCTGTTCCTCGGTCTGAGGAATAGGGGCAATAAAGAGCCGGTACAGGCCCAGCCCGAAGATTACCAGCACCACCGCGATTAGATAGATATCGACCGCGACGACGATTTCCTTGACGAGGTCCTTGTGGATTTCCCGCGCGCCGCCTTCGCTGTAATGCTGCACGGCGGTGCCCACAATCGCGAAAATATCCGCCGTGCCGACCGCAAGCAGGGCCAGGGCCCCGAGGAGGCTGGGGACAATGGCCACCAATACCAGATACCGGGAACTCCAGAGGACACGCTCCAGCACGCGCTGCCAGCCCGGTGTTTGCGTTTCCGGCTCTTGCCGTGGTTCCGCCAAGGGGGGCTCCTGTTACGTTTGTGGAAAGCGGGCCCGCGGTCATTCTCGGCCGGTCAGGCGATTATAACCATGATTTCGCCAGGTGCGCCTGTGGCCCCGGATTCATTTGTCCGTACTCTGCAATCGAAACTTGACGTGCATCAACAAACCCGCCCCGCAAGCAGTTCATCCTGATTCGGCAAGCCGGCTGCTGGAAACCCCTTGAATGCTCCAGGCCGCTTTGACCTGCGTCAATACGTGGATGCTTCGCAGGATTCAATCTGTCCGCGTGTTTTCATCGGAAAGTGGCAGGGAGGCGTGCGCATGCGGGATTCATCGCCCAATCTCGACGATTACGACCGGGTGACAACGGGTTTTTCCTGGGATCAGGCGCGGACGCAACTGGACGGCCTGGGGGACGGGCGCCTCAATATCGCGTACGAAGCGCTCGATCGCCACCTGGCCGAGGCCGGCGGGCGGACCGCCATCCGGTTTCTCGCAAAGGACAGTGACACGCCCGTCGAGATCAGCTATCGCGCGCTCACCGAACGCGCCAACCGTTTCGCCAATGTGCTGGTGGAGCTGGGCGTGGAATCGGGTGAGCGGGTCTACGGGCTCAGCCATCGCATTCCGGACCTCTACGCGGCCGTGCTGGGCACGCTCAAGCACGGCTGTGTCTTCACGCCGCTCTTCCCCGCCTTTGGTCCGGACCCGGTGCGTCAACGCGTCGAGATTGGCGAACCGGCGGTGATCGTCACCACGGGCCGGCTTTACCGCAAGAAGGTGGCGGACTGGATCAACGAAACTGCGTCCGTGCGCCATGTGCTGCTGATCGACGAGCTGGATCAGGCCGCCGGTGGCGCCGAGGACGCGGTCGCGCTCATGGAAGCCGCCTCGCCGGATTATGCCACCCGGCCCATGGACCCGGAAGATCCGGCGTTGCTGCATTTCACCAGCGGCACCACGGGCAAACCCAAGGGCGCACTCCATGTGCACGAAGCGGTGGTCACGCATCACATCACCGGCCGCTACGCGCCGGATCTCCACCCCGGCGAGATCTACTGGTGCACCGCCGACCCCGGCTGGGTTACCGGCACCTCCTACGGCATCATCGCGCCGCTGACCAATGGCGTGACCATGGTGGTGGACGAGGCGGAGTTCGACGCCGAGCGCTGGTATCGCATCCTGCAGGACCCGGGGGTGGCGGTCTGGTACACCGCGCCCACCGCCATTCGCATGCTGATCAAGTACGGGGCCGAGCTGGCACAGGCCCATGACCTGTCTTCGTTGCGTTTCATGGCCAGCGCGGGCGAACCGCTCAATCCGGAAGCGGTGAACTGGGGCCGGGAGGTGTTGGGCAAGCCCTTCCACGACAACTGGTGGCAGACCGAGACCGGCGGGATCATGGTCACCAACTTCGCCAGCATGCCCATCAAACCCGGTTCCATGGGCAAACCCATGCCCGGCATCGAGGCGGCCATCGCCCGTCACGAGGCCGACAGCCTGGAGTTTGTTGATAGCCCCGACGAAACCGGGGAGCTGGTTTTGAAGGCCGGCTGGCCCTCAATGTTCCGTGGCTATCTCAACCAGGAGGAGCGCTACCGCAAGAGCTTCGCCGACGGCTGGTATCTCACCGGCGATCTCGCCCGCCGGGACGCCGACGGCTACTTCTGGTTCGTGGGCCGCACCGATGACGTCATCAAGTCCTCGGGGCATCTGATCGGGCCCTTCGAGGTGGAAAGCGTATTGCTCGAGCACGACGCCGTGGCCGAGGCGGGCGTGATCGGTGTGCCCGACGAAGTCGCCGGTTCCGTGGTGAAGGCGTTCGTTTCATTGAAGCCTGGCTACGAAGCGGGCGCGGAACTGCGCAAGGGACTGATGGGGCTGGCACGCAAGAAGCTCGGGCCGGCCGTGGCACCGCGCCAGATCGACTTCCGTGACGACCTGCCGCGCACCCGCAGCGGCAAGATCATGCGCCGGCTGCTGCGTGCACGGGAGCTGGGGCTGCCGGAAGGGGATCTGTCCACCCTGGAGGGAAGCGACCAATGAACGAAGCCAGCGCCCAGCGCAAACCGAGAATGTCGCGCGAGCATACCCTGGACATGCTGCGGCAGATGCTGCGCGTGCGCCGGTTCGAGGAACGCTGCGTGCAGCTTTATACGCAGGAAAAGATCCGCGGTTTTCTTCATGTCTGCATCGGCGAGGAAGCGGTGGGTGCCGGCGTCATGCACAACGTTGGCAAGGACGAAGCGGTGGTGTCGCATTACCGCGAACACGGTCATGCGCTGTTGAACCGCATCCCCATGGAAAAGGTCATGGCGGAGATGTACGGCAAGGTGAGCGGGTGCAGCCGGGGACGCGGCGGGTCCATGCATCTGTTCGACCGCGAGGCGCGGTTCTTCGGCGGCAATGCCATCGTCGGCGGCGGTATTCCGCTGGCCGTGGGTCTGGCACTGGCGGACAAGCGCCGCGGCATCGAGCGCGCCACCGTCTGTTTCTTCGGCGACGGCGCCGCGGCCGAGGGCGCCTTTTACGAAAGCCTGAATCTGGCGGCGCTCTGGCAGTTGCCGGTGCTGTTCGTGTGCGAGAACAACCACTATGCCATGGGCACGCCACTGGAGGTGGAGCACGCGGAAACGCGCATTCATCGCAAGGCCAAGGCCATGGGCGTGCCGTCCGAACACCTCGACGGCATGAGCATCGTCCAGGTGGAGGCGTCCGCGCGTTCGGCGCTGGAGAAGGTACGTGCGCTTCAGGGGCCGCTGTTTCTCGAGTGCGACACCTACCGCTTTCGCGCCCATTCCATGTTCGATCCGCAGCTCTACCGCGACAAGGACGAAGTGGCGGAATGGAAACAACGTGATCCCCTCGACCGCCTGGCGCACTGGATGGACGAGAACCATCTGCTGCACGACGGTGAACGCGAGAAAATGGAAGACGAGATTGCCGCAGAGATCGACAAGGCGGTGGAAATCGCGGAGAACGCGGAATGGGAAGATGAAGCGGATCTGGAAACCTTCGTCAGCCTGCCGTTGCCGGAGCGTTTCGAGCCGCCGCCGGCGGCGGCATCCGAAACAACGGAAGTGAACCTGCGCGAGGCGTTCCATGCGGGCCTCGACGAGGCGCTGGCCCATGACGAACGCGTCTTTCTCCTGGGCGAGGACATCGGCCGGTATGGCGGCTGTTATGCCGTGACCCATGACCTGTTCGCCGAATACGGACCGGAGCGCATTCAGGATACCCCGCTCAGCGAGAACGCTTTTACCGGCGCCGGGCTGGGCGCGGCTTTGGGCGACATGCGGCCCATAGTCGAGATCATGACGGTGAACTTTTCCCTGCTGGCCATCGATCAGATCGTGAATACGGCCGCCGCCGTGCTGCACATGTCCGGGGGCCAGTTCAGCATGCCCGTGGTGATCCGCATGTCCACCGGTGCCGGGCGTCAGGTGGCGGCGCAGCATTCGCACAGCCTGGAGAACTGGTATGCCCATGTGCCCGGCCTGCGCGTGCTGGCGCCGGCCACGCCCACCGATGCGCGCTACATGCTCTGGGCCGCGCTCCAGGATCCCAATCCCGTGGTGATCTTCGAGCATGTGATGCTCTATAACCATACGGGCACCCTGGAGCCGCGGCCCGAAGGCGTGGATATCGCGAAAGCGGCGGTTCGCCGCGAGGGCCGCGATCTGAGTCTCATCACCTATGGCGGTTCGTTGTACAAGGCCCTGGAGGCCGCGGACCAACTGGCCGGCGAAGGCATCGAAACGGAGGTGATCGATCTGCGGGTACTGCGGCCGCTGGATACCCAGACACTCGTCGAATCCGTGGGCCATACCGGCCGGGCCCTGATCGTCGACGAAGGCTGGAAGACGGGCGGGCTCGCCGGCGAGATCATGGCCACCCTGAACGAGCAGGCCTTCTGGTCCCTGGACGCGCCGCCGGCCCGCGTGTGCAGCGCCGAGGTGCCCGTGCCCTATGCCCGTCACATGGAAGCCGCTGCGTTGCCGAGCGTGGATGCCATTGTTTCCGCCGCGCGCCGGCTGCTCGGGGAGGCGCCATGAGTGATTTCACCATGCCCTCCATGGGCGCGGACATGGACTCCGGCAAGCTGGTGGCGTGGAAGGTCCGTGTCGGCGACCGGGTGGAGCAGGGGCAGCTGATCGCCGCCGTGGAAACATCCAAGGCCGTACTCGATGTGGAGGTGTTCGAGGATGGCATCGTCGAGGAGCTCTATGTCGATGAGGGTGCGGAGGTGGCGGTTGGGGCGCCGTTGGCGCGGATTGGACAGGGGCAAGGGGCAGGGGGCAAGGGGCAAGAAAGCAGGCCCGAGGCGCGCGGGGCGAGGCGCGAGACAGGCAAAGAGGCTCCGGGGAAAAACATAGCGGAGAGGAAAAGTCCGGAGGAGGTTCGGGTTTCGCCGGCGGCTTGGCGCAAGGCTCGGGAGCTGGGGCTGGATCTTTCCGGTATCGAAGGCAGCGGGCCCGAGGGATCAATCGTGTTGCGGGATCTCGATAAGGGGGCCGCGCCGCGCACGCAGGCGAAGACCGCCGGTTTCGACCGCGACGAGATGCGCCGGGCCATTGCCGCGGCCATGAGCCGGTCCAAGCGCGAGATTCCGCATTACTATCTGGCCCATACCGTGGATCTCCATGCGGCGCAGACCTGGCTGGACGAATACAACCGCGACCGTGCCCCGGACGAGCGGCTGCTGCCGGCCGCGCTCTTCATGAAGGCCGCGGCCCGGGCGCTGGCGAAGCACGGTGGCCTCAACGGCCACTACGGCGAAAACGGTTTCGAGGCCAGCGAGGCGGTGAATCTCGGCATGGCGGTACATCTGCGCGGCGGCGGGCTGGTGGCGCCGGCCATGCTCGACGGCGATCGGCTCACAGTACCCGAACTCATGGAACGCTTGCGTGATCTCGTCCAGCGCGCCCGCGGCGGAGGTCTGCGAAGCTCGGAAATGAGCCGGGGTACGGCCACGGTAACCGCCCTGGGGGATCGCGGCGTGGACAGCGCCTGGGGCGTGATCTATCCGCCCCAGGTGGCCATGATCGGTTTCGGGCGGCCGCGTCCGCGGCCCATGGCCGTGGGCGATGGCCTGGCCGTGCGCCCGGCGGTGGATGTGACCCTGGCCGCCGACCACCGTGTCTGCGATGGTCATCTGGGTGCACTCTTTCTCAACGACATCGAACAATGGCTACAGCAACCGGAGGCCCTGTGAACCGCGACGAACTGCGCTCGATTCTTCTGCAGGAGCTGTCGGATATCGCGCCGGATATCGACACGGCGATGGTGGAAGACGATGCCAGCCTGCAGGACGAATATGATCTGGATTCCATGGACGCGGTGAATCTGGTCACCGCCATTCACAAGCGTCTCGGCGTCAATATTCCCGATCGCGACTATGCGCGCATGCGCTCGATCGCCGATCTGCTCGATTACATCGAACCCAGGCTAGCGGGTTGACCGCGCCTCGAACGACAGGAGCTAACCCATGACGGACGATCCCAAAAACTTCAGCACGCGCGCGCTCTGGGCCGGCCATCTGCCGCCGGTGGCGGGCGAGGACGTGGCTACGCCCATTCACCACAGCGTAACCTTCGGCTATTACGACATGGACGAATGGTTTGATGTGGCGCTGGATCGCAAGCCCGGCCACATCTATTCACGCAACACCAATCCCACCGTCCGCCCGCTCGAAGTGACCATGAGTTCGCTGGAGGGATCCGAGGAAGCGGTGAGCTTTTCCACCGGCATGGCCGCCATCAGCAATACGCTCTATACCCTGCTGGAACCGGGTGATCGGGCCGTGGCCATCAAGGATACCTATGGTGGCACCAACAAGATCTTTCTCGAGTTCCTGCCGCGCATGAAGGTGGACTGCTGCCTGTGCGACACCCTGGACTTCGATACCATCGAGGAAGAGGTGCGCAAGGGCTGCAAGCTGCTCTATCTGGAAACGCCCACCAATCCGCTGCTCAAGGTGGTGGATATCGAACGCCTGGCACGCGTGGCCCATGAAGTGGGTGCGCTGGTAATCGTGGACAATACCTTCGCCACCATGGTGAACCAGCGGCCGCTGGAGCTGGGTGCGGATATCGTGCTCTACAGTGCCACCAAGTACCTCAATGGTCACTCCGATGCCATGGGTGGCATCGTCTGCGGTCCCAGGGAAATCGTTGACCGGGTCTATCATTACCGCGAGATCAACGGCGCCACTTTGCATGCCAATTCGGCGTATCTGATCCTGCGCGGACTCAAGACCCTGGAACTGCGCATGCAGCGGCACAACGAAAACGGCCAGCGCATTGCCGAGTTCCTGCACGACCACGACAAGGTGGATCAGGTGTTCTATCCGGGCCTGCCTGCTCACACCAATCACGATGTGGCGCGCAAACAAATGGACGGCTTCGGTGGCATGCTCAGCTTTTCGCTGCATGGTGACTTCGACCAGGTGAAGCAACTGGTGCCCAACCTGACCCATGCGCACGCGGCCGCCAGTCTCGGTTCGGTGGCCACGCTGATCGGTCCGCCGCGGGTGACCAGCCATGTGGAACTCACCATGGAAGAGCGCAAGGCGATGGGCATCCCCGAGAGCCTGATCCGCTATTCCGCCGGGGTGGAAAACGTGGATGACCTGATTGACGACCTGAAACGGGGGCTGGCGGCGCTGTGAGGCTGCGGGGCGGCCCTGGATTGCTCGTGCTCGGTCTGGTCGGTTCGGCAGCGCTTGTGGGGTCGGTTCTCGCCTTCCGGTTGACGAACGGACCGGACACGCCCTGGGCCTGGCTCGCCGGCGGCCTCGGGCTAGGTTGGTTGCCCTGGATCGGGGCCACCGCGGGTGCGCTGCCGGGCCTGTTGATCGGCCGGATGATGAGCGCCTGGCCACCGGTGTTCCGGGGGGTCGGGGTGACCGCCCTGGTACTGGTTGCGGTTCCGGTGTGCGCACAGGGTGTACGCGGCGGGCCACTGTCCGATCCAGTCTGGGTCGTTGCGGACGAGCTCCTGACCCTGCCGGTGGCGGTTTCGTTTCTGCCGTCACGCAAGGATCCCGGGGGACTCGTGGTCGCCTTCGTGCTCAGCCGGGTTGCCGACGGCATCAAGCCGCCGCCCGCCGCCTGGATCGAGGGGCTGGGTGGCGCAAGCGGGATGGTCCTGGACGATGTCGTGGCCAATCTTTGGACGCTGGCGCTGATGCTGGCCGTTTATCGCTGGTGGTTGGGTGGCCGGAAGCTCCGGTCGTGAAACGCGCCCCGGTCAGATCGGGCCCGTCGCGTCGCTGGACTGCGCATTGCGGCGGTAGCCATGGAATTTCTCCAGCACGGCCTGCATCTGTTCGTCGCTGAGCAGTACCGGCTCGCCCACGCTGAGTGCCTGCAGGTAGCAGCGGGCCAGCAGCGCGGAGCAGCTGGGGGGCTCGAACACTATGTGCTCTCGTCGCCGGCGGGCAATCACCGCGGCGTCTTCCAGTGCTTCAATGGCTTGCTCAAAGCGACCTTCACT
>CAJXLA010000055.1 GCA_913055795.1 uncultured Alcanivorax sp. | reverse complement strand
CCCGGCCACCAGTAAGGTTCCAGAGCAGCCAGCAGTCCATGGTGCCGAACGCCAGTTCGCCCCCTTCGGCGCGGCGGCGGGCCTCGGGGACATGATCCAGCAGCCAGGCGAGCTTGGACGCGGAAAAATAGGGGTCCAGCAGCAGGCCCGTGCGCTGTTGCACCTGGGTCTCATGGCCGGCCTCGCGCAGGGCCTGACAGGCCTCGGCCGTGCGCCGGTCCTGCCAGACAATGGCCGGCGCCACCGGCTCGCCCGTGGCCCGGTCCCAGAGCACCGTGGTTTCGCGCTGATTGGTGATGCCGATGCCGGCGATGGCCGTGGCGTCGCACCGGGCATTGCTCAATGCGCGCTGGCACAGGCTGCGCGTATCCGTCCAGATCTCGCGAGCGTCGTGTTCCACCCAGCCGTCAGCGGGGTAATACTGCTCGAATTCCTTCTGGGCCTGGCCCAGCACGGCGCCGTCTCGATCAAAGACCAGCACCCGCGTACTGGTGGTCCCCTGATCAATGGCCATCAGGTAATCACTCATGGGCTGCTCCCCCTGGCGGGATTCACTGTGAACAAGTCAAGGGTAACCGAACAGACGCATAAAGAAAGCCGGGGATCAACGGATGGGCGTGACAACGGGCGGGCATAAAAAAGACCCGTCCAAAGGGACGGGTCGATAAGCCACAACATCAGGGGGAGAGGCTTCAAACTCGCTCTTGCTTCGTGCGCTCGCTCTCGCATCGAATCTGTGATCAGTATGACCACAAGGACGGGTTGAATCTGTAGCGGGGCTGTTGGCGCAATGTAACCAGCTGTTACCCGGACAGCACATGCGCCGCGTCACGGCGGCGCGGCCAGCGCACGCGGAAAAGGGCGCCGCCCAGGACCCCGGAATCCACAGTCACGCCACCTCCGTGCCACTCCACCACGCGCTGGACAATGGATAACCCCAGACCATAACCGCCGCTGGAGCGGTGCCGGCTCTGATCCAGTCGGGCGAAGGGCTTGAAAATGCGTTCGTATTCCGCCGAGGAAATACCCGGGCCGTCATCCTCCACTTCCAGCACGGCCCAATGGGCCTCGGCACGATAACGCACGATCACCCGGGCGTGCGCATACCGCATGGCGTTGGTGACCAGATTCTGCAGAATCCGGTGCAGATAACGCTCTTCCCCCTCGGCGAAACACTCGTCGCCGGCAACCCCGCCGGCATCAATCGAGATCAGGATATCGCCGCTGATGGGCGTGAGCTCGCGCTCGATCTGCTCCAGCAGGGCGGGCATGTCCACGGGCTTGAATTCCAGGGTGGGCGTGCCTTCTTCCAGGCGCGCAAAAGTGAGGATCTCGTCGATCAACTCGTCCAGCTGATCAATGTCCTGATCCAGCTCTTCCAGCTTGTTGCGGCGTTTCTCCGGATCGGCAACATCGGCCAGCATTTCCAGGCCGAAGCGGATACGCGCCACGGGCGTACGCAGTTCATGAGAAACGGCGCGGGTCATTTCCCGCTGCGCCTGGATCAGGCGCTGAATGTGCTCGGTCATGCCGTTAAAGGTGGCGGCCAGCTGACCCACGGCATCATGCCCGCGCACTTCGGCACGCGCATCCAGGTTGCCGGCGCCGACTTCGCGCACACTGCCCTCCAGATCCCGCAACCGGCCCTGCAAGGGACGCACCAGCAGATAGGTGGCGAAGGCCATGCCCAGCAAACCGGCCAGCCCCACGATGACGAGCATCTCCACCGGCCACCGGTCGAACAATTGCAGCGGGCCCAGCACCAGAACATCGCCGGTGTTGCCGATGGGCGCGTAGACATCCACCGAGGACTGGGACTGGTTGGCGCTGTCGTCCAGCGCAATCACCACTTCCCGGCGCTCAATGCGCTGTTCCTGCTCCCGGTCCAGGTTCAGCTGCTCCTGAGGCACGCGCTGGATGGGAAAACCGAACTGCTTGCGGATGCGTTCCAGTTCCGCGGGCCATTGCTCGCGCGAATATTGCGCCAGTTCGTCCAGAATCAGCAGGGCCGTGGCCCGGGCCTGCTGTTCACCCACCTTGGTCATGCGCGTATAGACGAAGCGGTTTTCATCGGGCAGCTTGTGGTAGATATCCGCATAGCCCGCCTCGTTATTGAGCTGCAACACCACGCGCCCGCGCTCCAGGCGTTGTAGCGCCTCCGTTTCAAGGTCCAGCTGCGCGCGCTCGCGAACCTCCACGTCCGAGCCCAGCAGGCGGCCGAGTACCTGTTGCCAGCGCTCGCGCTCCTCTTGCGCTTCATGCCGGGCCAGGCCCCGCGCCATCAAATAGAAGGTGCCCTGGGCCATCTCCTTGCGGTATTCATCGGCGCGATGGTCGTTGACCAGCTGCACGGCGCCATAGGCGAGCCCGCCGATGATCAGCATGGCCAGCAACATGCCCCCATAGATGCGGACGAATATGGAATTCACTGCTGCGCCGTATCCCGGACGAAGAGATAGCCCTTGGAACGCACCGTCTTGATGCGGCGCGGGTTGTCCGGGTCATCGCCCACCTTGGGCCGGATGCGGGATACGCGCACATCAATGGAGCGATCCTGGCCGTCGTACTGAATGCCGCGCAGCTGCTCGAAAATGGTCTCGCGCGAAAGAACGGTGCCGGCATTGGAGGCGAGCAGCCAGAGCAGATCATATTCCGCACTGGTCAGATCCACTGCTTCGCCGTCCAGGGTGACTTCCCGGGAGGCGTTGTCGATGACCAGGTTACCGAATTCCAGCCGCGATTCCGTTTCCACGCTCTGCTGATCGGTTTCCACGCGGCGCAGCAGCGCCCGAATGCGCGCCAGCAAGACCCGGGGCTTGACCGGCTTGGGGACATAATCATCGGCGCCCATTTCCAGCCCCAGCACCTGATCCATGTCATCGGTGCGCGCGGTGAGCATGAGAATGGGGTTATGGTAGCTGTCGCGGACCTGACGGCAGACTGTAAGCCCGTCGGTGCCGGGCAGCATCACATCGAGGACCACCAGATCCGGCTGTTCGTTGCGGATACGCTCAATCGCCGTATCCCCATCTTCCACGACCGCCACCGTAAGGCCGTTGTTTTCCAGGTATTCGCGGGTCAGCGAGGCCAGACGTTCGTCGTCTTCAACAATCAAAATGTAGGGGGGATTGTCTACCTCGGTGGTCATGACCTCTCCTCAAGCGTTGTCATTATTGCCCGATGCCCGATGTGGCTTGTTATACGCGCCCGGCCGGCCGGCGACAACCGTTTACCCGTAAGCATGCGTAAGCAATAATAAAGGCGTCCGGGTAGCAGGAATCCGCTTCATGGCAGCACGACCGTCTCGACCGCGACGAAACCGCAACATCCATCGCCAGCAGACTCGCCGTCGCCGCTTCCTGCAGCATCGTCAGCGCGAACAGCGCCTGGCGCTGGGCTCGAGCCAGATCGAGTCCCGCGCCTGAGCTTGATGTTCGGGGCAATCTGTGCTGCGATCAAGGTATCCGCAGGCGCGGAGGGCCTGCTCCAGGGAGTCTATCATGAGCGATCAGCACGACGATGAGTCCGAGGATCTCCTGGCTACCATTGAACAGGTCGAGGAAACCCTCAGTGTCATGACGTCAGTGGTCAGCAATCTGCGCGAACAGCTGCACCAGCGGCTGGAAGAAGGCGACCCCGAACACCTGAGCGCCGAGGAATACCTGAAACAGGTAGACAACCCGAGCGGCGTCTGGCACTGAGCCCGTCGAAATCCGGCCCCCTGCCGGTTCACTCCGACAGTGGTGATCCCCGCCGCGTCAGCCGGCTCACCAACCCGGGCATCAAACGCTTGCTGTAGTACATCGCCCAGCTTTCCGGCGATACCGGCTTGACCCCGGTATTGGTCCGCACGGCGCGAAGAACAGCCCGCGCCACCTGCTCGGGGGTATAGTTGCGTTTTTGATACAGATCCACGATGCGCTGACGGGTACTGTCGCGCCCGGCCATCTCGCCTTCCATGATCGCCGTAGACACGATGGGCGTGTTGATGATCCCGGGACAGATGGCGCTCACACCAATACCATACTCCGCCATGTCCGAACGCAGGGATTCGCTCAGGCCCAGCACCGCGAACTTGCTGCTCGCATAGGCGGGCATGTCCGGCATGGCCAGGAAGGCGGCTGCCGAGGCGATATTGACGACATGACCGCTGCCGCGCTCGACCATCCTGGGCAGAAAGTAATGACAGCCGTGCACCACCCCCATGACATTGATATCGACCACGCGGCGCCAGGTCTCCAGGGACACATCCAGAAAACGCCCGGCACTGCCGATGCCGGCATTGTTCACCAGCACATCCACGGCCGGAATCTCGCCGTGTATCTGCTCCGCCAGCGCCTGCATGGCCCCGGCGTCACTGACATCCGCGTGAAACACGCGAGCCTCGCCGCCGGCGTCGGCAATCATCCGCCTGGTCTGTTCACTGCCCTCGTCGTTCACATCGACGAGCAAAAGGCGGCCCCCCTTTGCCGCGAAGGCGCGCGCGGTTTCGCGTCCAATGCCACTGCCGGCGCCGGTGACCAGTACCCACTTGTTCGTGAAATCCTTCATGAGTGTTCCTCCCGCTTGGCCTGTTCGCGCGCGAAGACGCGGATCTGTTGGGTCACGATGTCCGGGTGCGAGCACTGCGCCCAGTGATTGGCGTCGATTTCCACCCGGGTGAGATCGGGCACATAGTCGTCCAGGTATTCAAAGACACAGGGACGCACAAAAATATCCCGCCGGCAGATCAGCAGGCGGGTGGGCGTGTCCACCCGGCTCGGCGCCGGCGCGCGCGCCGGCTTCAGCCCGTTCTGCTGATACAGTTTGATGGGCTCCAGCGTCAGCGCACGCGCCTGGGCCGCCGTCGCTTCCAGATAGGGATGATCCGCCGGCACGCCCCCGGCACGCAGTACCCGGCGCCACGCCCGCGCGCCCAGCGCGCCGAACAGTCCCCGGGCGAGCCCGGGCACCTGGAAGGCGAAGACATACCAGGAATGGCGCAGCTGATGCAGGGCATCCCGGACCTGGTCCCGCCGGCCGCTTTTCAGCTTCCGGTTGACCCAGTCCCAGAGCATGTCCAGATCCGGACCGGACATGCTGGTCCAGCTGGCCACCCGGGTCCGCCCCTCCGGTCGGCGGAGATAATTCCAGCCGATAATGGAGCCCCAGTCGTGCCCGGCGAGATGCACCCGGGCACCGGCACCCCGGGTGGCATCGATTACCGCCGTCAGGTCGGCGGCGAGATAATCCATGTGATAGGCATTCGAACGGCCGGAACGACTGCTGCGGCCCACGCCGCGCATATCGAAGGCAATCACATGGAATTCATCGGACAACGCCTCGATCTGGGCCTGCCAGACCGCATGGCAGTCGGGAAAGCCGTGGAGCAGCACCAGCCCCGGCCGGGCCGGGTCCCCCGCTTCCACCACATGAAGACGGACATCGTCGCTGTACACCTGACGTTCGCGCATACAAGGCTCAAGCTGCAATCGAAGCCCGAACTGTGCCGCGAACGCCCGGCTCCGGAAAGGTCCACCCGCGCCAATCCAAGACGCAAGAACCAGGCCGAAAGACAAAAGAGGTGGAGCCGGGCGCCTCTGGCGCCCGCGCCTTGTCTCTTGCGACTTTCTGCTTGCCACTTTCTACTTACCGGATTCGTGCGAGGATTCAATACAACCGGGCGAATCAGCTTGTAAACTGGGGGGGGACCGAACCAAGGGGGAGCCATCATGCTGAGTTTGTTCAGGGAGCTGGCGCACTACAACGCCTGGATGAACAAGAACCTCTATGCCCATCTCGGCGATGTGCCGGATGAACGCCGCAAACAGGACGTGGGACTTTTTTTCGACTCCATTCACGGCACGCTCAACCATCTGCTGCTGGTGGACCGGCTCTGGCTGGCCCGGCTGCAGGATCAAAGCTATGCGGTGGATTCCCTGGACCAGGAACTCTACAGCGATTTCGCTCAGCTGCGGCTGCAGCGCAAGAAAACCGATCGCAAGCTCGCGGAGCTCGTGGAAGGGCTGACCGACGCCGACCTGGAAACACCCGTCACCTACACCTCGGCGCGCTCCGGTGAACACCGCAGCTTCCCCACGCATACGGTTCTGGCGCATCTGTTCAATCACCAGACGCACCACCGGGGCCAGATTACCGCCGCCATGAGCCAGTTTGGCGTGGACTATGGCGTCACGGATCTGATTTTCATGCCGGACGAAAACCATATCCATGGATAATCTGACGCTGGTGGTCGCCCTGCTGGCGGCGGCCGTGGTTGCGGTAACCCTGTTTCGGCGCTTGCAGCTGCCCGATGTGGTGGCCTACCTGCTGGTGGGGCTGGTCGCCGGTCCGTCCGGTTTCGCCCTGGTGGAAGACACCGAGCGCATCCTGCATCTGGCGGAATTCGGCATCGTTTTCCTCCTGTTCTCGCTGGGGCTGGAGTTTTCCATTCCGCGCCTGGTGGCACTGCGCCATATCGTGCTGGGCGCGGGTCCGGTACAGGTGTTGGGTATCGGCGCACTGGTGACCGGCGTCATGCATTTGCTGGGCTTCGCGCCCGGCGTGGCTCTGGTCACCGGCGGTGCCCTGGCTTTGTCCTCCACCGCCATCGTGATCCGGGAACTGATCGCACGCAGCGATGTGAACACCCGCTACGGCCGCAACGCCACGGGCATCCTGCTGTTTCAGGATCTGGCGGCGGTCATCATGCTGGTGCTGCTGCCCACCCTGGCGGCCTCGGAGGGGGATCCCCTGATCGCGTCCGGGCTCATGCTGGCCAGGGCGGTGGCGTTGTTTGCCGGCATCTACGCAGTAGGACAGTGGGTGCTGCCCCGGCTGCTGGAGGAAACGCTGCGCACACGCTCCAGCGAAGTCTTTGTCATGACCGCCCTGCTGCTGGCACTGCTGGCTGCCTGGGTCACCCATGCGCTGGGACTGTCCATGGCACTGGGGGGCTTCCTGGCGGGCATGATGCTGGGCGAAAGCCAGTTCCGCCACCAGATCGAATCCGATATCCGGCCCTTCCGCGACCTTTTGCTGGGCCTGTTCTTCATCAGCGTGGGCATGCTGGTGGACCCGGGCCTGGCGTTGGCGTTCTGGTACTGGATCCTGCTGGCCGCGCTCGCGCTGCTGTTGGCCAAGGGCGTGCTGATCTCGTTGTTGCTCCGTGCGCTCGGCGAAAAGACCGAACCCGCGGTGCGGGCGGGCACGGTACTGGCGCAGGCGGGCGAATTCGGCTTCGTGCTGATCATGCTGGCGGTGCAGCACCGGTTCTTTTCCAGCCAGCAGGCCGGACTGGTGATTGCCGTCATTGTGGTCACCATGGCGGTAAGCCCGGCACTGATCCGGTACAGCCAGCCCTGGGCGCGCTGGTTGCTGCGGCGCGGCAACAACCAGGTCGCCGCACTGCAGGAGCCCATCAGTGTCCCGGAGGAGGCGGATCACGTCATCCTTTGCGGTTACGGGCGTGTGGGCCAGGTGCTGGGGCGTTATTTTCATGAGTTCGGATTGCCCTGGATCGCCATCGACGCCGACCTGGTGCGTGTGGAAGAAGCCTCGGCGGCGCGCGAGCGCATTCTCTTCGGTGACGCCTCGCACACCGATATTCTGGAAAAGAGCGGTATCCACCAGGCAAAACTTTTGGTCATCACCTTCGACGACACCCGGTTCGCGAGCAAGATCCTGCATTCGGTCCGGGAGTTGCGTCCGGATCTGCGGATCCTGGTGCGCACCAGTGATGACACCCACCTGGACACGCTCAAGGACGCCGGCGCCACCGAAGTGGTGCCGGAAACCCTGGAAGCTTCACTGATGCTCACCTCCCAGGCCCTGTTGCTGATGGACCGGCCCTTCGACGAAGTGCTCAACACGTTGCGCCAGTCCCGGCGCGAGCGCTATCAGCTGTTGCGCGGCTATTATCACGGGGAGAACTTCCCGCGCATGAACAACGAAGGCAAGCCTTACCGCATGCTGCATGCCATCACGCTGGACGATGAATCCCGCAGTGCGGGCCGGCGCCTGGACGACACGGGCCTGGAGCGGCTGGACGTGACGGTGCGCGAGATCAAGCGCGAGGACTACGGCATCAGCCGCCCGGATGCCGATTTGGTTCTGCAGGCCGGCGATACCGTAATCCTGTACGGTCCATTACGGGCGCTGGAGAAGGCAGAGGACAAACTCCTGGCCGGTTAACCGACTCTTGGTCGGCGTCGCCAGCGCTCCGGGGGCTCGCCCATCCAGTGGCGAAAAGCCCGGGTAAAGGCACTCTGTTCGGAGAAGCCGAGCAGCTGGGCGATCTCGGCGAGTTCCAGGCGGGGATCGGCCAGGTAGTCGCGGGCAAGCATGAGCCGGGTCTCGTCCAGCAGGGCCTGATAGCGGATGCCCGCGCGGGCCAGCTGGCGCTGAAGGGTGCGCGGGCTGACATGATTGACCTCGGCGAGCCGGGCGAGCGACGCATCGCCGTCGCGCAGCAACCCCGCCAGTTGCCGGCGCCAGTCCCGCGTCGGGTCCGGGCGCGGATCCCGTTCGGCCTCGGCCGCCAGCAGGGTTTCGGCCTTTTCATCCAGGATGGCGAGCAAATCGGCGTCCGGCTGGCGCAACGGCCGCGCCAGCCAGTCGGCGGCGAACCGCAGCCGGGTATGGGGTTGCCCGAAATACACCGGGCAATCGAAGAAGGCCTCGTAGGGCCCCGGGTCGTCCGGGGGCGGATTGACGAACCAGACATCGCGCAAGGGCCAAGCCCATTCGCCAGCCCAGTCGGCCGCGGTAATATCCCGGGCGAACTGCACCACCGCCGCCAGCCCGGTCTCGTCCACCAGCTGGCCGGGCCGGCCGCGCTCGATGCCCCACTCCACCAGGGCGTCCGCCCCCTCGACCCGCCACTGGACCGGATTCACGTCATAGACCAACCGGTGGTAGCGCTCCATGCGCGCCAGGGCGGCGGCCAGATGCTGGCAGTGCAACACGGTGTAGCCGAGCACCCCAAAATGCCGGGGCGTGATCAACCGCCCCACCTCCAGCCCCAGCGCCGGCCGGTTCACCGCGGCCTGCGCGCGCTCCAGCCAGCCGCGCCACTCGGGCACCGGCACCCGTTCGCGCCGGTCGAGCGCGGACGCCGGGACCCCGATTACCGCCTCGGGATCCAGGCCCTCGCGCTCGAGAAACTCGAATAGCAGGCGGGCATAGGGCACCGCCACCGCATTTGCGCTCATGGCGTGATTTGTCAACGAATCGACGCGGCCTGTCAAGCCGCGGACCGCTCGCGGCGGCACCATGGGCCACCATCAAGAACCCGAGGAGCCAACCCTGATGGATTTCCTGTCACAGCTGCTGCGTTCACTGGGCACACTGGAGTTGACCCTGTTGAGCCTGGTGCCGGTCTTCCTGTTGTTCCTGGCCGCCGAGGCCTGGCATTTCCGGGGCCGGGCCATCTTCCGGCCGAAGGACACCGCGGCGAGCATGAGCCTGGGCGCGCTCTATCTGCTGGCGGACGCGATCTTCATGGCCATTCTGGTGCTGGTGGTCTATGACTTCGTGTACCAGCACCGCCTGTTCACCATCGAGCTCACCGCGGTCACGGGAGTGCTGCTCTTCGGGCTGGTGGAGTTCTGCTATTACGGGTTTCACCGCGCCAGTCACCGCATCCGCTGGTTCTGGACGGCGCATGTGGCGCATCACTCCTCCGAGTACATGAACTTCGGCACGGCCATGCGCCAGAGCCCCATCTACAGCCTGGTGGGCAACTGGCTGTTCTATTTGCCCGTGGTCTGGCTGGGCTTCGCGCCCGAGGCGGTGCTGCTGATGCTGGGCGCCAACCTGATCTATCAGTACTTCATCCACACCCAGTGGGTGGGCAAGCTGCATCCGGCGGTCGAGTTCGTATTCAACACACCCTCGCACCACCGCGCGCACCACGGCCGCAATCCGCGCTATATCGACCGCAACTATGGGGGGATTTTGATTCTCTTCGACCGGCTGTTCGGCACCTTTGTGGAAGAGAGCGCGGATGAACCGGTGGACTACGGCATCACCAACCAGCCGAGCGGATTCAATCCGCTCTGGCATACGCTGCATGAACTGGTAGCTCTGGTCCGCGACCTGGCCCGTCCGGGCCCGTTGGGGCAACGCCTGAAGCATCTCTGGGCGCCGCCGGAATGGGAGCGCGAAACCGGCGAAGGCGAACGACACTACGCGCCGGATTCCGGCTGAGTTCCGGTCGTTTTCCCGGCGTCGGCCTGGGGGAATTTCAGCCCCGCCAGCACCGTCCAGGCCCGGAACCACTGCTCCGCCACGCGCCGGCTGTGCGAGCAGCCCTGCAGGGCCTCATCCATGCGTTCCCGCGACACCGTGGCGGCCAGCTCCGCGTTGAGCACTTGCATCTTGGCGTGCTCATAAGCATCCCGCAGCCGGTCGAAATGGACCTCGTCCGGCGCTTCACGCTCCACGTCGCGCAACACCCGCGCGAGCTCCTGCAACCAGTCGCGCAGCGCCCGGACCAGTGATTGCGCATCGGCGTTCTCCAGTTCACCCAGTACTCGCGCGAGCTCCGTCAGACTTTCCTCAATGTTGAGCAGGTTGTGCTGCGCGCGCCACAGACGCGCGAGCTCGCCGGAGAGCTCCTCACCCAAGGCACTGCGGGATAGGTCGGTCAGGAAATCCCCCATTTGCTGGAGGCGTTGTTCGCGGATAGCGCTGGCGGCACCCTGTTCACGACCGGTCGAAGCGGCTTCCTGCAGCAAACCGGGATATTCGGCCAGCATGCCGCGCAACTCCATCACCAGGGCGCGTTCCGCGAGCCGCGGCACGGCGGCCACATTTCGGTCCAGATACCGAGGCTCCGTGACACTGCTCTGGCGACGCTGGAAACGCAGCTGGAGCCAGCGACTCAGATACGGCTCGAACGGCCAGATCAGCAGGACCCCGAGCAGATTGAAGGCGGAATGAAAGGCTGCGAGCGTGATCGCCGGATCATCGGGTCGACCCACCACTTCCGTGATCAGCCACAGGAACAGCGGCAGTATCACCAGGGCGGCGACACCGGTCATCAGATTGAAGGCCACATGGGCAAAGGCCAGCCGACGCGCTTCGGCGGTTGCACCCAGGGTGCCCAACAGGGCCGTGGATGTGGTGCCGATGTTGGCGCCGATCACGCCGGCGGCCGCTTCATCAAGCCCCACCACGCCACCGGCGAGCGCCGTGAGCACCAGGGCGATGGCGGCGCTGGACGATTGCATGGCAGTGGTTAGCAAGACCCCGATCAGCACCATGAGGACCACATTGCCTACGCCCTGGGCAAACCGTACCTGCTCGCCAATGGCCTCGAACGCCGACCCCAGGGCATCGATACCGAGAAAAAACAGGCCAAAGCCGGCCAGCGCCATGCCCAGATGCTGCAGGCGCACCCCGGAGGCGAAAATCCGCAGCAGGGCCCCGATACCGATCAATGGATACGCCAGGATGTCCACATGCAGCTTGATCCCCACCAGCGCCACCAGCCAGGCGGTAAAGGTGGTGCCTACATTGGAGCCGAAAACGACCCAGATGGCGCGGCGGAATTCGAGCAACCCGGCATTAACGAAACCCAGGGTTGCCAGCGTAACCGCACTGGACGACTGCACCAGCGCGGTAATGGTCATGCCCGAGACAAGGCCACGGAGGCGGCTGCGGGTCCAGCTGGCGAGCAAGCGCTCAAGGGCGGAGCCGGCAGCCAGTCGCAGCCCCTCGGTCATCAACCACATGCCCAGCAGGAAAAGACCTATGCCGCCAAAGGCCTGCATCACCTGGTTCAGCATTATTCGAGATCCACGGTTTCCCCGGCCCGGGCAATGGTCACCGGCAGGTCATTTTCGGCCAGCGTGTCTCGCATGACTTCCAGCGCTTCCGGCTCGCCATGGACCAGCCGAAACTTCGGGTGCCCGCCGATGGAAGCCGCCCATGCCAGCAAATCCGAACGCGAGGCATGTGCGGAAAAGCCGCCCAAAGTATGCACCTGCGCCTTGACCGCGAAATCGTCGCCAAACATCCGCAGGGTCCGGGCACCGTCCACCAGGCGCCGACCGGGCGTATTGCGCGCTTGAAAGCCCGCAAAGACGATATGGGTGTTCTCGCGCCAGATGCGGTGCTTGAAATGATGGTGAATACGCCCGCCGGTACACATGCCGCTGCCGGCAATGACAATAACCCGGTTCTTCAAGCGGTTGATCTGCATGGATTCCTCGACGGAGGGCGTGAGCGTGAGAATGGGCAAGAACTGCTCCAGCGAACGTGCGTCATAATGATCCAGCACTTGCTGGTCCTGCTTCGCCATGGCATCGAACCACTGGTCATAGACCCGGGTGACTTCAATGGCCATGGGGCTGTCGAGATAGACGCGCCAGCCCTGAAGGTGGCCCTGGTGATACATCACGCCCAGGTGAAACAGCAGTTCCTGGGTCCGGCCCACGGCAAAAGCGGGCATGAGAACACACCCGTCTTCGTCCTCCGCACGATCGATGATCTCCTGGAGTTCGATCAGCGTATCACGCAGGGACCTGTGATCCCGGTTGCCGTAGGTGGATTCCATGAGCACGGTATCCGCGTGCTCGGGCACCGCAGGGCGGCGCAGCATCACGGTGTCCGCGTTGCCCAGATCACCCGAGTACACCAGCTGGTGGGCCTTGCCGTATTCATCCGCCGGCAGGTCCAGATTCACCACCGCCGAACCCAGAATGTGCCCGGCATCCTCCATCTTGACCCGGATATCGCCGTCCAGTTCATGCCACAGGTCGTATTCCAGCGGCCGGCACTGCTCCAGGGCCCGGACCACATCCCGCCAGGCGTACTGGGCCTTTTCCTCGCGCTGGCCCTTGCGCTTGCGCCGCTTGTTGATCTCTTCCAGATCCCGGAAATAGATATTGGCGGCATCCTCGAGCATGATGGCCAGCAGATTCCGGGTGGCGGCGGTGCAGTAGATGGGGCCCTTGAATCCGGCGCGCACCAGCCGCGGCAACAGCCCCGAGTGGTCCAGATGCGCATGGGAGAGGATCACGGCATCAATGCGCACCGGCTTGAAGCCGAACTTTTCCTTGTTCAAACGGCGAACCGCGTCGCCGCCCTGGTGCATACCACAGTCCAGCAGAATCTTTTGTCCGCCACAGTCAAGCAGATGGCAGGAGCCGGTGACTTCCATGGCTCCGCCATGCGAGGTAATTCGGGGCACGGTCGGGCTTCTCCTCCAGCGCGCAATCGGGATCCGGCGGCGTTTTTGCCCCGGGGCGCCGTTATCCTACAAATCCCGGCGCGTGCGCGCGAGCCCGGCGTCGCTTGATAAGCCCCCGCCGACCCGGAATTCACGGGCACGCTTTCTGTCCCGCCCGGGGTCAAGTATCATAGGTGCCCCCGCGCCGCCGGCCTGCCTGGCGGCGCCCTTACCGGGACGGATTACCAGCGGCGGCGCGCCGGCGATGGGCGCGTCAAGCCATATCGCACAACCGAGCATAGAAGGGGTTGGAAATGATGAAGTTCGGCCAGGATTCACTGCAAACGGCCGCGGAAATGAAGGTAGGGGATCAGTCCTACCATTATTTCGATCTGAACAAGCTGGCCGACAAGGGCTGGGGCGAAGTGGAAAAGCTTCCGTTCTGCCTCAAGGTCCTGCTGGAAAACCTGCTGCGCTGGGAAGACGGCAACACCGTGACTACCGAAGATATCGAGGCCATGGTGCGCTGGCCCGAGCATGCGTCGTCGAAGCGCGAGATTGCCTTCCGGCCCGCGCGTGTGCTGATGCAGGACTTCACCGGCGTGCCCGGCATCGTTGATCTGGCCGCCATGCGCGACGCCATCCAGAAGGCCGGCGGCGATCCGCAGCGGATCAACCCGCTGGCGCCGGTGGACCTGGTGATCGACCACTCCGTGATGGTGGATGCCTACGGCAATCCCCAGGCCTTCGCGGATAACGTCCAGCGTGAATACGAGCGCAACCATGAACGCTACAAGTTCCTGCGCTGGGGCCAGGATGCATTCTCCAACTTCCGCGTGGTGCCGCCGGGCACCGGCATCTGCCACCAGGTGAACCTGGAATACCTCGCCAAGGGGGTCTGGACCGGCGAGGCGGACGGCAAGCAGTGGGCCTATCCGGATACCCTGGTGGGCACCGACTCACACACCACCATGATCGACGGCCTGGGCGTACTGGGCTGGGGTGTGGGCGGCATCGAGGCCGAAGCGGCCATGCTGGGCCAGCCCATTGCCATGCTCATCCCGGAAGTGGTGGGCTTCAAGCTCACCGGCAGCCTGCGCGAAGGTGTCACCGCCACGGACCTGGTGCTTACCGTGACCGAAATGCTGCGCAAGCACGGCGTCGTGGGCAAGTTCGTGGAATTCTATGGTCCGGGCCTGTCGGATCTGTCGCTGGCCGACCGCGCCACCATTTCCAACATGTCGCCGGAATACGGCGCCACGGCCGGTTTCTTCCCCATTGATCACCGCACCACCGAGTATCTCGAGCTCTCGGGTCGGGACGAGCAGACGATCAAGCTGGTGGAGGAGTACTGCAAGAAACAGGGCCTGTGGCGCGACGACAGCACCCCTGAGCCCACCTTCTCGTCCACGCTGTCGCTGGATCTCAACGAAGTGGTGCCCAGCCTGGCGGGCCCCAAGCGGCCCCAGGACCGGGTAGCGATGTCCGATATCAAGCGGGTCTTCGGCGAGGTGCTGGAACAGGAGAAAGGCGTGGCGGAAGCTGCCCTGGAAGGCGAAGGCGGCGGCGGTGCCGCCGTAGGCGCGGACCCGCATGCCGGCGAGGCCAACATCGAGCTCAACGGCCACAAGCATGAACTCAAGGATGGTGACGTGGTGATTGCCGCCATCACCTCCTGCACCAACACCTCCAACCCGAGCGTCATGCTTGCCGCCGGCCTGGTCGCCAGGAAGGCGGCCGAGAAGGGTCTGATGCGCAAGCCCTGGGTGAAGACCTCGCTGGCGCCGGGCTCCAAGGTGGTCACCGAATATCTGGAGAAAGCCGGCCTGCAGGACGCGCTGGACCAGCAGGGCTTCAACCTGGTGGGCTATGGCTGCACCACCTGCATCGGCAATTCGGGCCCGCTGGACGATCAGATCGAGCGCGCCATCAAGGACGAGGACCTCATGGTCGCCTCCGTGCTCTCGGGCAACCGCAACTTCGAGGGCCGCGTGCATCAGGCGGTGCGCACCAACTGGCTGGCGTCGCCGCCGCTGGTGGTGGCCTATGCCCTGGCCGGCACGGTGCGTGTCGATCTCGAGCATGAACCCATCGGCAGGGACTCCGACGGCAACAAGGTCTATCTCAAGGATATCTGGCCGTCGAGCGCCGAGATCCAGGAGTTGCAACAATCGGTGACCGGCGAGATGTTCAAGCGCGAATACGCCTCCGTGTTCGAGGGCGACGACGAGTGGAAGTCCCTGGACGTGCCGCGGTCGGTCACCTACGACTGGCCGGCGGATTCCACCTACATCCAGAACCCGCCCTTCTTCGAGGGGCTGACCACGGAAGTGCCCGCCATCGAGCCGGTCAAGGGCGCGCGCATTCTGGCGCTGCTGGGCGATTCCATCACCACGGACCATATCTCGCCGGCCGGCGCCATCCAGGCGGACAGCCCCGCCGGACACTACCTGCAGCAGCACGGTGTGGAACCCAAGGACTTCAACTCCTTCGGCTCGCGCCGAGGCAACCACGAAGTCATGATGCGCGGTACCTTTGGCAATATCCGCATCCGCAACGAGATGACGCCCGAAGTCGTGGGCGGCTACACCAAGCACTGGCCCCAGGGCGAAACCATCTCGATCTATGGCGCGGCCATGCGCTACGTCAATGACGGCATTCCCACCGTGGTCGTCGCCGGCACGGAGTACGGTACGGGTTCGAGCCGCGACTGGGCCGCCAAGGGCACCCGGCTGCTGGGCGTACGCGCCGTCATCGCCGAGAGCTATGAGCGCATCCATCGCTCAAACCTCATCGGCATGGGCGTAATGCCGCTGCAGTTCCCGGACGGCGTGGACCGCAAGAGTCTGGGCCTGCAGGGCGACGAGATCGTGGACATCCCCGAGCTCGGTGACGACCTGGAACCCGGCCAGACCATCAAGGTGGTCTTCCGCAAGGCGGACGGTAGCGAGGAAACCGTCAACGCGGTCTCGCGGCTGGACACCAGCTCCGAGGTGGAGTACTACCGCCATGGCGGCATCCTGCATTATGTGCTGCGCAACATGATGACCGGCGCCGCCTGAGGCGTTCTGGCGTCTCGACGCGTAAAGGGGAGCCCTCGGGCTCCCCTTTTTTATGCATTGATCAAGCCGAAAGAAAAATGCGCGGGACGCCCTTGGCGTCCCCGCCTTATTCCTTGCCCCTTGCCCCTTCCTCCCTGGAACTTTTCTCCTGCCGCCAGACCGTGGGCGAGAGGCCGGTCCAGCGGCGAAAGGCACGGCCGAAATTCGACGGATCCTGATACCCCAGCTCCAGCGCGATCCGGTCCACCGAATAGCGGGTATGGGCCAGCAAGTCCCGCGCCCGGCGCGCACGCACTTCCTCCACCAGCGTCTTGTAGCTGGTGCCCACTTCCCGCAGCCGCCGGCGCAGCGAGCGCGGCGTCATGTGAAGCGCCTCAGCCACCCGATCCAGCGATCGTTCCTCGTGCAGATAACCCGCCGCCAGCTGACGCACCCGCCCCAGCAGCCCCTCGGACTGCTCCATGTTGCGCAAGGCCTGTTCGCATTGCTCGGCGGCAAGCCGGGCCATGTTGGGGGCGGCGGTACCGATGGGCTGCTCCAGC
>CAJXLA010000054.1 GCA_913055795.1 uncultured Alcanivorax sp. | reverse complement strand
GGGAGAGTCGGCATGAGCCGGTGCGGTCTGGTGGCCCTGGTGGGCCGGCCCAATGTGGGGAAATCCACGCTGATGAATCACCTGGTGGGCGAGAAGGTCAGCATTACCTCGCGCAAGCCCCAGACAACCCGCCACCGGATTCACGGCATTCTCTCGCGCGACGATTATCAGATCGTCTTCGCGGACACTCCCGGTATCAACCATGAGCACACGCGTGCGCTCAACCGCTACATGAACGAGGCGGCCGAATCGGCCCTGTCGGATGTGGATGTCATCTGCTTCATGGTGGACGCACGCAAGTGGACGCCGGCGGACGAGCAGGTGCTGGAGTTGCTGCCGCGTTCGGGCATTCCCGTGCTGCTGCTGGTCAACAAGGTGGACCAGGAGACGGACAAGGAACAGTTGTTGCCCCATCTGGAATTTCTCGCGCAGCAGTTCGACTTTGCCGAGATCATGCCCGTGGCCGCGCTCAAGGGGCATAACATGGAGCGTCTGGAAAGTGAGCTCGCCCGGCGTCTGCCCGAGGGTGAATTCTGGTTCGATCCGGAACAGCCCACTGACCGCAGCGTGCGTTTCATGGCCGCCGAGATTGTGCGTGAGAAAGTGGTGCGGCAACTGGGCCAGGAAGTGCCCCACCAGGTCACCGTGGAAATCGATCTGTGGCAGGAGGACGACCAGCGTCTGGAAATCGCGGCGACCATTCTGGTCGAACGCAAGGGACAGAAAAAGATCCTGGTGGGCAGCGGCGGCGAGCGCATCAAACAGATCGGCATCCAGGCGCGTCAGGACATCGAACGTTTGCTGGACCGACGCATCAGGCTCGACCTCTGGGTCAAGGTGAAGGGCGGCTGGTCCGATGACGAACGCGCGCTGCATTCGCTGGGATACGGTGGTGACCGCTAGAGGTGAACTCCAGCACGGCTGGATCCTGCACAGCCGCTCCTTCCGCAATACCAGTCTTGTTATCGAGTTGCTCACCGAAAGCCGCGGGCGCTGCGGGGCCGTGGCGCGGGCCGGGCGCCGGAATCGTTTGCTCCAGCCCTTCCGGCCGCTGTGTTTCGCGCTGGGCGGACGTGGTGAACTGGCGCGACTGGATCATATCGAGGCGGACGGACCCGGGCCGGCCCTGCACGGCCGGGGCCTGTACTGCGGCTTTTATCTCAATGAACTGCTAACGCGGATGCTGCACCGGGAGGATCCCCAGCCCGGCCTGCTGGATCTTTATGAACAGACGCTCACCTCGTTGCAGCGCGACACGGCACACGATATTGTCCTGCGACGTTTCGAGATGGCATTGCTGGAACAGCTGGGCTACGGTTTCCCGCTGGACCGGGATGCACAGGGCGCGTCCCTGGATCCACGGGGCCGCTACCACTTTTATCCGGAGCAGGGCCTGTTGCCCGCCGGCAATGGTCTGGACGGGCAGGCGCTGCTGGAACTGGCCGCCGGTGAGTGGACCGAGCGCGCGCGCCATGGGGCGCGCGCATTGATGCGTTCGGCGCTGGCGCCGCATCTGGGTGAGCGGCCATTGAAAAGCCGAAGCCTGTTTCGACGTGGAGATTAATCCGATGCAACGAGCCTTGCTGGGCGTGAATATCGATCATGTGGCCACCTTGCGGCAGGCGCGGGGTACAGCTTATCCCGAGCCGGTTCAGGCGGCGCTTGTGGCCGAGCAGGCCGGCGCGGACGGCATTACCGCCCATCTGCGCGAGGACCGGCGTCATATTCGGGATCGGGATATCGAACTGCTCATGCAGACGCTACAGACCCGGCTGAACCTGGAAATGGCCGCCACGGATGAAATGGTCGGGATGGCCCAGCGTCTGCAACCGGCGCATTGCTGTCTGGTGCCGGAAAAACGCGCCGAACTCACCACCGAAGGCGGGCTGGATGCGCGCGGCCAGGAACGTCATTTGACCCCTGTCTGTGCGCACCTGGACGACGCCGGGGTCCAGGTGTCGCTGTTTATTGACCCGGACCCGGACCAGATCAAGGTTGCCGCGCGCATGGGCGTACCCGCCATTGAGTTGCATACCGGCCATTACGCGGACGCGCGCACCGAAGACGAACAGGCGCGCGAGCTGGAGCGCATTCGCGCGGGAGTGGAACAGGGCAATGAGGCCGGGCTCATCGTCAACGCCGGCCACGGCCTGCATTATCACAATACCGAGGCCATTGCCGCCCTGGAGGGCATTCATGAACTCAATATCGGCCACGGCCTGATCGCCCGCGCGGTGCTCACCGGCCTGGACGAAGCCGTGCGCAGCATGCGGGCCATCATGGAGGGAGCACGGCATTGATACTGGGCATCGGCAGCGACATTCTGGAAGTGGCGCGCATGGAGACGGCCCTGCGGCGCCGGGGGCGTCCCCTGGCCGGTCGCTTGCTGGCGCTGGAAGAGCATGTGGCATGGGAAGAGGCGCGCGATCCGGGCCGTTTTCTGGCCAAGCGCTTTGCCGCCAAGGAGGCCGTGCTCAAGGCCCTGGGCACGGGCCTGCGCGACGGCATGCGCTGGCGCGATATCTATGTGGATCACGACCGCCGGGGCAAGCCCCATGCCCGGCTGCGCGGCACGGCCATGCGCCACCTGGAAGCGCTGGGCGGACGTCGTTGCTGGCTCAGCCTGAGTGACGAAAACGCTTATGTGGTGGCTTTCGCCCTGGTCGAGGGACACTAGCAGGCTGTTGCAAGACCCGCGGGGCGCGGCCTGAAGCGCCCGCCTGCCGCACTTTGTCGCTCGGAAAGGCAATCACCCTGTCCGTCGCAACCAGGTACACCAGCTGCACGCTTCAGGCCAAGCTGAGCACGCAAAGGGTTTTCCAACAGCCTGCTAGGCTTCGTTTTCGCCCATGACCGAATCATCCTCGGCCAGCACCCGGTCGATTTCCCGCAGCAGCGTGTCCATCTCCCGGTTCAGGGTGTCGTCGTTCGCGTGGGTCTTGAGCGCTTCTTCCACCCGCCCTGTGGCGGCCTCCAGCCGGGGCGTGCCGCAATAGCGGGTGGCGCCGTGAATGCGGTGCACATTTTCCAGTAGTTGTGCCCGATTGCCTGCACGCAGCAATTCGGTCAACGCCGGGGTTTCCTCGTGCAGACTGTCCAGCAGCATCTGGTGCATCTCGGCGGCCAGTTCCGCGCGACCGCCGCAGCGGCGCCGCGCCAGTTCCGGTTTCAGCACGGGTGGGTCATCCGGTGGGGCGGTTTCGGTGTCCATGGGGGGGTCGGCTTCGTCGTCCGGCGCGGCGACCGTGGTCCGAGCCCGGGCCCACTTCGTCACCATGTGGCGGAGCTGCTCCTCGGTCACCGGCTTGGTGAGATAGTCCACCATACCTTCGTCCAGCAGGGCCCGTCGCTCGCTGGACAGTGCATGAGCGGTGAGCGCGACCACGGGAATCGGGGCCGTTGGCCCCGGCATCGCCCGGATACGGCGCGTGGTCTCCAGCCCGTCCATGTCCGGCATCTGAATATCCATGAAAATCAGATCCACGGATTCGTGTTCCAGCCTTGCCAGGGCCTGCTCGCCAGAGGTGCAGGCCAGCACCTCCGCGCCCAGCTCTTCCAGAAAGACCCGGGTCAGGCGCAGATTGCCGGGATGGTCATCCACCACCATGACCCGGATCCGGTCGATCGACGGCGCCGGTAGTGCTGCGCGGGCCGGCGCGTCGGTATCCACCAGCTCCAGCATGGTGTCGTAGAGCCGCATCCGGGTGGCGGGTTTGGAGAGCAATCGGCAACGCGGCGACGCTTGCGGCAAGCGGTCGTTGAGGCGGTCCAGATGGTGCGGCAACACAATAATGCGTTCGCCGTCTTGTTCGCAGCGCGCGAGCAGCGCCGCCAGCTCGGTATCATCTTCGCCCCCCACGGGTAATCCGACGATGGCGAAATCCGGGCGGGGTGTATTCCGGTCGGTCAGCGCTGCTTGCAGGTCGGCGGGGTGGGTGAACGCGGTCACCTCCAGGCCCCAGGACCGGAGCATGTAATACAGCGCCGTGCGCGCCTGTTCGTTGGGTTCCGCCATGAACACGGACTGCCCCTGGAAGGCGGTAAAGCGCTCGCCGTCCGGCAGCCCTTCCTCGACCTCGGCGGTCAGGGTGAACCAGAAGGTGGAACCCTCACTCTCGGCACTGTCCACGCCGATTTCGCCGCCCATTTCCTCCACCAGCCGGCGCGAGATCGCCAGGCCCAGCCCCGTGCCTCCGGCCCGGCGCGCGGCGCTGGGGTCGAGCTGGGTGAAGGCGTTGAAGAGTTCGCGCTGGCGTTCCTCGGACATGCCCACGCCCGTGTCCGTGATCGTCACCTTCAGGGTGGCGCGTCCGTCGCGCTGATCTTCCACCATGGCCCGAATGACCACGGAGCCGGCATCGGTGAACTTGATGGCATTGTTCACCAGATTGGTCAGCACCTGGCGCAGGCGCAGCGGATCGCCGATGAGATGCACGGGCACGTCCGAGTACACCAGCGCCGCCTGCTCCAGCCCGCGCTCCTGGGACAGCGGCGCCAGCATGGTCTGCACTTCCTCGATCAGGTCATAGAGGTTGAGCGGTAGCCGGTCCAGGCTCAGCTTGCCGGCTTCGAGCCGCGAGAAATCGAGAATGTCGTTGATGATGGCCAGCAGCGAATCCGAACTCTTGCGAATGGTTTCCATGTAGTCGCGCTGGCGCGGGGTGAGACCGGAACGCAACAACAAGCGCGTGAAACCGATTATGCCGTTCAGCGGGGTGCGGATTTCGTGGCTCATGTTGGCCAGGAATTCGGATTTCACCTGACTGGCCTTGAGCGCTTCCTTGCGCGCCATGTCCAGCTCGATGTTCTGTTCCTCCAGCGTCTCCAGGGTTTCGCGCAAATCCTCGGTGGCCTGGTCCACGTTCTGTTGCAGTTCCGAGCGTTCGTTGCGCATGGCCGTGGTCATGTCGTTGAAGACCCGTTCCAGCTCCCCCAGCTCCGCGGGCGAGCGCTGTTCCATCCGGGTATCGAAATGGCCGTCGCGGACATGGCGCATGCTCTCGCGCAGTCGCTCCAGCGCGCCGGAGACCACCTGGTTGAGCCGCATGGCGGGCACCAGCGCCAGCAGCACCACCGTGATGGTGAACACCAGCAACACCAGCAGGGTCTGCAATACGGCAATGCGGTGGCGGCTGGTGAAGAACTCCACCCGCAGCTCGGCGGGTTCCAGTGTGTCCAGACGCCGGCGCCAGCGCCAGGTGTCCCCGGTGGCATGCGGACCGGGTTTGGCCCCGGCGGGCAGTTTTTCGGACAGCGGCCGCATGCGCGGCCCGGCGTGCAGTTCCCAGCGACCCTCGGTGGCGCGGAGATGCACGGCGCGCACGTCGGGTTCTTCCAGCAGCTTCTGCACCAGATCGTTATAGGCCTCGATATCCCCGGCGGGTACGCTTTCCAGGCGCGCGGCATAGCTGTCCAGCACCAGCCGGTGCAGCGTGCGCGTGTTCTGTTCGATTTCCGCCATGCGCGACAGCGCCACATAGACACCCACAGCCAGCACGGCCAGTACCGCCGGCAGGGCCGTGGTGAGCATCAGGCGTGTCTTGAGGCTGGCTCGCATGAATCCGGTGCCCGTGATTCCCCGTTCACGCCATTATGCCCGTCCCTGGCAGGCTTTTGGAAAACCTGAGTATGCCAAGGGTTTTTCAACACCCTGCTACAGGAAAGTCTTGCGGGCATTGTGGTTCGTCACGACAGTTGGCGTACAATGCCGCCATGACATACCCGACGCTCGAAGCCACGGTCGGCGGTACCCCGCTGATCCGGCTCAAACGCCTGCCCGGCGAGACCAGCAACACCATCCTGGTCAAGCTCGAGGGCAACAACCCGGCCGGCTCGGTCAAGGACCGGCCCGCGTTCAACATGATCCGTGGCGCCGAGCAGCGCGGCGAGATCAAGCCCGGCGATACCCTGGTGGAGGCCACCAGCGGCAACACCGGCATCGCCCTGGCCATGGTCGCGGCCATGCGCGGCTATCACATGAAACTCATCATGCCGGAGAACCAGAGCCAGGAACGCCGCGACGCCATGATCGCCTATGGCGCCGAGCTGATTCTGGTGAGCGCCGACGAGGGCATGGAAGGCGCGCGTGATCTCGCGCACCGGATGCACGAGCGCGGCGAAGGCCGGGTGCTGGATCAGTTCGCCAACCCGGACAACTGGCGCGCGCACTACGAAACCACCGGCCCCGAGCTGTGGCAGGCCACCAGCGGCCGGCTCACCCATTTCGTCAGCTCCATGGGCACTACAGGCACCATCATGGGCGTATCGCGCTACATGAAGGAGCAGAACCCCGACGTGGAAATCGTCGGCCTGCAGCCCACCGACGGCTCGCGCATTCCCGGTATCCGCCGCTGGCCGGAGACCTATCTGCCGGCCATTTTCGAATCCGAGCGCGTGGACCAGATCCTCGACATCGAGCAGGCCGAGGCGGAGGAGATGATGCGGCGGTTGTCGCGCGAGGAAGGTATCAGCTGCGGCATATCCTCGGGTGGCGTAGTCTCGGGTGCGTTGCGTCTGTCAGCACAGGTGGAGAACGCGCTCATTGTCGCCATTATCTGTGATCGCGGTGATCGTTATCTGTCCACGGGCCTGTTCAACCCCGACCACGCCTGAATCCCGGAGTACCGCGCTTTATGTCCATGAACACCATGGTTTTCGATGTCGAAACCGTTCCCGATCTCGACGGTGGTCGCCGCATCTATGATCTGGACGGGTTGAGCGACAAGGACGCCGCCAATGCCCTGTTCAATATTCGTCGTCAGGAGACGGGCAACGAATTTCTGCGTCTGCACATGCACCGGATCGTGGCCATATCGGTGGTGGTGCGCACCCCGGAATTCGTCAAGGTCTGGTCCCTGGGCGACGAGGATGCCGACGAAAAGGAGCTGATCGAACGCTTTTTCAACGGCATCGATCGCTACACCCCCAATCTGGTGTCCTGGAACGGCTCGGGCTTCGATCTGCCCGTACTGCATTACCGGGGGCTGGCCCACGCCGTGGTGGCGCGGCGTTACTGGGAGACCGGCGGCGAGGACAACAGCTTCAAGTTCAACAACTACATCAATCGCTTCCACGAGCGCCATCTCGATCTCATGGATGTGCTCGCGCTCTACAACCCGCGTGCCTTCGCACCCCTGGATCAGATCGCCACCCTGCTGGGCTTTCCCGGCAAGATGGGCATGAGCGGCGGCAAAGTCTTCGACGAGTTCACCCAGGGCAATATCCGTGGCATCCGCGATTACTGCGAAACCGACGTGCTCAACACCTGGCTGGTGTACCTGCGTTTTCAGGTCATGCGCGGCCATCTGAGCCCGGAAGGCTGTGAAGAGGAAATGCAGTTGCTGCGCGATTATCTCGCGGCCGAGGACAAGCCCCATTTCAACGATTTTCTGCAGGCCTGGGGCCGCTGATGGGGCGTCGACGCCGCAAGCAGATCCCCACCGAGCCGGTGGACGCCGACATCGATGATCTCAGCCACGACGGCCGGGGCGTGGCCCGGGTCAACGGCAAGGCGGTCTTTGTCGACAATGCCCTGCCGGGCGAGCGCGTGAGCTTTCGCTATACCTGGACGCGGCAGCGCTTTGATGAGGCGCGCACGGAACAGGTGCTGGAACCGGCGGCCGAACGCGTGGAGCCGCCCTGCGCCCATACCGCTATCTGTGGGGGTTGCAGCCTGCAACACCTCGACCCCGAAGCCCAGCGCCGGCGCAAGGCAGCGGTGCTGGCGGAGCAGCTGGAACATTTCGGCGGCCTGACGCCGGAGCACTGGCTGGCCCCGCTCACCGGCCCGGAGACCGGCTACCGGGGCCAGGCCCGGCTGGGCGTGAAGTATCTGGACGACAAGGGCGCGCTGGTGGGCTTTCGCGAAAAGCGCAGCTCGCTGGTAGCGGATATCCGCCAGTGCGAAATCCTGCGCCCGGAGCTGGGTCATCACCTGACCGAGTTGCGTGAACTCATCGCCGGACTCGACACCCGCCGGCGCATCCCGCAGATCGAGGTGTCCGCCGGTGACGACGCCCTGGCGCTGATCTTCCGCCATCTGGACCCGCTGCCGGAGGCGGACCGGCAGCGGCTGATCGACTTCTGCCGCGCCCGGCAGTGGCACTGCTTTCTCCAGCCGGGCAACGAGGACACGGTGCACCGCATCTGGCCGGAAGACGGCGATGAACGTCTGCACATCCGTCACGCGGATTTCGATGTGGAGCTGGCTTTCCATCCGGTGGATTTCATGCAGGTCAATCCGGAGATGAACCGGCGCATGGTGCCCCGCGCGCTGGAGCTGTTACAGGTCGAGCCCGGCCATCGGGTCCTGGATCTGTTCTGCGGGCTGGGCAACTTCAGCCTGCCACTGGCCCGGCGCGCCGGCGAAGTCGTGGGCGTGGAGGGCAGCCGGGCCATGGTGGAGCGCGGCTACGAAAACGCCCGGCGCAACGGCCTCGACAACGCGGACTTCTACAGCTGGGATCTCACCCGTGACCCGGCCCGCCAGCCCTGGGCCGAGCGGGGCTTTGACCGGGTGCTGCTGGATCCGCCGCGCAGTGGTGCGGCGGAGATGATTGAGCACCTGCCGAAACTCGGCGCCCAACGGGTGGTCTATGTATCCTGTAATCCGGCCACCCTGGCACGCGATGCCGGGGACCTGAGCCGGCACGGATATTGCCTTGAATCGGCGGGGATCATGGATATGTTTCCCCATACGAACCATACAGAGTCCATCGCCGTTTTCCGGCGGCGCTGAACGGATACAGCCATGGTTACCGTTCGACGGGAACATTCACTGGAAAGCGCCGGCTATGCCGACCTCACCGACTGGCTGGCCAGCGTGGCCGAGCGCTGCCGCATGGCGGACACGGAGGAGCTCGAACTCGCCTGCATCCGCGCCGAGGACTGCGAGCACGCCGCCGAACGCAGCGGTCAGAGCTGGCCCTATGGCCTGGGCTGTTTTCGCATGGGCCTGGAAATGGCCGAGCTGCTGGCGGAGCTGCGCGCCGATGGCGGTGCGCTGCCCGCGGCCGTACTCTACCGTGCCGTGCGCGAGGGCCACCTGAGTCTGGAGGAAGTGGAACGGGACTTCGGCCCCGATACCGCGCGGCTGGTCGAGGGGGTGTTACGCATGGCCGCGATCAGCCGTGTGATGAGCCCGAGCCGCAACCGGGTCCTGGGGCAAAGCGGTGATCAGCTGGACAACCTGCGGCACATGCTCGTGGCCATGATCGACGACGTCCGGGTGGCGCTGGTCAAGCTGGCCGAACGCACCGTGGTCATCCGCGCGGTCAAGGACGCCGACGAAGATCGCCGCCGCAAGGTGGCCCGCGAGGTGTTCGATATCTACGCGCCCCTTGCACACCGGCTGGGCGTGGGCCATCTCAAGTGGGAGCTGGAGGATCTGTCCTTCCGCTATCTTGAACCCGAACCCTACAAGCAGATCGCCGGTTTGCTGGCGGAAAAACGCCTGGACCGCGAGCGCTATATCGAAGAGGTGGTGGCCGAGCTGCAGCGCCAGCTGGAGCGCGCCGGCATCGACGGCGCCCAGGTGCAGGGCCGCGCGAAGCACATCCACAGCATCTGGCGCAAGATGCAGCGCAAGCAGCTGGACTTCAACGAAGTCTATGACGTGCGCGCCGTGCGCATTCAGGTGCCGCAGGTGCGTGATTGCTATGCCGTGCTGGGTATTGTCCATTCGCTGTGGCAACACCTGCCCCACGAATTCGACGACTACATCGCCTCGCCCAAGGACAACGGCTACCGCAGCCTGCACACCGCCGTGGTGGGCCCCGAACGCAAGATGCTGGAGGTGCAGATCCGCACCTTCGCCATGCACGAGGAAGCCGAGCTGGGCGTATGCGCGCACTGGCGTTACAAGGAAGGCGAACCGGACGAACGGGCCCGGGCTTATGACAGCAAGATCGCCTGGTTGCGTCAGGTACTGGAATGGCACGACGAACTGGGCGAAACCGGGCTGGCCAGCCTGATGGATGAATTCAGCCCGGCCCGGGACAACGAACACATCTATGTCTTTACGCCCGAGGGCCATGTGGTGGATCTGGAAGCCGGCGCCACGCCCGTGGATTTCGCCTATCAGATTCACACCGAGGTGGGTCACGCCTGTCGTGGTGCGCGGGTGAATGGCCGTATCGTGCCCCTGCATTATCAGCTCAGAACCGGCGAACAGGTGGAAGTGCTCACCGCCGCCGAGCCGGTTCCGAAACGCGACTGGCTCAATCCGGCGCTGGGCCATGCCCAGACCTCCTATGCCCACGCGCGCATCCACCAGTGGTTCAAGCGCCAGGATCGCGATGAACGCATCCGTCTGGGACACAGTATTCTGGAACGCGAAAGCAAGCGTCTGGCGCTCGAACCCGTGGACCCGGAGCAGCTGGCGTCCGCGCTGAAGCTGAAAAACGGCGAGGATGTGCTGGCCGCTCTGGGCGCCGGCGATCTGCGTCCGGGGGATGTGGTGCAACTGGCCCAGGACGTACAGCGCCCCGATGAGCGTCAGCAACAACTGGCTTTCGCCCCGGGCGCGCCGCAAACGACAGAGCCTGATGAGCATGACGAGCGTGCGGGTACGCTGGTCACCCGGGTGGCATCCTGCTGCCAGCCGGTGCCGGGAGACCTGATCATGGGTTATGTCACTCGGGAGCGGGGGGTCACTGTGCACCGCGCCAGCTGCCAGCAGCTGCTGGCCCGGCAAGCGGAAAACCCGGATCGGGTAATCGAGGTGAACTGGAACCAGTCCAATCGCATTACCTATCCGGTGGATATCCATGTGCGTGGCCCGGACCGCACCGGGTTGCTGCGGGATCTGTTGTCCGTGCTGACCGGAGAGGGCATCAATATTACCGCCGTGCATACCCAGAGCCACGACGAGGATCAGTCCGTGACCATGCTGCTGACCATCGAAATCGACAACCTGGGCAATCTCGGCGATGTACTCGCGCGCATGGAACCAATCGCCGACGGGCTGGAAGTGCGGCGGTATAAAAAATAGTCGAAAGACCGAAGATGCAAGATGAAAGAAACAAGGATGGGCGCCTTTGGCGCCGTTCATGTTTTTCTTTCGACTTTCGACTTTCGTCTTTTGTCTCAGGATCGATTTACCACCAAAATCTGGAAACTGTCTTTCATGACCGATCAAGAAAACACACCCATCAATCGCCTCCTGAACGTCATGGCCCGCCTTCGTGATCCGAATGGTGGCTGTCCCTGGGATCTGCAGCAGAACTTCGATTCCATTGCCCCCTATACGGTGGAAGAAGCCCATGAAGTGGCCGAAGCGATCGCCCGGAAGGATCGCAGCGCCTTGAAGGACGAACTGGGGGATCTGCTGTTGCAGGTGGTTTTTCATGCGCAGATGGCCTCGGAAGAGCGCAGCTTTGACTTCGACGATGTCGCGCAAGCCATTACCGACAAGATGGTGCGCCGCCATCCGCATGTTTTCGGGGACGGGCAAAGCGAAACCGCCGACGAAGTGAAACAGGACTGGGAAGCCATCAAGGCGGCCGAGCGCGCCCAAAAGGGCGAGCAGCACAGCAGTGCCCTGGAGGGCGTGCCGGATGGGTTGCCGCCGCTGCAGCGCGCCGCCAAGCTTCAGAAAAAGGCGGCGAACACCGGTTTCGACTGGGATTATCCGGACGAAGTGGTGGAGCAGGTCCACAGTGAACTGGATGAACTCAAGGATGCGCTGGCGGGCACGGATCAGGACCATATCGACGAAGAGTTCGGGGATGTGCTTTTTACACTGGTCAACCTGTCGCGCCATGTCCGCGTGGATGCGGGCCAGAGCCTGCGACGCGCCAGTGAAAAATTCACCCGGCGTTTCCGGACCATGGAAGAACTGGCTTCCCGGGAGAGTCAGGCATTGGAACAACTCGGGCGCGACCAGCTGGAAGCACTCTGGCAACGCGCAAAGCGCTCATAAGCAAGCCTATTGCTGGGCAACCCCCAGCGCTCCAGGCGAACATCGGCATTGTTGCCGTTATCCAGTTTTTAGCCTTTGCCCGGGACGAAAGTAGCGCGCAAGCGTGTCAGCAGATAACGGGGCTTGGGAATATCCGCTCGGATAACACACCGACCCAATAATGCCGACCCTCTGGTGAGGGGCTCCAGTTGCAGGCCATTACCGTACAGATGGTCCCGGCATTGACCCCATTTTCTCCTCCCCCCCGCGCCCGCCCAGCTGATGCGCGCATGGCTGATATCCAGGATGAGTTCTCCCGCTGGCCTGCAAACCCTGTACGCGTTATTCAGATCGGGATTGGGCTGTAATCCTTCAACAGTTTCGTAGCAAGCCGGTTCGCATTGCGGGGCATGTTGTCGCGCGGTCACCTTCTGGTGACCGTGCTGTCATCGAACTGCAATGAAAGAGTCAATATTTCGTCATATTCCGGGCCTAGGGTAGCGCTCAACTCAAGTCGAACCCCACGCGGAGGAGTTTATGCCTGCGCCCGCGATCCCGCGGCCCCGAGCGGCCGTGATCCTGTGCAGCGCCTTGTTGTTGTCCGGCACCGCCGGTTCAGCCGATGACCAGCGCGCCACCGGTAAGCTTGTAAACGAAATTATCGAACTGCGTAGCCAGGTGGACGAGCTCGATAGCCGGCTGCAGCAGATGAAGGACGAGCACAAGAACCGGATGTCGTCGTTGTCCCGGGAAGAGGGACAGCTGGAATCCGACAAGGAACGCCAGCAGATGCGACTGAAAAAGATTCAGCGGCAGGTCGAACAGGAGCGTGAAAAGCTCGCCGAGGCGGGCGTGGGCAATGAAGCCCTCAAGCCCGTGATCGCCGACGGTATTGCCAACCTGCGTGACTATGTCCGCACGGCACTGCCGTTCAAGCGTTCCGAACGGCTGAACGCCCTGGACGAAATGGACAGTCAGCTCAAGGGCGGAGCCCTGCCGCCGCCGCGCGTGGCGAACCGGCTCTGGTCCTTCGTCGCGGATGAAATGCGTCTGGCCGAGGAAACCGGTCTGTACCGCCAGTCCATCACCATCGACGGCGGCGACAAGCTGGTGGATGTCGCCCGGCTGGGCATGATGCATCTGTACTTCCGCACCGATGACGGTCGCGCCGGTTATGCCGTCAAGGAAGAAGACAGCTGGCAGTACCGCTACGCCGAGGGTGGCGACCAGGATCGCATCAAAGAACTTCTGTCGTCGCTGCGTAAACAGGTGCGCACCGGCTACTTTGAATTGCCCAATCCCGTCCGGCCCATGGAGCTGAACTGATGCTGCGTCGAAAGGGTTTTACACGGTTTTTCGCGTCGGGTCTGCTGCCGGTCCTGCTGAGCCTGGGTGCCGGGGCGGTGGCACAACAAGCCCCGGATGCGAATGAAATGGCCTCCGGTATGGACGGAAGCGCCGGATCGAGCGCCGGTTCGGACGGACAGGCCGAGTTGCGCCAGGCCTATCAAAAGGAATACGCCTTCCTCGCCGCGCAAAAGCGTGACCTGGAAGAGCGTATCGAAGCCTTCGAGCAACGCGCCGAGCAAAAAGTCGCCAACACCGAGCAATCCATTGACGCGCTTCAGGACGAGGTTCTGGCGCTGGAAAGCCGTGTCAGCGAGGTGCAACAGCAACTCGAAAGCGTGCAACAAGAACGCGAGGATGCGCAGCGCAACAGCGACGTGTTGCGCGCTACCTTCCAGCAGGCCGGTGTGTCGCTGGATGAGCACGGCCGGAATGTCATGGACTCGGATGCGTTCAACCAGATGAGCGAGGAAAAACGGCTGGAACGGATCTTCAGTGTCGGCCGTGACGTGCTGAACCGGCTTTCGTCCGTGTCCCGGGAATCCGGGGCCTTCTTTACTCAGGGCGGCGACAAGGTCAAGGGTGAGCTCATCCGTTTCGGTGGTGTCGCCACCTATGGTGTGGCCGAGGAAACCGCCGGCATTCTGGTGCCTGCCGGCGGTGGAGAAATGAAACTCTGGAACGAACCCCACGGGGACACCGCACGGGCCTTGGCTCAGGGTGAATGGCCCGGGGTGCTGCCCGCATTCGTTCACGCTTCCTCGGATGACGCTGTCAATACCGCCGAAGGCGGCGGCGTTCTGGAAACCATACAGAGCGGCGGTGTGGTGGCGTGGCTGATCTTGTTGCTGGCCACGGCGGCGCTCACCTTGATTATCGCCCGCATCGTGTTCCTCAAGCGGGCCAGCACGAGCACCTCCGAGATCACCGATCAAGCCGCGTCGCATGTCGAACAGGGCGATACCGAGCAGGCCATCGAGTTCTGCCGTCAGCGCAAGGGCTCCACAGCGGCCGTGGTCAGCTCGGCGCTGCGCAACCTGCACCGCGAGCGCGAATCCCTGGACGACATTATTAACGAGAGCATTCTGCATGAAAGCGCGCATCTGGAGCGCTTCGGCACCATGATTCTGGTCATCGCGGCAGTGGCGCCCTTGCTGGGGCTGCTGGGTACCGTGACCGGCATGATTGCCACTTTCGAGGTGATTACCGAACACGGTACCGGCGATCCGCAGCTGCTCTCCGGTGGGATTTCCACGGCACTGGTTACCACCGAGCTGGGCCTGATCGTGGCGGTGCCCACGCTGTTGATCGGCAACGCGCTATCCGGCTGGGCCGATCGCATCAAGGATGACCTGCAGAAAGCGGCATTGCGTGTCATCAACACCCATGAGCGTGTCCTTCACCGCAACGAACGGAAAGCGGCCTGAAATGCTGGGTTCCATCTGGGACAACCTGACGTTCTATTTCGCCTCCGGCGGCTATGTCATGGGCCCGCTGGTGCTGGCGAGCGTGCTCATCTGGTTCGGCATCGGCTATCGCTGGTCCGTGCTGCACCGGCCCGACGACCGCAATGTCCGGCGCTTGCTCGAAAAGCATCGCCGCGATACGCACAAGCCCGCCGGCGGGCTGGTGGAACAGGCCGTGGTCAAGGGACTGGCCGTGGCACGCACGGGGCCGCCGCACTTGCGCCGGGTGCTGGACGATACCTTCGCGCAGGAGGAACAGGCGCTGCACCGCTATACGCGCATGGTGAAGGCCCTGGTGGCGGCCGCCTCCGGGGAATGATCCGGGTCTTCGGTGTAGACCAGAGGCTTGAGAGGGCGCTCCTCGCGGGAGTCAGTCGCTGAATTCTCTTCGGACGAACACCCCCACGCCCCGCTCATCGCAGCGGCGACGAGGAGGGCGGCAAAGAGTGGGCGTTGGAAGTCGGGGGTGAGCATGGTGTCAGTTCGAGACCATACAAAGAAAAGCGCGCAGCCGTGAAGCTGCGCGCTCTTCGTGGGATGCTGAAACAAGCGGGGTGGACGAGACTCGAACTCGCGACCTCCTGCGTGACAGGCAGGCGTTCTAACCAACTGAACTACCGGACCAAATGAGAGCCCAAATATAACGACCTTTTGGCTCTTATGTCAAGCATAATTTATGCAATTTTTGATCTTTTGATTCACAGAGGGAATTTATTACTATAGGAAAAAATTAAGCGAATTTATTTTATGTATCAGCCAACATTTATTGAGGTTTCTAACGATATCAGTGTTGAGGTAAAGCCTACATATTTAGAACAGGAATCAAGCCCTGTTGCTGATAAACATGTGTTTGTTTACTTCGTTACCATTCGAAATATGGGGGATCAACCGGTACAATTGTTACGAAGACATTGGGAGATCAAGGACTCCGGCGGACAAGATCACGAAGTCGATGGAGCGGGAGTAATTGGGTTACAACCAACGATCGATCCGGGTGCCGAGCATGAATACAACAGCTTTTGTGTGCTAAAATCGTACCGTGGCAGTATGCGAGGATACTATACGATGGAGCGTAGTGATGGAAAAATAATAAAGGTTCGCATACCGGAATTTTTACTTACATCACACGTATTGAACTAAATAAAAAAGGAGGACCGCAAGTATCAGTTACGGCCCTCCGTCGGGATGGTGATGGGATGTATTAGGGATACATCATATCTAACTGTTTAGTTCCTTTTCTATTGCCCTTAATATCTCATCGCTCTGTGGTTTAACATCACTTCGGTAGCGATGGACCAGTTTTCCGTTCTTATCAACCAAAAATTTCTCAAAATTCCACTTTATTTCGCCGGTAAAGTCAGGATTATCAGCCGTTGTTAGATACGAGAATAATGGATGTTGATCATCGCCTTTAACCGATACCTTTGAGAACATGGGAAAACTTACATCATAGTTCACCTTACAAAACTGTTTAATCTCTTCGTCCGTTCCCGGCTCTTGCCCACCAAAATTGTTGGCGGGAAAACCCAATACAACAAGGTCATCATCACTGTACTTTTCGTACAATGCTTGAAGCCCTTCATATTGTGGAGTATAGCCGCACTCCGAAGCGGTATTGACGATTAGTAAAACTTTTCCTTCATATTTATTTAGCGATGTTTCTTCTCCGTCAATGTTTGTAGTTTTGAACTCATAAACAGAATCTGTGGTTGTATCAGCAGTATGTAACGACATTGTTAAAAGAATTATTAAGAGTCCTGCGGTTTTCATAGATTTTACACACTTATTTAACGGATGATATATATGAAATGTAAAGCTACAAAAAAGAATTCCCTGTTGTTTGAAAAAAGATATAAAATCTTAGTCTCCTTCTTATCGATCCTGTTTATTCTGATGACTGTAAATACTAAACAGTTGCAGGCACAGATGTTTTCGGTGGGCGAAACTGGAGTAAACTATAACCGTCCCATGTCTGAATTATTTGTAGGTGTGGGATCGATGGATGCTGATTTTAAAGGTGGCTCTGGTTCAGGAGCTTTTGAATACACCGGACCGGTGTTATCAGTGGGATATAATACATCGGGAATAAATTTATATCTATCCACGGGAGGTAAAATTACAGGAGTAGAGGATAGATCATACTTTAATACCGGGGGTAATTTTGATTTTGGGATTAGCCTGTATCAAAGTTCTAAAATAAATTTAAAAATCCCCATCCGTATAGCATCGCGATACACTAATATCACGAACAATCGAGCTCTGCTGTTTCCTACGGTTAATCGATTTCAGTTTGGAATGATTGCAGCAGGTGCTGGTATAAATGGGGTATGGCGGCCTGTAAAAAATATCCGAATTGAAGTTGGAGCGGTTCCCACCTATGGATTTTCTTTTGCAACAGGAGGATCGCTGGGCGGCTCAATAGGAACAGTTAATGCGCATGGCAAGCTGTACTTTGATCGTTTATTCAACGACAAGGGATTATCGATTGGATATAAATATGATCTGCGCAGTTATGATA
>CAJXLA010000053.1 GCA_913055795.1 uncultured Alcanivorax sp. | reverse complement strand
GGGCCTGTGCCTGCGCTACAGGCCGCGCCCTGCGGGGCTTTCAGGCTGGCCCGCACGCATCGTTGCCCTTTTTCGACCGGGCCGGGCCCCGCCTTCAAAAGCGCGCCTCGATTGCGAACCAGCCTGAAAGCCTGAGCGCGCAAGGGGTTTTTCAACAGCCTGCTAAGTCCGGTTACTCGTCTTGCAACGCAATGCCCGCAGCTGCGCACCAGGCACGCAGCGCCGAGGTCCGTGCTTCGCTTTCGTATTCGTACCAGCGCTCGAGCAGGTCCCTTTTGTCCAGAAGGGCCTTGAAGCGTCCATAGGCTCCCTTGCGGGCGAAGATCCCGCGTACATCATCCAGATGCTCGGGCAAATACGCCTCGGTGAAGGCCAGAACCAGCGGCTTGCCCAGCCCCAGCTCGCGCTTATCCGGTAACGGGATATAGCGATCGGAATCCAGATCGTGCGGAACGGGATCGATGCCATCCCCGATGTCCGAGATCAGCAGCGTCTGTCCGGTCTCGCGGTCCAGATAGGTATCGACTTCATCCGGACCGCCAAATTCGGCCATCTCGAAGGCTTCCAGAATCGTGTCAAACGCAATGGGTTGGTTCATTGGGACCGTATCTCTTCTAACGCTTGCGTTTTCAGGAAAAGCTGCCGCGGGTTTCCGGACAGCGATGCCGGAACGGCTCTTACCCGGGCTGTTCCGTCTCCGCCAGAACAACGCGATCACGGCCCTCGTCCTTGGCCCGGTACAAGGCCTCATCCGCGGCCTTGAGCAGATCGTTCAGGCTGTCCACGGTCGTTGTCGGGTACGCGGCTACGCCCAGGCTTGCGGTCATGCGCACCTCGTGGCCGTCCACCTCGACCACCGCCTCGCTGATCTTCTCGCGCAGTCGTTCGGCCACCTTGCCTGCTCCATCCAGGGTCACGCCGGGCAGCAGAATGGCGAACTCCTCGCCGCCATACCGGCCCACTTCATCATAGCATCGGGCGTTTTCCATCATGATTTCCGAGGTGGTGATGAGCACGGCGTCGCCCGCCTGGTGCCCCCAGGTATCGTTGATCTGCTTGAAGTGGTCCAGGTCGAGCATGATGCAGGCCAGCGCCTCCGGCTGCCGGGAGGGCTGGCGCTGAATGCGCGCCAGTTCCTTCTCGCCGCGTTGGATGAAGTAGCTGCGATTGGTGAGCCGCGTCAGGCCGTCGATGGTGGACATTTCCCGGTAGAGGCCTTCGCGCTCCACCCACCGGCTGACCGCGAGAATGCATAGATAGATGAGCGCCGCCAGAATGGCCGCGATCACCACCTGGACTGCCAACCAGCCCGGTACGGGGGAGCCGTCCGCTTCGTAGGGCGAGCGCGCGAGCAGGGGCGCATGTTCGAAGGCACCACTGACATCCGCCCCCGCCATGACGAGCAGGATCATGATCACAAACCAGTAGGTGCGCCGGATCTTGTCCACACTCGCCAGCGCGGAGGTAAGGTTTACGCCCAGAAACAGAAACAGCAGGCCCAGGGTGTACTGGGTACCCGTGAGATAAGCGCTCACCATCACGCTGATCACGTAGCCGGCGAAGAGGACGTTTTCGAAGGTGGGCCAGTCGCGTTCGGTCTGACGCCGCCGAAGGGCCATCACAATGAAGCCGAGCAGTACTGCAATATGAAGTGCATACAAGCCCAGCAGCGACCTGGCAACGGCCGGATCGAGGTAATCGGGCGCCACGACCAGGGTGCTGAGCAAGGCCAGGCCGCAAAGACCGGGCAAGAGCAGTACCAGGCTGGCCAACAGCATGAAGCGGTCGATGGGACGCCAGTCCAGGGGGTTGGTAAACCAGGCCGACCTTCGGATGTCGGTATTGAGGTGGTTCGAGGTGGGTCTGGATGAATCGTGCTGCACCATGGTCCCGTTTTCCTTATCAGCAGGTCATCCGCGCAACCCCGGTTCAGTTGTCCAGCCTACAAGCTATCGAACGACCCCTGCCAGCCCGGTGCCCGAAGGCGGGGAATCCATGCATTAGCTGTCACGCACCTTCGCGCCCTGTGCGCGAATCTCTTCGAGACGCTTGGGCCCGATTCCCTTGATGGTGGTTAATTCCGAAATATCGCTCAATGGTCGCAGGGCGATCACCTGTTCCGCGCGTTCGGCACCGATATGCGGAAGGGATTCAAGTTCCTCGCGAGTTGCGGTGTTCAGATCAATACCGTTGTCTGCCGCGGCTCCGGGGTCGTCCGGGATTGCCGCCATTTGTTCTTCCGCGCCCGGCCGGGATTCCTGAAAACGGATCCCGGCGAAATCGCTGAAGACCTCGAGTAACCCGTCCTGCAACCGGGTCCGCTGACCGTCGTTCAAGGCGAACTCATCCACCTGCAGCATGGCTTCGGCCTGATCCTCCGGCGGAAACACCCTGGCCATGTGTTGGGCGACCAACGCCATGCAGGTATGCGGAACGAGTCGGGCTTCGGCGCCTGCATCATTCCGGGCGACCTCCAGACGCTGGCCGACCCGGCTCAGGGTCGCTCGGTTCACGCGCAGCATCGTTTCCGTAGTTGCCTCAAGCCTGGGCGCGACCTTCTCTGCCGCACTGACGGCCTTGCGTCCGCGGCCCCAGCCCGCGAAGACCAGCAGCAGGGCGCCCAGTAACTCCTCGCGCGACCATTGCGACGGTGACGCCGTAAAGAGTGCCTCCACATCCGGCATACGTTCTTCCGCGCGCCGGTTCCGCAGGCGCCGACGAAGCACTTGCAGGGCATAGGGTGTGGCCAGGGCCAGACGATAGAACAGGCCCAGCACGGCGACCACGGCTTGTCCCAGCCAGACCACGAGTCCGAGCACAAGCTGGAGCAGGGACGCGGCGGCCACCAGCAGCATGTAGACCAGCTGGAACTGGGCTGCTTTCCTGCCCCGTACCTGGATGCCGGCGAATTTCGCGGACGAGCGGTTGGGTTTCAGCCAGTTGAACGAGCCCAGCTCGTTGCGCGTGGACACCGAAACGCCGCTTTTCGACAGGTTCAGTTTGGTGGGCCCGCTGCCGTAGCGGCCCTTGAACACGAAGCGCCCGTTCTGCAGCGCGACCTGGGTGTTCTGCAGGGGCGTGCCGGATACACGAAAGCCGGTACTGGTGTTGGCCGTGACATTCACGCCGGCGGCTTTCGCCTGGGTGCGCAGCGCCACGCCGCCGGTGCGGCTGGCGCGCAGATTGCGTCCGCGATGCTCGATGCGGCGCTGGTTGCCGTATTCGTCCGTACGGCCCAGGTTGAAAAAGCTCATGGGTACGATCCTGAACGACCGGGATCCGCCTTCCGGATTCCGGACTCGTTATCCTAACAGGCTGTTGAGAGACGCCTTGTGCACTCAGGTTTTCAGGCCACGCTGAGTACGCAAGGCGTCTCTCAACAGCCTGTTAAGGGGCCTGTGTCAGGATGCCATCTGGGATACAATCGGTCGCCCCATCTGTACCGGCGACCGTTATCGGAACGGCCGACCGCCTGCGGAAGGAACGGAGGATGAAGGCGCTCGAATGGTGGCGCGCACGCCCGCGCAAGCACAAGGCAGCGATCGTTGCGATTGTCCTGTACGCGATCTATGGCCTGGCCGGGTATTTCGGCGGCTCCCCCCTGTTGCGTCAGGCCGTTGTGGACCGGATCTCGGAGGCCACCGGGCGGGCCGTCACCCTGGAACAGGCCGTGTTCAATCCGTATGGGCTGGCCGTAACCCTGAAAGACTTTGCCTTTCTCGATGCCGACGGCGAGGCCTTCGTCGCTTTTGACCGGCTCTATTTCGATTTCGAGCTGTCCTCGCTTTTTCGCTGGAGCCTGTACTTCGATGACTTCGAGCTGGATCGGCCCCGGGTTCGGGTAACGCGCGAGGCAGCGGGCGAGTTCAATTTCCACGATCTGCTGGCGCTGGCGCAGAAGGAACCCGACCAGGAGGCCGTGCAGCAAGACGCGCCGGCGGAGAAGCCGAGTATTTTCCCGGTCTCGGTGGGGCGTCTGGCGCTGTCGCAGGGTGAGTTCCGTTACCGTGATCTCAGCCGCGGCGAAGCGCGAACGCTGGAGCTGGATGAACTGGATTTCCGGGTGCGCGATTTTTCCACCCGGGGCGACGGCACGGATGGCAATGACTATTCACTGGCGGTGACCAGCCCCGAGGGCGGCCGTTTCAACTGGACCGGCAATCTGACCGTGGATCCACTGACGCTGGACGGGCGGCTGGAGCTGAGCGGGCTGGCGTTGGCGCCGCTGGCGAAGTTCTACGAAGAGCGGCTGCGGTTTCATTTGCCCGCGGGTGAGCTGGCGGTCGCTACCGATTACGCGCTGGATCTGGGCGGCGAAAACGTCAGCTACAGCCTGGCCAACGGCCGGGTAACGGTCTGCGATCTGCGACTGCGTCAGCCGGAACTGGACGAGGATACCCTGGCGCTACCCGAACTCGCCGTTGAGGGCATTGCGCTGGATTCGGCCCAACAAAGCGTCACGGTCAAGCGTGTGGCCCTCAAGCAGCCTTCGTTGCTGATGCGTCAGCTGGAGCAGGGCGTCGATCTGCAGACCCTGGTGGTGACGCAGGAAGCAACGCCGGATGAGGCCGACGCGGGTGAGTCGAAATCGACCGAAACCGCAGAAACGGCGCCAGCCAACAACGAAGCCGGTTCGCCCTGGCGTTTTCGGTTGAACGAGCTGGCGCTCACCGAGGCGCGCCTGCGCTACCGGGCGGAAAACCTGCGCACCCCCGGCGCGCTCGAGCTTCGGCCACTGAATCTGACGGTAAATGCGATCCAGTGGGGCGGCGAAGGAGACTTTCGGTACCAGGGCGACACCGTGCTCAACGGACAGGGCGAGATCGGGTTTTCCGGCGAGGGCAATCTTGATCCCCTGCGCGCGGATCTGGAGCTGAAAGCCGATGCCGTGGCGCTGAAACCGCTGGAACCCTGGCTTCAGGATGCGGCGCGGCTGGACCTGGCCTCCGGGCGGGTTTCCACCGATTTTGAGGCGCAAGCGACGGGTCTTGCGGGTACGCCCCGGGTTACCGCTACCGGGACTTTTTCCGGACAGGATATTCAGGTCCGCGAAAGCGGCGATCGCCGTCTGCTTCAGCTGGATGCCTTCAATGTGGCGGGCATCAATTTCGACCTGGCCGAACAATCCGTCGGCGCCGGCCGAATCGATCTCAATGGACTGAATCTGGAATCCGTAATTGATGAGCAGGGCCGTGGTACCGCCGAACGGGTGGCCCTCGCCGAAACCGCGGAACCGGCGAACGGTGATGGTGCGTCGAACGGCTCCCCCTGGCGGTTGCGCGCCGGGGAAGTTCATCTGCGCAACAGCACGGTCGCCTTCGCGGATTATTCGCTGCAGCCGGATTTCACCTTCGGGCTCTATCAAGTGAGCGCGGACCTTCGGAATCTGGATACGGCTGGTGACGATCCCGCGCGGCTGTCGCTGAAAGCGGACGTGGACCGGTACGCGCCGCTTTCGGTGCAGGGGCAGTTGAATCCGGATCCGGAGAACCGCTTCATCGATATGGACGTGGCGCTGGAAAACTACGAGATCAACAGCCTGACGCCCTACACCGGTGTCTATATCGGCCATACCGTCAAAAGTGGTCAGCTGGGTTTCGATACTGATCTGGAACTGACCCGGACGAAACTGGCATCGAAGACCGATATGCGCGCGCAGAACTTCTTCCTGGGCGAGAAGGTGGAAAGCGATCAGGCGGTGAATGCACCGGTCAAGCTGGGCCTGGCGGTGCTGCGCGATCGCGATGGACTCATTCGTCTGCCGGTGAATGCCTCGGGGGATCTGTCCGATCCCAGCGTCAGTGTCAGCGGTATCATTCTCCAGGCCATCACCAATGTGCTGGTGAAGGCGGCCACCTCGCCGTTCAGTATTCTCGGGGATCTGGCCGGGGGTGAGGATCTCGACCGCGTGCCTTTCCTCGCGGGGCGCGCCGAAGCAAGTCCGGACACCCGCAAGCGGCTCGAGGCCCTGAAGAAGGTGTTGACCGAGCGGCCCACGCTGAACATGAAGCTCGCCGGGTCCTGGACCCGCGCGGACCGTCTGGCCCTGGCGCGGGCGGATCGCATCCAGGCCTGGAAGCCGGAGGCCTGGACGAGCCTGGAAGCCGCCGCCGAACAGGGTTCCTTCCGGCGGCACATTCGCCGGGCCTACCGCAGGATCCTGGAACAGGACCCCGATAACCTCGTGCCTCTTGCCGAGGGCGCGGCCCCCGAAACCCGGCAAGCGCACAAGCGCAAGGTGGCCGTACAGGCCTTCGAGGCCCTGGTGGAGCATGGCGCCGACAATCTGCCGGAAGCGCGGCTGAAACAGCTTGCCTCGGAGCGGGCCAGTGCCGCCAAGGCGTACCTGGTGCAAGAGGGCGGCATCGACGGTGGTCGGCTCTTCCTGCAATCGGAGCCGCTGGAGGATCAGGAGGCGGTTGCGGGTGTCCAGGTGGGCCTGCAGGCGCCCTGAACTGCCCGGCTCTGGAATATTCGCGAGCGGGGCGGTCGCTCCCACAGGGAATGCCGACACCTTGCGGGAGCGACGGCCCCGTCGCGAACCGGCCGTGGGTAAAGCGGGCCACACGACGTGGCCCCCGAATCTTCAGAAGAACGCGCCCGGCGTCTCGTCTTCGCTGGTCGTATTGGTGATCCGTTGCAGGCTACCCGGCGTGTCCGCGTTGAAATACATCAGGTCCTGCTGGGTTCCCGATCCCCCGTCGTCGTCGCCGAGATGAGCCAACCGGTTCAGACCGAAACCGCCGAACAGGGAGAATGTCTTGATGTTCGCGGGAATCGTGCCCAGCGTCGTCGTTGTACCTGGTGAGGCCGGCGAAAGGCTTTTTAGGTTCTTGCTGGCGAAGCCACCCGAGGTGCTGGTTAATCCATCAATCAGATAGATTCGTTTCAGGCTATTATCCAGGCCAGCGAACGAAATCAGGTTAGTGGAAACGCCTTGCCATACCGCGCCGGTATAGGTTTCGCTATTGCTTTTGTCCATGCGCGCGGCAACGGCGGTGGGCTGTGTGTTGGAACCATTCGACCAGGTATAGAAAAACCAGTCTCCGGTGCGGTCCAGGAACGGCTGGTTCGGCGCGCTCACCACGAGTTCCAGTTGCGGAACACGATCCAGGTCGGACGCGCTTCCCGTTTGCTTGTCCACGGTCCGGATCACGGTTTCCTCGTCACCATTGAGCGGATCATTAGCGGTGGGATCGGTTGTGTAACTCCAGACCACGCGATCGGTGCCCACGGCGAGGCGCCTGCCACCCAGCGAGAACTGTGCCGGTTTGCTGGCCGCGTCGAGCTCGATTACGCGATCCTGTGCCAGGTCGGATCTGTAGAGCTTGTCGTTGCCCGTGGTTGCATCCTCATCGATGAAAAACAGCTCGCTGTCATCCACCACATACAGGGCCGGACAGGTAGAAGGGCCCGTAGCACAGAGCGATACCTGACCACCGTCGCCATAAGTGAAGGCATGATTCAGGTTGGTCAGGCCGTCGTTCGGGTTGTATACCCACAGGGCTCCGTCGATATTCAGCATGACATCGCCTGAACGGATGCTTTCCAGGTGCTGTACTGCGCTGATTCCGGTGGGGGTGCCGGGCACGTCGGCAGGGCCCGCGCCCTGGTCGTCCATGTACCGGATCTTGCCCTGATCCAGCGTCAGCCATCCATAGTGGCCGCCATCGGTGGTGTCGATCAGGTCAACAATGGGTTCGCCGGGAAAGGGCACGATCTTGCCGCTCGCGCCCCGGCTCAGGATTGTCCACCACCACTCATTGTTATCACATCGCTGAAAAGCAATGCGCGAGTTTCCGATATCCGCGAAATCCTGGCCAATGTCGAGCGCGCAGGCGGCGTAAGTATTGTCCGATACCCGTAGCGGGGTTGGCGTGACGCCGCCGCTGCCATCCGTGGAGACCCGCATGAAATGGTTACTGGTGTTCTGGTAGACCACCTCTTCGACATAGCCGTCGTCGGTCTGTCCGTTGTTCCAGGTGGCGCCGAGAACCGGGATGCTGTTCACGTTGGTGAAGTCGGCATTAGCGTCCAGCGTGATTACCGTTCCCGGTGAACCCGGGTTGTGTGCCAGCAGGCCGGAATCGGATGCCTCGATGATCTGCAGGCGCGTCCCCGCGACTCCGCCGCCTGGATCCGTTCCGGGGTTGGTGGTGTTATTGTCGGGGCTTCCGCCTCCGCCACCACCACCGCCGCCACAGGCGGCAAGCAGGAGAGCGGCGAGCAAGGTGCTGTTTCGTGTCATCCGGGAATCCATCTCGATCGTCTCCATTGAGGGGCTGTCACAATAAACTCAAGCCTAGAAGGGCGGCCCCGGGGATGCTTGGAAAAAACGGACATCCAGGCCGAAATGTGGACCATTTCAGTTTCGCTGGTGCCTCATGTAGATCCGGAGGAAGGATTCACCTGCGTGAAGAAAGGCGAGCGGATTGGTGCCGACCAGGCGCTGGAAGTCGTTGATGAAATGGGACTGATCGAAATAGCCCGCGCTCTGCGCCAGCGTTCGTAGCGTACCGGCGCCGCCGGACGCCAGGGTGGTCATGGCGTCCTTGAGCTGAATCACCTTGGCCAGGTGCTTGGGCCCGACCCCCACCTCGCGCAGGAAGCGGCGATTGAGCTGCCGGGCGCTCAAATGGCATGCCCGCGCCAGCTCGGCCACCGTCACACTCCCTCGCGCCGCCTCGATTCGGGCCACCGTCGAGTCCACCACGGTGGGCGGTCGTGCCCCGGACACCTGTTCCAGCAGGAAGGATCGCAGCACCGCCATCTTGTCCCCGATGTCGGCGGCCTCGGTCAGGTCCTGATGGAGCGGGCCAGCGGAAAGCACGGTAGTCAGTGGTGTCGCCGCGTCCGTGAAGGCCTGACAATCCTTGTGAAAGAGTCGATGAAAGCCGGTTGGCGTGAATTCGAAGCCCGTCACCCCTACACAGCCGCGGACCCGGGAGGTGGGCAGGGTATCGCGGATCTGGCCGCCGACGAAGAGTTCCGGTGCCCGTTCCGGCGCTTTCGGTGGAAACTCCAGCACCATGGGATCGCCCAGGACGAGCGTCAGGAACATGGTCCCGGTGGGCGGCAACGTCATGGCGAAATCGACGGGCTCGTCGCTCCAGGTGCGCATGCGGCGGACTATAAAGGGCGTCAGTGAGGCGGGGACCTCGAGTTCCTCGTGGTGCAGCTCTACCTGGGATGTGATGCGTTCCATGGTTCCCGCCGAGGCCTGGGATGAGCTTCCGATGCTACGCCAGTTTGTCCCGTAGCTGTCAGGAAGGCGTCAAGAAAACAAAAAACCCGGCGATGCCGGGTTTTCATGCGCTACAAGGACTGGCTCCGCTATTTGATCATCTTCTTCATCAGATTGACCTTGTCCTTGTAGGGCGGATAGCGGAACTTGATATCGAAGAGCGTGCCCGCCTTGAGGATACTGCGCTTGTGCGAGAAGGCATCGAAGGAGTTCTTGCCGTGGTAGGCGCCCATGCCGGACTCGCCCACGCCGCCGAAGGGCAGGTTGGGGTTGGCCAGGTGCATGACCGTGTTGTTGATGCAGCCGCCGCCGAACTGGGTCTTGTCCAGCACTTCCCGCTCCACTTCTTCGCTTTCCGTAAAGAGGTACAGCGCCAGCGGATAGTCCGGCAGTTTGCGGATATTGCCCACCAGTTCATCAATGGAATTGTAGGTGAGCATGGGCAGCACCGGCCCGAAGATTTCCTCCTGCATGGCGGCATCGTCCATGGAGGCATCCTTGAGGATGGTGGGCTCGATAAAGCGCTGTGATTCGTCGGTGCCGCCGCCGCTGACCACCTTGGACGGTTCGATCAGTCCCGAGATGCGCTTGAAGTGCTTGTCGTTGATGATGCGCCCGAGATCCGGTGTGTTGCTGTAATCTTCGCCGTAGAATTCTTTCAGCGTCTCGATTACCTGCTTTTCGAATTCCTCCTTGATGTCCGCGTGTACATGAACATGGTCCGGGGCTACACAGGTCTGGCCCACGTTCAGCATCTTGCCGGCGACAATACGCCGGGCGGCCACCTTGAGCTTCGCATCCTTGTGGACAATGGTGGGACTCTTGCCGCCCAGCTCCAGGGTCACCTTGGAAAGATGCTTCGCCGCGGCGGACATGACGATGCGGCCTACGCGCGCGCTGCCGGTAAAGAAGATGTGATCGAAGGGCTCTTCCAGCAGCGTGTTGGTCACCTCCGAGCTGCCCTTGAACACGGCGACGAGTTCATCGTCGAAGTACTCGTTGACCATCTTTTCAATGACGTCGGCCACCGTGGGGTTGAGCGAGGACGGCTTGATAATGGCCGTGTTGCCCGCCGCCAGGGCCCCGATCAGCGGCTGCGCCAGCAGTACGAAGGGGTAGTTGTAGGGGCCGATCAGAAAGGTTACGCCCTGGGGTACGGACTCGATGCGGCTCTTGCCGGGCTGCGCCCACATGGTGGTGGGCACCTTTTCCGGCTTCATCCAGTTGCGCAGGTGTTTGATGGTGTGCTTGAGATCCTCGAAGGCCGTGGCGATCTCGATATAGGCTTCCATGGGCGGGCGGCCGATATCCGCCTTGAGTGCGTCCTGGAGCTCGTCCTGGTATTTAACGATAGCTTCCTTGAGCTTGTTGAGCTGCTCAATCCGGAATTCGTGGCTGCGCGTGGCGCCGGAATCGAAGTACCGGCGCTGCTTCTCAAAGGCCTCTGTGGCCCAGGTGGCTTCGCGGGCTGAATGCTGACTGTCCTCTACCGCTCCCATACTTGCCTCCTGTTGTTCTCCGACGGGGCGCTCCCGAGTGCCTTCATTTTTCCACGGAAAGCGCGCTAGTGCACTAGCAGGCTGTTGAAAAAACCCTTTGCGTGCTCAGCGTGGCCCGAAGCGTGCAGCTGGTGTGCTTGGTTGCGCCGGACAGGGTGTTTCCCTTTCCAGGCGACGAAGTGCAGCAGATGGGCGCTTCAGGCCCCGCCCTGCGCGGCTCTCAGGCCGGCAGGCGGGACCCGGGATCGAGGCCTTACGCCCGGATCAGGCGGGGTTCCGCGATTCCGGCCAGCACGAACGATGAGCCTCCGGATTGGCTGGACCCGGCGTGCTATTGCGTTCCCGGGGGAGGGCTGGCGCAGTTGAATCACAGGCCGGAGAGAAACTCAGGCGCCGTAGTTGAAGTTCACGACGATGTAGCCCTCATCGGTGCGATTGAGCATGACCGGACCCTGGCCCTTTACGAACTTGCTGGACGCCACCAGCTTCTTGAGCGCCGTGTTGCTCAGCCCGTCGACGTCCGGATCGGCAAAGATCAGGCTCTCGCCGCTGATCCCCTGCCAGTCCCATTGCTGGTGCAGCGCGGGATAGCCATCCACCTCGACTTCGCGTTTCTTGCGGACCTCGGTGTCCGGATCGGCCGGTACCTGGTCGAATCTGGCGCTCAAGGGGTCACGCTCCCGCGCTGGCTCGGGCGCTTACCGCCTGGTACCAGCGCTCGACGTTCGTGTAGCCCTCGGTGGAGCCCACTTTCACTGCGGCGGCGAAGTCCACGGCGACCATGGCCGAGATATCGGCGATGGTGAAGCCCTCGCCCGCCACATGGGTGGACTCGGCCAGCCGGGCATCCAGGGTCTGGAGGAAGTGGGTATAGCGCAGCTGGCCGCGCTCGGCCAGTTCGCCGATCTGGGCATGGTTGTGCGGGCCGGGCAGGGCGCGGTTCTGGAAGGCGGGGTGGCCGTTGCGGAAGGCCTCGGCCACTGCCTCAAGGCCTTCCTGCTCCACCCGCCGGTTCCACATGTCCACCACCGCCTTGTCCCGTGCGCCCGTGCCGAGCAGGGCCGGCTCCGGGTGGACTTGCTCGAAATAGAGGCAGATGGAAGGCACCTGGTTGATCACGGTGCCGTCGTCGAGCTCCAGGCAGGGCACGGTGGCGCAGGGGTTGAGGCGCAGGAAGGTCTCGCCCAGTTGCTCGCCGCTGCGCAGGTCCACCTTTCGGGTGTCCACGTCCAAGCCCTTCTCGGCGAGGAAAATCCGTACCCGTCGCGGGCTGGGTGCCCATTCCGCGTCATAGAGCTTCATTCGATTTCTCCTGATCATCGGTTTGCGGGCAACCATAACGCCTGGCCGCCGTGCCGGCCAGTGCGGCCGCGGTAACAAAAGGCCACGGGGCGCATCCCTGTTACACTGCAACGTCAAGCAACGATGGACTCATGATGAACTCGATCAAGAATGCCCTGGGGCTGGGCGGCCCCAAACGCTCCGCCGAGCAGCAAAAGCGTATCGACAGCGAGGCGAAAAAGCTCACGCTCTATCATTTCCCCAGCTGCCCCTTCTGTATGCGCACCCGGCAGAAGATCAAGCAACTCGGCGTGCCCATCCGGGAAAAGGATATCAACCGTGATCCGCAGGCCCGGGAGGAGTTGATTGCCGGTGGCGGCAGGAAGACGGTGCCCTGTCTGCGCATTGATGCCGATCAAGGCACGCAGTGGATGTATGAATCCGCCGATATCAATGCGTATCTGGAGGAGCGTTTCGGAGGCGGTTGATCCGGCCGTGAAACCGTCGTTTACTGAGGGTGAGCAGGGACAAGCGGGGGTTGACCTTGATGAACCCGAAGCAGGTGCTATTGCTGGCATTGACGGCGCTGGCAGTGACCGGCTGCGCCGGCAATCTGCCCAATCTGCGCTGGCAGTACCTGCAGACCGATCCCCTCCCGGTTCAGGAGCGTCAGCAAAAGGCGCAACCTCATCCCGTGATCGTGATTCCCGGACTGATGAGTTCGCGCCTGGAGGACGCCGATACGGGCGGGGAGGCCTGGTTTGGGCCCTGGTGGCGGATTTACTGGCATGACTACCGGGATCTGGCGCTGGAGATCAATCCGGAGACGCTGGCCCCCCGGTCTTCGCCGCTGGAAGCGTCCGCGCTGCCCCGGACGGTGCTGGGCAACGACTTTTACGGATCGCTGTTCGATGTACTCGAGCAAGGGGGCGGCTACGAATACACCCGGCCGGGCACGCCCTATACCCAGCGCGAACGGCGCTATTATCGCTTTCCCTACGACTGGCGCTACGGCAATGTCGAAAGCGCGCGGCGCCTGGATGCGTTGATCGAACAGATCCGGCGCGATTACGACGATCCCGACCTGAAAGTCGATATTGTCGCACACAGCATGGGCGGGCTGGTGGCACGCTATTACATGCGCTATGGCACGAAGGACGTTCTGGATGACAACGCTTTCCCCGTCAATCTGGATGGTGCCACCAAGGTTCGGCGCCTGGTGCTGCTGGGCACGCCCAATCTGGGCTCGGCCTTGACCACGCACCGGCTCATGGAAGGCTACAAGATGATGTTCAACCGGATTCCGGTGGAAACCATTGTCACCATGCCCAGCGTCTACCAGCTGTTGCCGCATCCGCTCGTCGACTGGTTGGTGACCACCGACGGCCAACCCCTGGAACGGGATCTGTTCGATGTGCGGATCTGGCGGCGTTTTGAGTGGGGCATTTTTGATCCGGAGGTGATTGCGCGCATCAAGGACGGCGCCGACACTCCGGAGGCCGGACGGCAACGGGTTCAATTGTTGCAGGCCTATTTCGAGAAACACCTTGAACGCGCGCGCCGTTTTGTCTGGTCACTGACCGTGGATATCCCCGACAACGCCTATGGAATCATCGTCTTCGGCGGCAATTGCCGGGCCACGCCCTCGCGGCTGGTCGTGGAAGAGGTGGACGGGGTTTCGCATGTGCGTCTGGAGCCGGATCAGATTCATGATCCCGACCCGAAGATCGACTATACCCGCCTGATGTATGCCCCGGGCGATGGTACGGTCACCAAACCCTCCGTGCTCGCGCGCGACTTTCTCGATCCCACCATCAAAAGGCACAAATACAACCATTTCCCTCTGGATTACGCCTTCTTCCTTTGTACACCCCATGGCCAGCTCACCAGCAACGTCAGTTTTCAGGACAATCTGCTCAATGCGCTGCTGTCGTGGTAAACCGGCCCGGGCCTGATTCCCGGCACCGGCTTCCACGAATTTCCGGCGCTGGTACCAGCCATGAGGCTTGATCCACCAGGGCTCTGTTGTCCCCCGGTAGCGCTGAGCTGCCCTGTTGCATCGCAACGCGCGCCCTGGCGGCCTCCGAAACCGCCGCCTGCCATGATCGCCGTTTTGCGCTCTTGTTACCGCCTCTCGATGCGGCTCCGGCGCAACCGCCTCAACGGGGCCGGCGGTGGTGCAAAGCCGGCATGGATCCTTTAGGTTGGGCAGGAGGTCCCCGGGAGACGACAACCCGGGCCATTCCGTTCGGCTCTCGCTGACCGTGCGCGCGCACCAATAACAACAATAAAGATGGATCGGCCATGCTCAGGCTTGTGCAGGTGGTTTTGGTGGCTCTGCTCGTTGCCCTGGTGCCCGCGTCGGCAGCAGACCGCGGCCATTATGTGCCCGATCTGGAGTATCGCGCGATCGAGCCGGACAAGGAGCCGGCCGAGCCCCTGGCCGTACTGGCCGCGCCGGATTGGCAATCCACCGACCAGGCCAGTCCCAACTTCGGCTATGACCAGCGCGTGTACTGGTTCCGGTTCCGCCCGCGGGTCAATGCGGATGAGTCCGTCGAGCGCCTGATCAGTATCGGCTATCCCCAGCTGGACGATGTGCGTTTTTATCTGCTCCGCGACGGTCGGATCGCGGATCGGTTGATCACCGGTGACCAGCGGCCCTACGCCGAGCGCGCGGTGCGCCATCCCTGGTTTCTTTTTCCGGTCACGCTGAAGCCGGGATCCGATTATCAGGTGCTGATCCGGGTGGTCAGCGAGGGCTCCCTCCAGGTACCGCTGGAGGTCTGGACGCCCGTGGAGCTGTTCGAGCGCCTCAATCTCGAGGACCAGGCCCACGCGCTCTATTACGGCATCCTGCTTACCATTACCTGCTTCAACCTGGCCATTTTTCTGGTGCTGCGCGAGCGGACCTATCTCTACTATGTGCTGACCATCGCCAGTTATCTCGCCTTCATGGCGAGTCTGCGCGGCACCGCTTTTGCCGTGCTCTGGCCGGATTCGCCCTGGCTGCACAACCAGGCGATGCTGGTGAGCGTGCCCACAACCATCCTGTTTTCGGCGCTGTTCGCGCGTTCGTTCCTGCGGCTGGACCGCAACAATCCCGTGCTCGACCGGCTGGCCCGGGGTGGCATTCTGCTGGGTGCGGTGGCCGTGGTGGGCGCCTTTGCGCTGGAGTATTCCCTGTCCACGCGTTTTTCCGTGATCCTGGCCTTGCCCGCCTTCGGTATGCTGCTGGTAATCGGGCCCATCGAATGGGCGCGCGGCAACCGGGCGGCGAAGTTCTATACCGTCGCCTGGGCAGCGTTGACCATCGGCGCCCTGCTGGCGGCGCTCAACAAGCTGGGCCTGCTGCCCACCAATTTCCTGACGGAATACGGCGTGCAGATGGGCTCTGCGGCCGAGGCCATACTGCTGACGGTGGCGCTGGCGGAGCGGCTCTATCGTGAACGCTCCGAACGCATCCAGGCCCAGGACCAGCGCCTGCGCGAGCACGCGGAGCGCCGGGAAGCGGAACTGCGGCTGGTGGACCAGGCCCTGCATCATCCCATTACCGGACTGCCCAACCGCACCTCCTTTGAGCTGGCGGTAGACCAGGTGCTGCGCGACGAGGCCTGCCAGCGCCATCGGATCCTGGTGCTGCAGATCACCAACTATCAGGACATCCTGAAGACCCTGGGCCATGCCAACACGGAAGAGCTGATACAAACCATCGCGGGACATCTGGAGGAACTCGCGAACGATTTGACACGGGTGCGGTGGGTGGAAGATACCGACCGCGCGCGCCACCGGGTGTCATCACTGGAGACGGCCCGCTTTGCCCTGCTGCTGGATGGGGACGATGATCCGGACGAGCGGGAGCTGGACGGTCTGGTCGAGCGTGTGCGCGAGCCGTTCGAGTTTCTGGGCATGCAGCTGCCGCTCAACATCAAGGGCGGTTTCGCCGTTCACCCGGACCACGGCGACGACGCCGGCACTCTGATCCGCCGGGCCTTTATCGCCCAGGAATCGGACGCCGCCCGTTTGCACCAGCTGGCCCGTTACCGGCTCAACAGTGATATCTACAGCACCGACCGGCTGACCCTGGCCGCGGATCTGCGCCAGGCCATCGAGGCGGACGAACTGGAGCTGCATTTTCAGCCGCAGTTTTCCTACGCGGAGGATCGTATTGCCGGGCTGGAAGCCTTGCTGCGCTGGCCCGGCCAGGACCTGGGCCCGGACCTGGTGGTGGCCGTGGCCGAGGAAACCGGGTTGATCAAGCCGCTCACCCGCTGGGTGCTGAAAAAGGCGCTACAAATGCGTACGCGTCTCGCCGACGCGGGTTATGGCGAGGTGGGCGTGTCCGTGAACGTGTCCGCCAACAACCTGCGCGAGCCGGATTTCGTTCCCTTTGTTCACGGGCTGCTGCAGGAGCACCCGCGCGCGGGCCAGGGCCTGATCATCGAACTCACGGAAACGGCCATGATGGTCGATCCCGCGAGCGCCCTGCGCGTACTGGGCGAGCTCGACGAGGCGGGTGTGCGCGTCGCCATTGATGATTTCGGCGCCGGGTATTCCTCGCTGACCTACCTCAAACAACTTCCGGCTTCCGAGATCAAGATCGACAAGGCTCTGATCGGCGACATTCAGTACCAGCGGGATGCCAGCCTGATCGTGCGCACCACCATTGAGATGAGTCACAGTCTGGGCTATCGGGTGGTGGGCGAGGGCGTGGAAGACAAGGCCACCGCCGAGCTGTTGCGCGAACTCGGCTGCGATCTCATGCAGGGCTTTTATCTGGCCCGCGCTCTGCCGCCGGACGAGTTGATAACCTGGCTGAACACGGCTGCGCCCACCGAGTGATGGAGGTTCGGGGCTCCGTTGGGGGCAAGCCCGCGCGCAAGCACATGGTGATCCGGGTGGCCCGAAGCCGTACGCCTGCTGCGCGGCCACTTTTTCCAGCCCCTGGGCTGCGATAATCCGCCCTTCAACCCGGAATTCTTTTACAATGACGGAAGAAAACGATCGGCAACGGAACCAGGGCATGCCTGCACTTCCGTCCGCGCTCTGAACCGGAGGATGCATGCAGGAACTGAAAGCCGTCACCCGGTTTCCTCATGAGGTGGAATGCCACGAGACCCTGTGGATTCCCCTGTCGGACGGGGTGCATCTGGCCGCGCGCGTATGGTTGCCGCAGGGAGCGGAGCAGCGTCCGGTACCGGCGATTCTGGAATACATTCCCTACCGGCGCCGGGACCT
>CAJXLA010000052.1 GCA_913055795.1 uncultured Alcanivorax sp. | reverse complement strand
AAGGCGTACTCGCGGACCCAGCCCCAGATGCCGTACAGCATCACGGGCACGCCCGCGACCAGCACCGGTGGCCACATCAGGCCCCAGCCGAGCAGCAGGAAGCCCAGCCCGACGACGAGCGGGTACTTGCTCCCATGAGGGAAGCCCTCCGCACCCTCACCGTGCCGGACCGGCTCGCCCGGCCGGTCAGTGTCAGTCGCCATCAGTGATCATCCTCATGAGCGGTCTCGGTCATGTTCATGCTCTCGTTGCCACCCATGTCCATGCCGCCGCCGCCACTGCCGGAACCATCACTGTACAAATCCTGCATGGACATCTGTCCGCCGCCATCGCTCGCGTCGCCAGCGGCATCCGTACCCTCTTCGTCTTCCTCGGCGCCGTTCAACGGATCGCTATACTGCTGCTGCCAGGTCTCACCACCGTCATCCGTGGCCCAGACCACGGCGTCATGGCCCACGGCCCAGCCGTGACTGCGATTCGCGAAGCATACGGCCGTCAACATGGCCTTGCCGGGGGTCTCGCCCATGCGCCAGGTTTCGCCCTCGTCGTCGGAATACAGCACATTGCCCCGCTCGCCCACGGCGACAATCCGGTCACCGATGCGCGTGAGATCCAGCCAGGTCATGGCATTGACGCGCGGCGAGCCCTGCGTCAGCGGCGCCGCCGTCAGCGGGCCCATCAGCAATAACAGAACAATGCCCAGTGCTCTCATGGCCACTCAATCCTTTCCTGCAACAAAGAACGGGGTGGTCCGATTACACGGACCACCCCGGGAGACAACGCCTCAGCGTCCGCGCCGGCGTAGCGACGCCGGGTGGAAGTAGCGCTCGCTGGGCACGGGCTGCGTGAAGTCCAGCGTGGAATTTTCCTCGTTATCCAGCAACTGTACGTGATAACGCTCGCTGCGCAGATCATGGAAGGTATCCAGCGCCGTCCAGGTCGTGGGCACTTCGTAGTAATTCTTGATGTAGGCCAGGCTTACGCGCCAGAGCTCGCCCCGGCGGTCATACTGATCGACCGCCGCGATCTGCCACGAGTCTTCATCGATATAGAAGCGGCGCTTTTCATAAACATGGCGCTCGTCTTCCTTGAGCGTGGCCTCGACGACCCAGACGCGATGCAGTTCCCAGCGCTGATGCTCCGGATTGGTATGCCCCGCCTGGAGCAATTCGTCATAGCTGAGTTCGTCCGAGGCGAGCTGGTAGTTGTTGTACGGAATATACATTTCCACCGGTTCGGGATGTACCAGCTCCCAGTTGTACTTATCGGGCGCGCCGTTATACATGTCCGTGTCGTCGGCGGTGCGCAGACCGTCCGCGGCCGCAATGGGTGTGTCATGGGACAGGTTGGGTGAACGCCGCACGCGGCGCTGGCCGGCATTATAGCCCCAGGCCTGACGCGGCAGTTCTTCCTGGTCCAGGGTTTCATGAATCAGCACGGCGCCACCCGCCAGACGCGCCGGTGCCTTGGTAAACGACAGATAATAGAAAATGATGTTGTTGAGCTTGTCGAAACTCAGATCGGGATCATAGTAGCGAAAGTACACTTCCTGCTGGGACGTCACCAGGGAATAATCACCGTTTCGCTGCACGGCTACTTCCGAAGCGCGGCGCACCACATACACACCACGCCAGCGCAGGATGTGATTCCAGATAGCCTGTTTGGCCTTGTCCGCGTTGGAGCCGTGCAGAATCGGGAACGGAATGCCACCGAAGGACTGATCCACGCCCGTGTCTTCAAGCTCGGCGCGCACCGCGTTTTTCTGTGTATTCTCATTGACCCAGTCCGGCGCCGAGTGCGTGCGGCGGCTGCGATAAACCGGCACCTCGAAGCTCTCCGGATAGGTTTCCATCATGGCTTTCACGCCCTGGGGAAGCTTGTCCGCGTATTCGTCCTTGTTCTCGTTATCGATGGTGAACAGCACCTCATCGTCCGGGAACGGCGAAGGATGATGGTCGCCGGGGCCTTCGTAGGCATCCGGAATATCGTCTTCCTCGATACCGCCATTCCAGGCCGGTATTCCCTCGCCGGTAGCGGGATCCTGGCCGTTACCCTCGGGTTGCGCGCCAAAAGGCGTCAGCGACTCGCCCAGCCTTTGTGCCTGGCTCTCGGATACGCCCGCCTGTGCCTGGATGGCCATGAACAACGACAGGGCCATCGCGCTTCCCATCACCGTGATCTTTGCCGACATTGTAACTCTCCCAAAATGGTTCGGTGCCGCGCCCGTGCAACATCTAACGGGGACTCCAGGGCCCCCGGTTCGGCTAAAAGGAATAGCTCATGGACATGGAGGCATTGTTCCGGTCATTGAGCTTGTTACTGTAGCCCGCACCCCAGAAGCTCGTCGCCGTCATGCCCACTTCGAGGTTGTTGAGATAGCTGAAGGTTACCCCGATGGTGGCGGCCTTGCGGTCTTCCATGAAATTCCCGCCGATGGGGGAATTGCCGTCCACGTCGTGCTGCAGCCGCAGCGTGGGCTCCATGGAGACACCGGCAAAGACGTTGTTATAGCTAGCCCGGACCGCCACCCGATAGCCCCACGACGTATCGTCCAGATAGGTGCCGTAGACGTCATCAGGGGTCTGGATACGGGCTTCGTTTTCCGAAATCGCGGCCGTGGAGTTGTGGTACAGATTCTCGCCCCGGTCGTTGCGGTCATTGAGTCCGGCCACATGCTCCATGCCCAGTTCCAGTATGGCGGTCAGGTCATCCGTGCCCCAGGTGGGCCCCAGATTGAAGATGTTGACCAGCGAACCGGTATAGGTTTCGGCTTCATCATAGAAGTAATAAGTCTCACCCGGTTGCAGCAAAGCACCATAATTCCCGCCGCCGTCAGTGCCCTGATCCAGGCAATCACCATCCTTCTCCGCGCGTACACAGTGGTCGGTAACAACCGCACGGTTATTGCCCGGCTGGGAATACACACCGGCCGCGCCAGCCAGAGAGGCAATCAGATTATCCCCGACTTCATTGATGATGGGCTGATTGGGCCGGTAAGCGATTTCACCGGCGACAGACACACCCTTGATGAAAGTGTTGAAGCTGGCCCCGAACATGTCGACATCTTCGGGATAAACCATCTGATATTTCGAGTTATCAACCCATGCCGGCACGGACGTCTGCAACCCGGCCGCCGGCTCGTCGATGCGGGAGGCCACCACGGGCAACCGGGAATGAGTGCGGGTGTAGTAGAGACCGAATTCCGTGCCGTTCAGTTGCTGCGCGAAATAGCGGAATCCGAGGCCGAACTGCCCACCATCCTTGGCCTCGTCGTCGGGCATGCGATCCACGGTGACCTGGGTCTGCTCGTAGGGATAAGCGGAGCCACTGGCACCATAGGTGCTCTGTGTGTAGCTGGCAAAGGCGTTTTCCAGGCCCGGCGCATTGGCCCGTGCCGCCACCAGGCGGCCATCGATGATTACATTGTCCGCCCCCTCCCCGGGGAAAGAATCATGGGTGGACCAGTAGGTGCCCGCGGGTGCGGCGAAGTTGTTCTTCCATTCGAACTGGTAGAAGGCCTCCATGCTCAGGTTCATGGTCAAGCCCAGATTGAAGAAGAGGCTGTCCAGGGGGAGCAGGGCTTCCTTGATTTCGGAGCCGGGCAGGCGCAGCGAGTTCAGATCGAAATAGTTCACGGTGTTGATGCCACCCTGAATAAAGGCCGCCTCGCCCCAGTTGATCACCTGCTGGCCCAGGCGCACATTGAGCGGTATCTCGCCAATATTGAAATCCCCCCATACATAAGCATCGAGCATGCGACCGAAATCGCCGCCATAGCGCCGGCCGTCCTCGCTGAAATCCGAGCCGATGCCGTTGTTGGGGTACTGGGAATAATCGGCATAACGGGTAAAGCCGTTATCCACGCTGGGCGTGTCCGGACTCATGATGCCGCCGTCGTGGCCGCCGTTCATGACCACCGAATCATAGAACTGGGTGCCACTCACCTGGAGGCCATAGGTGTTCTGCCAGGTGATTTCGAGTTCCGGGGTGATCTTGGTCACCATGGACGCCAGGCCGGGGTCGAAGTTGTTGTTGGCGTCGTTCTTGTTCAACTGCGTGGAGTAGCCCTTCTGGGCCATGTGGATCACGTCTTCGTCCGCTTCCAGCTTGGTGTCCCGCCCCTCGGTTCGCCAGAGCGCGCCCACGGAGATATTGGTGTCGAGACTGCCGGTCAGGTCGGGGTTGTCGAATTCCAGCTGGACGGCCCGCGCCGGGGAGACCGAAACCGTCATGACTCCGGCCGCGATCAGAGCCTGAAGCAGACGGACCTGGGACATGGGTCGGGTATGCATTGTTCTACTCCGTGATTGGCCAGTTGGCGTTGTTGTTATTCCCTGAAGCCGATCAGCGCACGATCCGGTTACTGGTTATCAGACCCATGTCGTCATCGGATCCGCCCGAAACCCCATCCTGCCCCGGACTCTAACCGCCGAGCCGTGCGTTGTGCGGCCGCCTGTTTACCGTTGTAGCAGACGCAAACGATTATGGAAATACAAAAAACACGTAACTGTGCCCAAAAAGAATGACCCATTGGTTCCGTGTTCGGAGCTCACGCGGGCACAAGCGTGCCGGCCGGCAGGACCGACGCGCCGGCGAGCAAAGCTATCTGATTGATATGGCGGGCACAAAGAGGCAGACAGCGCTCCTGTACGTCCGTGCGGGAAGCGCCCTCGGCCCGGGTTTGCGACCATCGGGTTGCAATCCGGCGAGCAGCCGCCGGTTCGCGCAAACGCCGGAATCGCGTCCGTTCAACCCGGTGCGGGGCGATCAGTCCAGAATCCGCCCGAGCACCTCGGCCAGATTGTCGGAACAACCTTCCATGCGCAGCCGTTCCAGCTGTTCACGAAAGCGCGCCTGCCGCGTGGATTCCAGCCGCACGACACGCGATGCCGCGCCCGCCATATTCGCGGCGATCTGGGGATTCAGACCATCGAGTTCTTTCAGGGCCCGGCAGAACAGGACATAGCCTTCGCCGTCGGGGCGGTGAAACGCCACCGGATTGCCATTCGCCAGGGTGCCCAGCAGGGCCCGGACGCGATTGGGCAGGCGCCAGTCGAAATCCGGATGCTCCATGAGTTCGGCCACCTGATCGATGGTCTCCTGCCGCGGCACCCCGGCCTGGAGCGCAAACCATTGATCCAGTGCCAGGGGTTCATCGCTCCAGCCCCGGTAAAAGCCATCCAGAGCTTCCGTGGCGCCGTTCAGGTCATGATTCGACAGTAACCGCACGGGATTCAGCCGGTCGGTGAGATTGTCCGCGTCCTCGAAGGTTCGGGCCAGATGGAGGCCGGTCTCCCGCGGTTGCGCGGCGGCCAGATATTCCAGGGCCCGGTAGCGCAGCGCCCGCCGCCCGATGGCCCAAGCCTCGGGCTGGTACGGACCCGGCGTGGCCATCTCTTCTACCAGCGACCACCAGGTAGCCGCCATGGTGTCGCCCAGTTCCCGGAGCAGTCCGGTGCGCGCGCGGTGAATCGCTTCCGGATCAATGGGGGTTTCGTGGCGGTCACCGATCGTGACCTCGCCCGGCAGGGCCAGCAAAAGCGCGGTCTGCGCGGGATCCTCGTGTGCGCGCCGGGCGACTTCCGTGAGCACGGGCGCAAGCTGGTCCGCCTCCGCGCGGGCCCGATCCGGGTCCTGGCGCAAACGCTCAAGTGCATCCAGATAGAGCCGCTGTGCCGCGTCCCACCGGCAATAACCGTCATTATCACGCGCCAGCAGAAAGGTGAGCTGCTCCGTGGTGAAGGGATAGCGCAGCTCCACAGGCGCCGAGAACCCGCGCAGCAGCGACGGCACCGGCTTTTCCAGCGTGGAAAACACGAACTCCTGCTCTTCGCCTTCCAGGATCAGCACCGTCTCGGTCTCGCCCGCCTCGTTGACTGCCATGGGCCGGCCCTCGGCATCCAGCAGAGCCAGCCGCACCGGAATCATTACGGGTTGCTTGTTGCTCTGGCCGGGCGTATCCGGGGTGTGCTGCCGCAGGCGCAGGTGATAGACGCCATCGCGATGCTCGTCCTCAACGGTCAGCCGGGGCGTGCCCGCCTGGCGGTACCAGCGCCGGAAGGTCTCCAGATCCCTGTCCCCGGCCTCGGCCATGCAGTCGACAAAGTCGTCGCAGGTGACCGCCTGCCCGTCGAAGCGCTCGAAATACAACTCGGAGCCGCGACGAAAGGCTTCCGGGCCCAGCAGGTGATACTGCATGCGCACCAGTTCGGCCCCCTTTTCATACACCGTAATGGTGTAGAAGTTGTCGATCTTGTGGTATTCGTCCGGGCGCACCGGATGAGCCATGGGCCCCTGGTCCTCGGGAAACTGCACGGCGCGCAGCAGGGCCACGTCCTCGATGCGTTTGACCGCGGGCGAATTCATGTCCGCGGAAAACTGCGAGTCCCGGAAGACGGTAAAGCCTTCCTTGAGGCTGAGCTGGAACCAGTCCCGGCAGGTGACGCGGTTGCCGGACCAGTTGTGGAAGTACTCGTGCGCGACCACCGCTTCCACGCGCTGATAGCCCTGATCCGTGGTGGTATCCGGATGGGCCAGCACACAGGCGGTGTTAAAGACGTTCAGGCCCTTGTTTTCCATGGCGCCCATGTTGAAGTGGCTCACCGCCACGACCATGTAGATATCGAGATCGTACTCCCGGCCGTAGTTGCGCTCGTCCCAGGCCATGGCCGCCTTGAGCGAAGCCATGGCGTGATCGAGCTTGGCCAGATCGCGCTGCGCGGCATAGATGCGCAACGCCACACGGCGCCCGGACCCCGTGGTGTATTCATCTTCCTGGCAGGCAAGATCCCCCGCCACCAGCGCGAACAGATAGCCGGGTTTGGGGAAGGGATCTTCCCAGCGAATCCAGTGGTAGTCGCCAGCCTCGCCCGTGGCCACCGGATTGCCATTGGACAGCAGTACCGGAAAGCGCTCGCGTTCGGCATGGATGGTGGTGGTGAAGCGGCAGAGCACGTCCGGACGATCCGGGAAAAAGGTGATGCGCCGGAAGCCTTCCGCCTCGCACTGGGTGCAGTACATGCCGTTGGACAGGTAGAGCCCTTCGAGCGCTGTATTGCTCGCCGGATGGATTTCCACCTCGGTGTCCAGCACGAACCGATCGGGCACCTCGAACACCACCAAGCCCGCGTCGCCGTGTTCGAAGGCGTCGTCCGCCAACGCCACATCGTCGAGCCAGAGGCCGTGCAGTTTCAGGCGATGGCCATCCAGCTCACAGTGCCGGGGACCGTCCGGACGCTGCGGATTGCGCCGCATGCGTAGCCGCGCCTTGACCCGGGTACTGTCGTCCTCCAGGAAAAACTCCAGCTCCGCCGTATCCACCAGAAACGCCGGCGGCTGGTAGTCGGCCAGCCGAATGGGTTGGGGGGCGTGGTTGTCACGCATCATGGCCTCCTTCGCTATCCGGGAAGCGCACCGGCTGATCCCCGTCTTCGGGCGCGGCGGCATCCGGACGTTCAATATAACCGGTCCGTTGTTCTTCCGGCAGAAAACGGGCTTCCCAGGCCAGCACGGCGCGCATGCACAGCGCGCGCTGCTCGTCCGGCAGGCGGTGGCCGTCGGGCCAGCGCCCGGTTTCCACGGCCTCGCGCATGCGCTGCACGGCCGCTTCATCCATCTGTTCGATCAATAGTTGAATATCGCGATCCTGCATGCGGACTCCGGTTGGTTCGGGCGAGGCGGTAGCTCGGGACGGGGCTGTTCCGATCAGTTTTCGCCCGGACTGCTGCTCCAGCTCAGCTTGGAACGGCACGCCTCGTAGAAGTTGTGTCCGGGCGGATGCAGCAGCTTGAGCCGGTGCGGCTTCTTGCTCACCCGGATTTCGTCATGGTATTGCAACCGAACGCCTTCCTGACCGTCGCAACTGACCAGGGGTTTGAGTTCCGGGCTGGTCAGACGAATCTTGACCTCGCTGTTGCCCTCGACCACCAGCGGCCGGCTGGTCAGCGTATGCGGATTGAGCGGCACCAGCACCATGGCATCCAGTTTCGGGTGCATGATGGGTCCGCCGCCCGACAGGGCATAGGCGGTCGAACCCGTGGGTGTGGCCACGATCAGGCCGTCCGAGCGCTGGCCATAGACAAAGTCGCCATCAATGAACAAGTCGAACTCGATCATGTGCACACTTTCGCCCGACAGCAGCACCACATCATTGAGCGCGCTGCCCTCGCCGATGGCAGTGCGTCCACGCCGCACTTCCATGTCCAGCAGAAAGCGTTCCTCGATGTGGTAGTCCCCACCCAGCACCTGCCCGATCCGGGTGTCAATCTCGGAGGGCCGGATGTCGGTGAGAAACCCCAGGCGGCCCCGGTTGATGCCCAGCATGGGCACGTCATGGCGCGCGAAGGTACGCGCCGCGCCCAGCAGACGGCCGTCGCCGCCCACCACGATGACCAGATCACAGGACTCGCCCAGCTGCGTACGCGAGCCGGCCTGGAGTTTCAGATCCTCCAGGCCCGGCGCCAGCGACTCTTCCAGAATCACATGACAGCCGTGATGCTGCAGCAAGTCCACCAGCGGGCGCAGCGAGGCGTCGCCGGCCTGGGCTTCGGCCCGGGCCACCAGGCCGATATTGCGGAAACGCTCGGGCACCACTCAGCTATCCAGCAGATCCTGGAGATCTTCGTCGCCGGTTTGCAGCCCGCCCTCCAGCACATAGACATCCAGACCCGCGTTCTGCAGCAGAAACGCCGCCGAAGCACTGCGCCGGCCGGTGTCACAACAGGCGATGTAGCTGCGCCCGGGATCCAGCATCCGGGATTTCAACCGCAGCACATTGAGCGGCATATTGGTCGCGCCCTGCAGATGGGCCTGCTCGTATTCATCCGGGGTGCGCACATCCAGCCATTTGGCGCCGTCTTCTTCCACCCGCCGGCGCGCTTCCGCCGGCGCCAGGGTGGTGACCACCGGCTCGCGCAGCAGTTCATCGAAATCGTCCCGGTCCAGACGCATGAGAATGCCGTCGGTGGCCATGGTCACGGTGGCGTTGCGCGGCTTGCCGGACAGAAGCGCTTCCTCGCCGAACCACTGGCCCTGTTCCAGCATGGCCACCGACATGGCTTCGGCGGCCCCCTCGGCCCGGATGGAGACCTCGCACATGCCTTCCTTGATGATATAGCAGCAGTCCGCCTCATCGCCCTGTTCGATGACCACCTCGCCCTCGCGGCAGCGGCGCGGCTTGAGCCGGCGGAAGATCTCCAGGATATTGCCCGGCGGCACACGGTAGAACAGCCGCGACTTGAGCAACTTGATCATCCAGTCGCGGTCGTCGCGGTAGGCCTCGTTGGTGTTGATATCGAGGATGACATAGCCGGCCGACTGATCCCAGGACAGGATCGTATCCAGCCGGAAATTATCAAAGCGGACCACGCTGACTTCATCCACCGCGCGGGCGGTGGTACGGCGGGGCTGGTAATGATCGAGCGGATGCCAGGATTCCATGCCGCCGGCATGGAGCATTTCGGTATTGCCGTCGGCGTCTTCCAGCTGCACCCGGCCGCTGAGCAGGTAGACGGTGGAATTGTCCTGTTCGCCGCGTTCGAAGAGCACATCGCCGGCGCTGTAATGGCGAACTTCCTGATAATCCAGCAGCCGGTCCAGATGGTCACCGGTAAGCGCATTCACCGGAACAAAGGTCTGGAGCAGATTCTTGTCTATGGATTCACCGCCCGACATAACCACCTCCTGGGAGACCGCGCTGGTCCGGGAACCATACCAGAAAGGCACCCCGTGCGCAGTCCATGGGCCTCGTCTCAGCGGAATTTCAGCACATTGTCGATGGCGCTGTCTTCACGGCAGTGCTGGCACCGGTTCTGGTTGCGGTCGGATACCCCGGGTTGAAACTGATTGGGCTCATCGACGCGGATCACACGCTTGCCGCAAATCCGGCCATTGCCCACCTCCACGTTGCACACCGGGTTCTCATAGTGCTCCAGCCAGGCGCGGTAATGCTCCTCGGTTACCAGGCATTTGCGTGCGGCAAAAGCTGTGGGGTTCTGCATGTAGTCCGAGATCTCGTTGGCATTGATGGAAATGTGACCGGCGCCCGGATGATAGGCTATAAAGTTCAACCCCAGCCCCTGGAGCTTTTCCAGCAGTTGCTCCGCGCCCGTATTGGCCATCTTGGTCTGTTCACGCCGGGCCTCTTCCAGCTCCTGTTCCAGCGCGGAAATGCGTTCGTCGCGTTTGTGCACCTCCATGTCCTTGGCGTGCAGTTGCTCGCTCAGGCGGGCACGCTCTTCTTCCAGTCGCTGCTCCAGCGCCACCTTGTACTGTTCGGTGAGCACTTCGATTTCATGGCCATGCTCGTCACTGCCCCGGGCCTGATCCTCCAGGCTCTTGTTCAGCGAATCCACCTGCTCGCGCAGCGACTCGGATTCCTCGCGCAGGGCTCTGTTCTGGGATTTCAGGGTCTTGAACTGCATCAAGACCTTTTCCAGCTGGGTATTGAGAATCTCTTCCTTTTGCTGGCGCGCATACTGGATCTGGTCGACTTCGTCCTTGTGCTTTTTCTCCATCGTCTGGATGCGCAGCCGCAACTCCTTGATCATGCGCGCCAGCCGCTTGCGCTCCTCTTCATCGGGGCCGGATTCAGGCTCCACCGTAGGTACGTCGTCGGCCGCTTGCAGGGTCGGCACCTCGTCATTGGAGCCGGACGCGGCCGCCGACGCCGCGGGAGCGACTTCCGCCGCCGCCGATGTTTCCTCCACCAGCAAGCCCAGCTTGCGGCCGCGCTCACGGATGGTGTCGCGCATGAAGACGAAATCATTGGCTCCGGGTTTCATCACCGGGTCCCAGAGCTGATCCTGGTGCCAGGCCACCGGACACTGACTGCGGCAGGCCAGCCGGATGGGACCGGCGCCCAGATCCGGCCCCTGGGAGGCATGCTCGGCCAGGTGGCGCAGAGGAATGTTCCAGGCCCGATCGGCCATGCCGTCCTCGTTGAAATCCAGCAGGAAGAGCACGGCCGCGACCACGTTCAATTGCCCGTCCACGCCACAGTACGCCCCCTTGATGGTTTTGCCGGCATAGTCGGGAATGCCCACCATGTGATCGACGATGGACTCGAAATCCGTATAGAGCATGCTCTTGTGCACGCCCTCACCCTCATCGCCGAAAAACAGAACCGCCTCGGAAGCCGCGGGGGATGCACTCATACTGGTCTGTCCGTTTGCCGGGGTGCCCGGGAAACACCCGTTGTTCTTGTTGATTGCGAATGGAATAACCCCGAACCGGGGGTCATGTGCCTCGCCTGTCACGAATGCCCGCCAAGGATGCACCGTTATGGGTCATTATGACGAATAATGTCAGCGTAGCGCCGTTCCGAGTCAATACCCGGACAAAAAAAGCGGAATCGGAACGGGTTTATCAGTCAGAGGCAGGGGGGATGCGGAGTTGGGTCCGGAGGGCGGCTGCGGAAGAGCCGGTTCAGCGTTCCAGCTCTCCCTCGCCCGCATCCCGGGTCTGCTCGTCCATGATTTCGTCCAGGTCTTCCAGCCAGAGACGATCCTCCAGCTGTTCCTCGATATAATCATCCATGGGCGTCCTCCTTTTTCTTGCTGTTGTCGAAGTTGTACATACACCGGTCCGGTGAACCGGATGCCGGCAGTATGGCAATCGAATATGACAGATCATTGACAGCAGGGTTCCCGGACGGGAACCCGAACCCGGTAAGGGCGGAAAAATGGCGGACCGGACGGGACTCGAACCCGCGACCTCCGGCGTGACAGGCCGGCATTCTAACCAACTGAACTACCGGTCCGCTTCTGGTGGGTGGTGCTGGGCTCGAACCAGCGACCCTCTGCTTGTAAGGCAGATGCTCTCCCGACTGAGCTAACCACCCAAGGAGAGGGCGCTATTCTAGGGATTCGCCTTGTGCTGTCAACGATCTTCGGAGAATTTCTCGTCGCTTGTTCAGGCTTTATCCAGCGCCGGCACCAGTACCGCGCCACGCATGAGCGCTCGGGCGGAGCGTGCCAGGGTAACGCGTTCCGCATACCATTGTGCGCCTTCTTGATGGACCCGTGCGGCCAGGTCCATGCGGCCGGCGGCATGGCCCAGCCGAAAGGACTGGTCATTGCGCTCGCCCCCCAGAGCCTCGGCCACCAGGGTTCCGGGCAAAGCCGCCGCGGCGGCCAGCGACACCGCCCCGGTACCCGTAAAGGCATGATGAGCCCGGCCCATGGACAGAATGCGCGCGCACAGCGCCACGTCGTCGCGTGCCACGACGCCGCCGCTGGTGCTGGTGTACTCGGCGGGCGGCCCCACCAGCGCAATCTTGGGGGTGGCCGGGCGCGAACGGGAGGCCTGGGCGGTCGTATCCACCAGTCCCAGGCGCAGCGCCGCCGCCGCCCGGACGGCTTCAAGCCGGTCCAGCAAATCCGCATCCGCGTTCAGTACCGCCGGGGTCTCGGTGGCCGTACAGCCGAAATCCCGGGCGCGACAGAAGACGGTGACGTTGCCCGCGTCCACCAGCGTGGTCTCGACCCGGCCAACGCCCGGGATTTCCAGCGCATCCACCGGTGAGCCCGTGGGCAGTGCGCCGGCCTCGCCCGCCGGGTCCAGAAAATCGACATCGATCCGGGCGCCGGTATGGCTGACGCCGTCCACCGGATAATCGCCTTCCACGGCGGCCTGGCCGTCCGGCGCAACCGGCACAAGGGCTTCGATGTGCTTGTCCAGATTGCACTGATAAATCCGCACACGGACTGCGCCGACGCCCTCGGGCACCGCCATCAGGCCCTGATCCACCGCAAAGGCGGCCACGGCAGCGGTAAGATTGCCGCAGTTGCCGGAATAATCGATACAGGGTTCGCGGATAGACACATGGCCAAAGAGATAATCCACGTCCGTGTCCGTGCGCTCGGAAGGGCCCACCACACAGACCTTGCTGGTGCTGGAGGTGGCCCCGCCCAGACCGTCCATCTGGCTGCCGTAGGGGTCCGGGCTGCCCAGCACGCGCAGCAAGAGCCGGTCCCGCTCGCTTCGGTCCGCGGGCAGGTCCTCGGGGCGAAAGAAAACCCCCTTGCTGGTGCCGCCACGCATCCAGACGGCGGGAACCGCAGTCTGACTCATCTCAGCCTCGCTGCTCACCAATGACGCGTTCGAGCATGATCCGGGCCAGCTCCTCCATGTCCACACTGCCCTCGTGGTGAAACCAGTTGGTGGTCCAGCTGGTCATGCCGTTGAGCAGACGGCGCATGATGAAGGGATCCGCCCGGAAGGCGCCCTGCTGGTGCAGTTCGGTGAGCACATCCAGCCAGAGCTGTTCATAGATGTCGCGCAGCGCCAACGCCTGTTGCTGACGGTCCGGCGACAGACAGCGCCATTCCTGCACCAGCACGATCATCGCCTCGCTGGTGTCGCCGACAATGGACTGCAGCTCGCCGCGGATCAGGGCCAGCAGGCGCCGCTCCGCCGTGGACTCGGCCGCCATCAGATCGCGCAGGCGCTGGGTGTTGAAGCGGATCACTTCCTCCATCACGGCAAAGAGAATGTCCTCCTTGGAATCGAAATGGTGAAAGAGGCTGCCGCTCTGGATGCCGGTTTCGCGCGCGATGGCACGTACCGTGGTGCGGTCGAAGCCGTGCTGGCGAAACAGCCGGGCCGCCGCACTCAACAGCTTGCCGCGCGGCGAATCCTCCATGCCGTGGATCAATGGCGCCTGTTCCGTCATGCCGTCCCCCTGAACGCAAAGCCGGAGGCCGAATGACCACCGGCCCGGCCCGAAAGGCCGGAAATCTTGTCATGCGCTTTACATACCAAGCGCTTGCTTGGTAGCGTACCGGAAAGATCGGGCATTGCAAAATTCGTTGCGATTTTCCGGGCCCAACCAGCGCAACAGGGGGCATCATGAGCGAGGGATCCATCCGCATCGGCTGTGCCGCGGGCTTCTGGGGCGACACCAACAGCGCCGCCTTCCAGCTGGTGCGCCAGACCGAACTGGACTATCTCGTCTTCGACTATCTCGCCGAGGTCACCCTGTCCATCATGGCGGGGGCCCGGATGCAGGACCCGGAAGCCGGTTATGCCCATGATTTCGTCAAACAGGTCATGGCGCCACTGGCCACCGAGATCCGCGACAACAACATCAAGGTGATCTCCAATGCCGGCGGCGTGAATCCCCATGCCTGCCGCAAGGCCCTGCAGGAAGCCTTCGAAGCGGCGGGCGTGGAGCTGAAAATTGCCCTGGTAGAAGGCGACGACCTGAACCAGCGCCGGGACGAATTCAGCGACTGCACCGAGATGGATACCGGCGCCCCCATGCCCCCCATGACGGTGACCATGAACGCCTATCTCGGCGCCACGCCCATTCAGCAGGCCCTGGATGCGGGCGCGGATATTGTCCTGACCGGCCGGGTTACCGACTCGGCGCTGGTGCTGGGCCCTCTGCTGCACGAGTTCGGCTGGTCCGTGGACGACTACGACAAGCTGGCCCAGGGCTCGCTGGCGGGCCACATCATTGAATGCGGCGCGCAATGCACCGGCGGCAACTTCACCGACTGGGAAGACGTGCCCCGGTTCGAGAACATGGGCTTCCCGGTGGCCGAATGCGCCGCCGACGGCAGCTTCACCATTACCAAACCGGCCCACACGGGCGGGCTCGTGACCCCGGCCACCGTGGGCGAACAGATCGTCTATGAAATCGGCGATCCGCGCGCCTATGTGCTGCCGGATGTGGTTTGCGACTTTACCGGCGTGGAACTGGAAGAGTCCGGGGAAAACCGGGTCCGGGTCACGGGCGCGCGCGGGCTACCGCCCACGGACCAGTACAAGGTTTCGGCCACGGTCCCCGACGGTCAGCGCCTGACCGCCAGCTTTCTCATGGCCGGCATCGACGCACCGAAGAAGGCGCAACGCACCACCGATGCCATCATCACCAAGGTGCGCGGCATCCTGCAGCAACTGGATATGGCCGATTTCCGGGACGTGGATGTGGAACTGCTCGGAACCGAAACCACCTATGGCGCGCAGGGCCGGCGCGGCGATACCCGGGAAGTCGTGGTCAAGCTGGCCGCGCTCCATGACGACAAGAAGGCCCTGGCGATTCTGGGCCGCGAAATCGCCCAGGCCGCCACGGGCATGGCGCCCGGACTCACCGGGCTGGTGGGCGGCCGCCCCAAACCCCAGCCGCGCATCCGGCTGTTTTCCACCCTGGTGGACCGGAACAAGGTGCCCGCGCAGGTGGATCTGAACGGCGAGACCTTTGAAGTGGCGCCGCCGTCCGGGCAACCGCTGGACGTACATGCCCTGCCCGACACGGACGGCACCGAAACCGCCACCGGCGAAACAACCGTGCCCCTGATCCGGCTGGCGTACGCGCGCTCGGGGGACAAGGGCAACCATGCCAATATCGGCGTGATTGCGCGCAAGCCCGACTATCTACCCTTTATCCGGCAGGCTCTGTCCAGCGAGGCGGTGGCGGCGTTCATGAACCATGTGCTGGACCCGGACAACGGCGAAGTACAGCGCTGGGAGCTCCCTGGCTTCAACGCCTTCAACTTTCTGCTCCGGGATGCCCTGGGCGGGGGCGGTATCGCCTCGCTGCGCATCGATCCCCAGGGCAAGGCCTTTGCCCAGCAGTTACTCGAGTTTCCGGTGCCGGTATCCGACGCCATCGCGCGGGAGCTGGGCGAATGATCCCGTATCCTGCTGTGGGAGCGGCCATCGTGCCCTCTGGGTAATCCCTGCCGCGACTGATTCCAGAGTCTCTGGAAAATATCGCGGCAAGGATTACCCAGAGGGCACGATGGCCGCTCCCACACCCCCCAACAACGGTAAAAGGAAGGACAGGACCCTGATATGCCCTATAGCTCCGTTTTCAAAGCCGATCTGTTTCAGGACCAGGCCCTGATCGTCACCGGCGGCGGCAGCGGCATCGGCCGCTGTGTCGCCCACGAACTGGCCAGCCTGGGCGCCCGTGTGGTGCTGGTGGGCCGCAAGGAAGACAAGCTCCGGGCCGTGGCCGACGAGATTCACGAGGACGGCGGCCAGGCCTTCTGGCACAGCTGTGACATTCGCGACGAGGACAAGGTGCGCGAAACCGTGAGCGCCATCTACGAAGAACAGGGTGTGGTGCACGGCCTGGTGAACAATGCCGGCGGCCAGTTCCCCTCGCCTCTGGCGGCCATCAGTCAGAAGGGCTGGGAGACCGTGGTGCGCACCAATCTCACCGGCGGTTTCATCATGGCTCGCGAGGTCTATACCCAGGGCATGAACAAGAACGGCGGCGCCATTGTGAACATTGTCGCCGACATGTGGGGCGGCATGCCCGGCATGGGCCATTCGGGCGCGGCGCGCGCGGGCATGGACAACTTCACCAAGACGGCCGCGGTGGAATGGGCCAGCTCGGGTGTGCGCGTGAATGCGGTCGCACCCGGCTGGGTCGCCTCCAGCGGCATGGACACCTACCCGGAGGGCTTCAAGCAGATTGTCAAAACACTCAAGGCTGCTGTGCCGCTGAAACGCATGGGCATGGAGGCGGAAGTCTCGGGCGCCATCTGCTTTCTGCTCAGCGAAGCCGCCGCCTTTATCAGTGGCGACACCCTGCGCATCGATGGCGCCGCCAGCCAGGGCAATCCGGCGATCTTTCCGCTGCCCGATCACAGCAACTCCCGACCCTACGAGGGCTTTCACCGGGCGGTAATCCCGGAAGCGCTCAAGGATCTGTAATAAACGTCCGCTGGACCGAGGTCATCATGCCGGTACTGGAATCACACATCGACACCCAATCCGAGGAATTTCAGCGCAACCACGCGGCCCTGCTGGCCGCAGTGGAGGAATTCCGCGGCATTGAACAAAAGGTTACCGAGCACGCGGAAAGCAAGCGCGAGAAGTTCGAAAAGCGCGGCCAGCTGTTGCCCCATGAACGCGTTCAGCGTCTGCTTGATCCCGGCTCGCCCTGGCTGAGCCTGCTGGGGCTGGCCGGCTACAAGATGCATGACGACAAGGACGGCACCGAAGCGGGCGGCGGCAGCATCGCCGGCATTGGCTATGTGGCCGGCGTGCGCTGTCTGGTGTCCGCTTCCAACTCCGCGATCAAGGGCGGCACCGTGTCGCCCGCCGGGCTGGAAAAGAGTCTGCGGCTGCAGGAAATCGCGGCGCAGCAGAAACTGCCCATGATTGCGTTGTCCGAGTCCGGCGGCGCCAACCTCAACTACGCCTCGGAAATCTTCGTCAAGGGCGCGCGCACCTTTGCCAATCAGGCCCGCCTGTCCGCCCAGGGCGTACCCCAGGTCACTGTGGTGCACGGCAATGCCACGCCCGGCGGGGCCTATCAGCCCGGGT
>CAJXLA010000051.1 GCA_913055795.1 uncultured Alcanivorax sp. | reverse complement strand
TTGAACCGGTCCACCACCACCTCGATGCTGTGTTTTCGGTTCTTGTCCAGCCCGGGAAGATCATCGAGTTCATGGACACGGCCGTCGATACGCGCGCGAATAAAGCCCCGGGCGCGCAGCTCGTCGAACAGCGCCTGATGCTCGCCTTTCTTGTCGCGCACCACGGGGGCGAGCAGCATCAACTTTTCCCCCTCGGGACGGGCGAGAATCTGATTGACCATCTCGGTGACCGTCTGGGCGGCCAGGGGGGCGTCGTGGTCCGGGCACCGGGGCTCGCCCGCGCGGGCATAGAGCAGGCGCAGATAGTCGTGGATTTCCGTGATGGTGCCCACTGTGGAGCGCGGATTATGACTGGTGGACTTCTGCTCGATGGAAATGGCCGGGCTCAGCCCCTCGATATGATCCACATCGGGTTTTTCCATCATGGACAGGAACTGGCGCGCGTAGGTGGACAGCGATTCCACATAGCGCCGCTGACCTTCCGCATAGAGGGTGTCGAAGGCAAGGGAAGACTTGCCCGAGCCGGACAGGCCCGTCATCACGATCAGCCGGTCGCGTGGAATATCCAGATCAATGTTGGCCAGGTTATGGGTGCGCGCACCGCGAATCTGAATCGTGTCCATGCGGGGCAAGACCGACTGACAAGGGGAAACGGTCAGTATAGGGCATTCCCGGCGGCCTCACCATGGACGCGCCAGCACCCGCCCCCGCCGGGATCAGAGGTTTTCCTGGGCCCAGTTCACCGCCTGGAGGCGGTTGGAGGCGTTGATCTTCTTGAAGATGTTGTAAATATGCGTTTTGATCGTATGCGGGCTCAGGTTGAGGTTGCGTGCGATCTCGGAGTTCTTCGCGCCCGTGGCGAGGATCTTGAGCACTTCCACTTCCCGGTCGGTGAGCGTGACCTCGCTGCGTGCGAAGGTCTTGTTGAAGTTGCGGTTCTTGACGACATATTGCTGAAGCACCTTGCGCGGCAGCCAGAGCTCGCCCTCGAACATGGAGCGCACGCCCTTGATCAGCAAATCCTGGGGGCAGTCCTGAAGGAAGCCGCCGTTAATCATGGGCAGGCCCGCGAGATGACCCAGGGAATCGTCGGAATCCACATTGAAGATCGCCAGCAGGAGCTCGGTTTCAATATCCGGGTCGATTTCCAGCAGCTTGGAGATGGTCTGGTTCACGTCCATGGTGTTGAAGTCCACCATGAAAAGGACCTGGTCCGAGTCGGTCAGCTGATCACGGCCGAGCTCATCCACGCTGCGGATGGCGCTGGCGGGCATGCCTTCCTTGTTAAGAAACTCGGCCAGTAGCGCATTCTGCAACTGCTGGTCGCTGACGATGTAGACGTGCTTTTCGTTACCGCTGGCGTTCATTGTTATGGGTTCCTTGCCGGGCTGTTAGCTTGGCCTTTTTTTCTACATGCCTACGAAGAAACGCTGAGCAGGTGCACTTGAATCTAACACCGTCAAGCGAGGGGTTCAATTTGCGGACGCACATTCACGATCCGCTGTCTCCTTGCCGGCGCCTTCAGTGTCGACTTGGTCTCCGGCTTCGAGGAAGCTCGGAGAATGACAGACCTGTAGCGGATTATCCACGCCTGGGGCCCGGTTGTCATGAACACCCGGGGCTTTCCCTGATAGACTAACGCGCTTTTCCCGGCGTGACGGCTCATGTCTGATTCCCGCACTGGCTCCAGCACTGAACACGGCCCCGTTCGGGCCACTGTGTCCCTGGCCCTGATTTTTGCCTCACGCATGCTGGGCCTGTTCATGATCTACCCGGTCTTCGCCGTGTACGCGCGCGATCTGCCTGGTGCCACGCCCACGACCATCGGTCTGGCACTGGGCATCTACGGCCTGGCCCAGGCGTTGTTGCAGATTCCGCTGGGCTGGCTTTCCGACCGGGTGGGTCGGCGCCCGGTGATCGCCGGCGGGCTGGTGGTGTTCGCGCTGGGCAGCGTGGTAGCCGCGCTGTCGGGCAGTATTTACGGCATTATCGCCGGGCGTTTGTTGCAGGGCACGGGCGCCATTGGTTCGGTGATTCTGGCGCTGACCGCCGATCTGACCCACGACCGCCATCGAACCCGCGCCATGGCCGTGATCGGCATGAGTATCGGCCTGTCCTTTGCTGTCGCCGTCGTGGTCGGTCCCATGCTGGAAGCGCGAGTGGGGGTGCCGGGCATTTTCTGGCTTACGGCGCTGCTGGGCCTGGCGGGTATCGCCGTGCTCTATCTGAGCGTGCCGCACCCGCCGGAGCAACGCCTGCACCGCGATACCGAAGCGGTGCCCGCGCTCATGGGGCGGGTGCTATCCGATGGCCAGCTGTTGCGGCTGGACCTGGGTATTCTCATCCAGCATGCCATTCTGACCGCGACCTTTCTCGGCCTGCCGGTCATGCTGCGTGATGCCGTACAGCTGGACAGTGGTGATCAGTGGTTGCTGTATCTGCCCGTACTGGTGGTTTCGCTGGCGGTCATGGTGCCGTTGATGTTCTACAGCGAACGCCGTGGGCGGCTCAAGGGCGTGTTTCTGGGCTCGGTGGCCGCGGTGGCCCTGTCTCAGGCGCTGCTGGTGCCCGAGCATGCCGGGCTGATAACGCTCGTGCCGGTCATGATTCTGTTTTTTGCCGCCTTTAACCTGCTCGAGGCCATGCTGCCTTCAATGGTCTCGCGCGTGGCCCCGGCGGGCATGAAGGGCACGGCTCTGGGCGTATATTCCAGCAGCCAGTTTCTGGGCATTTTTCTGGGCGGCGTGCTCGGCGGCTGGTTGCAGCAAACCCTTGGTTTGCCCGGGCTGCACGCCTTCGCCGCGGGACTGGCCATGCTCTGGTGGCTGGCCGCGCTGGGACTGCACAATCCCGCTCATCTGGCCAATCGAACCGTAGCGCTGGATGCCCTGGTCGAGCAGGAGCCCGGCGAGATCCGTGCCCGTTTGTTGCGTGTGCCGGGTGTGCGGGATGTGGCTGTGGCTCCGGAAGATGCAACGGCGTTGATCAAGGTCATGACGCGTGAGCTGGACGAAGAGCTGTTGGCCGCCGTGCTGCGTGGTGCCGAGCCCTCCGGGGACGGTGCAACGGCGTTGTGAAAGTGCCACAATGATTCTTTTCGGCGGGTACGGCGGAGCGGGCCCGCTCATGGAACCCAACGGATAATGGAGTTGCTGCATGGCGCGTGGTGTCAACAAAGTCATTCTGATCGGTAACCTCGGTGCGGACCCGGAAATGCGCTACACGGCCAACGGCTCGGCCGTGACCAATATCCGGCTGGCCACCACGGATTCGTGGAAAGATCGCCAGACCGGTGAGCAGCAGGAACGCACCGAGTGGCACCGGGTGGTGTTTTTCAACAAGCTGGCCGAAATCGCGGGCGAATACCTGAAAAAGGGCAGCAAGGCCTATATCGAGGGCCGCCTGCAGACCCGCAAGTGGCAGGGTCAGGATGGTCAGGATCGCTATACCACCGAGATCGTGGCCAGCGACATGCAGATGCTGGACAGCCGTGGCGGCGGAGGCGGTTTCGGCGGCGGCGACCAGCCGGCCGCCCAGTCTCAGCCGGCGGCCCAGTCCGACAGCGGCAGTTTCTCCGGCCCGGCGGATGATTTCGATGATGACATCCCGTTCTGAACGGCGAGTGGGCCTCTGAATGCCGCGTCCGCTGGTGCTGATCACGGTTTTTGTCGTCACCTTTTTCGGCTTTGCCATTGCGGGTATGCCCGCCCAGGTGGCTACGTCTCGCGTCTCCGATATGCGGTTGGCCGGGGCGCCGGTGCAACTGCTGCGGGCACAGGGTAGCGTCTGGGATGGTGCCGCCCGGTGGCGTTGGCGCGAGCGCTCGGGGCGGCTCGACTGGGCGCTGGACTGGCGGGGCCTGACTCCCGGGCTGCAACTATCCCTGACGGGCCGGGAGCTGAATCTTGCCGGCTGGCTGGGCGGGGGTTGGTCGCGTCTGTGGGCCCGGAACTGGGATCTGGCGCTGCCGGTTGCGCTGATTGCCCGTCAGGTCGATCGGGGCGGTGCCGAAGGGCGGCTCACGGGGCAGCTCCGCGAGCTGGACTGGCGGGACGGCCGCGTCCGGGCCCTGGAGGGTACATTGCGCTGGAGCGGCGGCGCGGTGCGCTGGCCGCCCGACGGCAGCGCCCGGTTGCCGGCGCTGGACGGGCGCCTTTTCATGGCCGAGGACGCGGCGCGCGCCGAGGTTACGGACCCGGACGGCCAGCGTCTCGCCGACGCCCGTCTACGCGGCGGTGAACTCAATCTGCGCGTGTATCGCGCCTGGCCCATGCTGCTGGGTGTGAGCAGCGGTGGCCAGGCCTCGGACGTGGTACTGGAAGTCAGCCGTCCTTTCCTCGGGCAGGGAGGCGATGGCAATGGCTGAGGCCCGGATGCGTGTGAAACAACGCTTGCAAGACACGGCTTTCTGGCTCCGGCTGGTGCGCTGGATTCTGCCTTTCGCGCTGGTGGTGCTGGTGGCGGCATTGCTCGCCGATACAGCCTGGCTCTGGGCCTATGGCCCCAGTGATCCGGTGCCCCGGGATCCGGAACTGCCCCGTCTGGAAGAAACCGAATCCGGCGCCAGCACCGAAACGATCCGGTACCAGCAGGTCCGCGACTGGGCCTTGTTTGGTACCTGGGAAGACCAGCAAGGGGGTGGCACCGGCGACCAGCCCGTGGACGCGCCCGAAACCCGCCTGCAGCTGAAGCTGCTGGGCGTGTTCCAGACCGGCGAGCAGGGTCAGAGCCCGGGAGCCATTATCGCCGAGCAGGGCGACAACGGGAAGCTGTATCGCGTGGGGGATCGATTGCCCGGTAATGCACGCCTGGAGCAGGTCCATGCGGATCGCGTTATCCTGCGTCGTCAGGGCCAGCTCGAGACGCTCAAGCTGGAATCGCCCAGCCTGGACGGCGGCGTACAAGCTGTGGAGCGCTCCGGCGAACAACAGCGCTCGGGCGGTCGCCGGGACGGTTCGAACGAAAGCCGGGATGGAGACAGCCCCGCCATGTCCGGGGATGTCGAACAACAGCGCGAGCGCATCATCCGTGGGCTGGGGCTGGAATCCAGTAATGAAGGTTATGTGATCGGCGAAAGCGCGCCCGCCCAGCTGCTCGATCGGGTGGGGCTCAAGCCCGGCGACGTGGTGGTGTCGGTCAACGGCCACAACGTGGGGCAGAAGAAAGCGGACCTGGCGGCGCTGAAGGAATACCACGACAAGGGCAGCGCCAGGGTGGTGATACAGCGCGGCAGTCAGCGGTTTACGGTGACGGTGCCGCCGTGACAGGGGAACACCCGGAGTCGACAATGATGACAAGAACCCGATGCCAATGCGTGCTGGGCCTGTTGCTGACGGTGCTGGTGATGCCGGTAGTTCAGGCGCAGGACGGCGAGGGCGTCAGCCGCGCCGAAGATGGCTGGACGGTGAATATCCGCAACGCGGACATTCAGGCCTTTATCAATCAGGTGGCGGAGATGACCGGCCGCAACTTCGTGGTGGATCCGCGCGTGCGTGCCCGGGATGTCACCGTGGTGTCCCACAAGCCGCTGTCGCGGGACCAGGTCTATGAACTCTTTCTGTCGGTGCTCCAGGTGCATGGCTATGCCGCCGTGCCCACCGCCGGCGCCACCAAGATCGTGCCCAATACCAATGCCAAGCAATCCAATCTGCCGCTGACCCAGCAGGGCGAAGAAAGCAAGCAGGGCGAGCAACTGATCACCCGCGTCATTCCGCTGGACAATGCGCCGGCGGAGCAGCTGGTGCCGGTCTTGCGCCCGCTGGTGCCGCAGTACGGCCATCTCGCGGCCGTGGGTTCGGCCAATGCGCTCATTATCAGTGACCATGTCAGCAATATTCAGCGTATCGAGGCCATCATTTCTCATATTGATGGAGCCGATTCCGATCAGGTGGAAGTGGTCGAACTGGAGCACGCCTTTGCCGGGAACATGGTCGAATTGCTCAAGGACATGACCTCCAGGGCTCAGGGAGGCGGGCGCGGCAACCAGTCCGGGCAGCTGATGCTGGTAGCGGATGAGCGCACCAACAGCCTGATCATCAAGGGCGACCAGAGCGCGCGGGATCGGCTGCGGCGCCTGGTGCGCGAACTCGATGTGCCCCAGAACGAATCCGGCAGTGTCCAGGTGATCCGTCTGGCGCACGCGGATGCGGAATCCACCGCCGAACTGCTCAAGGGCTTTGCCGACAGCGCCCAGGCGGCGAAAGGCAAGGAAGGGAGTAGTGGTGGAGGCAGCAATGAGGATGTCTCCATTCAGGCGGACAAATCGCTCAATGCGCTGGTGATTCGGGCCGAGCCCGGTTTGATGAAGGAGCTTCGCTCGGTAATCAACCAACTCGACGTTCGTCGCGCCCAGTTATTGATTGAGGCGGCGATTGTGGAAATCAGCGGGGACAAGGGGCTGGACCTGGGCTTTCAGTATGCCGCTGGCGACGAGGAGAAAGGTGTCGCGGGCGTGAATTTTTCCAATTTCGGTATCAGCGTGAACCAGATCATTGCCGCCTTGCGTTCCGATGAGGCTGCGCAAAGCGGGCTCTCCGACGGCATTACGGTGGGCGGCGGAGAGCGCGACGAGGATGGCGGTTTTCAGTGGGGCGGCTTTGTTCAGGCGCTGGCCTCCACCAGCAAGGTCAATCTGCTGTCTACACCGAGTCTCCTGACCCTGAACAACCAGGAAGCATCGATTATCGTGGGCCAGAATGTGCCCTTTGTGACCGGGACCAGCACCAATACCGGCTCGGGTGTATCCAATCCGTTCCAGACCATTCAGCGCGAGGATGTGGGCCTGACCCTCAAGGTGACGCCGCATCTGGCCGGGGATGACTCCATCCGGCTGGAGCTGGAGCAGGAGACCTCGGACGTGCAATCGGGCGCGAATGTTCAGGCTTCGGATCTGATTACCACCAAGCGCGAGATCAAGACCACGGTGCTGGCGGAAGACCGTCAGACCATCGTGCTGGGTGGTTTGATGCGGGACAGCATTGATAAAACCGTGCGCAAGGTGCCCTTGCTGGGCGATATTCCCTTGCTGGGGTATCTGTTCCGTTCCACCAGCACCAGCCGGGAAAAGCAGAATCTGATGATGTTCCTGCGGCCCACGATTCTGGTGGATGGCGAGCGCCTGGTGGAGTTGACCCGCCGCAAGTATCTGGGCATTTCGTCGCTGCAGTTCCGGGTCAACGGCCGGGGTGAGCTGGAACGTCTGGTGGACGAGCCCTTGCCGGCCCGGGCGGATGAGTTGTTTCAGGGCCGTGAGGGATTTCCCCCGAGCATGCGGGAACGCCTCGAGGAACAACTGGGCGATGATACGGCTGACGAAGCCGCTGCCAGTGAACAAGAGGCCGGCAACGCGGATAACCCGGGCAAGGACTGAGCGCCGTCTGGCTCAGTCCTTGCTGCTTTGCAGGTTCTGCAGTTTTTCGAGTACGCGTTCGACGCGTTCCAGTTTTTCGGGCAGTTCGGAATCCGGCGGTGCCAGGGGTTTGACCTTTTGCCAGATGGCCCGGGCCTCGCGGTAATCGCCCCGGGCATAGCGTGCATCCCCTTCGTTCATGGCGGTCCGGAACCGCTCACGGCTGAGAATCTCCACCTGCGCGGTGAGTTGTTCCGGTAAATAGCCGTCGCTGTCTTTGCGGATCAGCGCACGCAGCTGCAACAAATCGTCCAGTTCACCCGAGTTGCGGTATTGCTCGAGCAGGGAACGGGCCTGTTCGCGCCGCTGGCGCGCCTGCCGACGTTGCCGGCGTTCGCGCTGCGCGCGTGAGCGCCGCGACAGACTCTGGTGCTTTTCCTGCACGCGCGCGAACAGGGTTTCGGGGACAACATCCGCATGCAACGCCCGGGCGCTGCTGAGATAGTCATGGGCACGCTGCCAGTCCTCGCGTTCGCTGAACCAGCGGCCCTGATCCACCAGGGTTTCAGCCAGTTCCCGGTGGCGTTTGCGCCATTGCTCGTAGCGGTTTTCACTGGCCGCATCGGTGTAGTTCGCCAGTCGGCCCGCCAGTTCTGAACTGGACAGGCGCCATCGGGTTTCCGCGAGCAGCAGATCTCCGGTGGTCTTGCGGCGCTGATATTCCTCGCGTTTGCGCAACCGTTTTCGGGCCTGGCGCAGCGCCGCGCTCGGACGCCACTGGTCCATGCTGTCGGCCAGAAGTTGCCAGACCTGATCCCATTTTTGCTGCTTCGCCAGCTTGTTCGCCTCGTTAATAATGTTCTGTTCGAAGTTCTCGATTTCCGTGCGCAGCTGTGGCAAAAGAGACTGTACCTGGTCATGATCCGGATGATCAGCATCAAGATGTTCAGCGATATACAGCGCCCGATCATAGTCCTGGTCCGCCCGGGCCTGTTTCAGATCGCCCAGCGGATCCGGGCTTTGCATCAGCGCCATGGGCGCACACCCGGACATCGTGACCAGGAACGCCACCAGCATCAGTGTGCGTGGCGCCGTGAAATTGTGTTTACGGGCGCTGGCCACTTGACTGCTCCATGAGCTGATCAACCAATTCGCGTACGCGCTGCTCCATCAGGGCTTCGGACTGTGGATGCACGCCTTCGATTTCATAGGTGGCCACGGGCTCGCGCTTGCCGCGCACTTCCATCTGTCCCGCCCGGCTGTAGCGAACCCGCGAGACCACATTGGGATCCTGAAGAATGGTTTCAGGCAGGATGATCTGGCCGCTTTCCGCGAGGTTGGATAGCCGCGACGCCAGATTGACCGCATCGCCCACGACCGTGTATTGCATGCGATCCCGCGAGCCCAGGTTGCCCGCGAGCATGTGGCCCGAGTTCAGCCCGATACGGAAGGCGACCGTGGGCAGGCCCCGCTTGCGGCGCTGTTCGTTCAGTTGGTTTACCAGGCGCTGGATCATGACCGCGCAGCACAGACCGTGATACTGGTGTTCCGGGTCGGATTCGGGAACCCCGAAAACCACCATGGCGCAGTCGCCCATGTATTTGTCGATGGTCCCGCGGTAAAAGGTCGCGGCCAGGGTAATGGCATCAAAATAGGCATTGAGCAGTTCGGCCACTTCATCCGGTTCCATGGTTTCCGACAGTTGCGTGAAACCGACAATGTCCGCGAACAAGACCGTGGCCTCCACGTCCCGGCCACCGAGTTTGACCTGTTCCAGGTCGGCCATCATCTTTCGGGCCACGGACGGACTGACAAAACGCGAAAGCACGCGTTCCACCTGGTTTTTCTCCAGCAGACCCGACGCCATCTTGTTGTAGGAATCGATCAGCAAACCGATTTCATCGTTACGGCGCTGGGGAATACGGTAATGCAGATCGCCGGAGCCGATGGCGTCGGCCGCCTTGAGCAGATGATTGATGGGCCGGGACAGGCGCCGTCCGGCCATGAAGGCCGCGATGATGGCGATGGCGATCATCACCAGGGTGGCCGTGATGATGGCATCGCGCACCGACTGCTGCGCCTGTTCAATGGCGCGCGCGGACAGCGTTACCGCCGCATGGCCGGCGGTCATGTCCCGCACCGTCACGGGCGTGTAGTAGGTGGTCATGGCCGCCTCGTCGGCCTGCCAGCGCCGGGGCGCGTTCACTTGCGACGGTTTCACCTCACTCGGTATGGCCCCCGCCGAGTCCAGGATTTTCCCCTCGGGTGAGAACAGGGCCGCACCGCGCAACGTATGGTTGCCCACCAGATTGTTGATCAACACCTTCAGGGAGAACTGGTCCTCGGCGAGCATGGGCTCACGCGCGGTATCGGCCAGCTGATCGGCAATGGCGCGGCCATACCCGTCCGCCTGGGCGCGCATGTGTTCCATCTGGCTATTGATCAGCACGGTGCCCAGCACCGTCATGGCCAGGGTAATCAACAGCGAGATCGATAATCCCAGTTTCCAGGCCACGGGCAAATAGGACGGCAGCAAGGGCCCCAGCCCGTCGCCCAGGTTTCGGCCGATATTGCGAAATTTTCCTGCCAGTGATTCGGTCACGCGGACCCGTCCCCCGGAAGAATGCTGTTATGCTTGTATACGGCTACCGACCATGAGGTCAGAACCCGGGCGCTGTCAGGCTCGCGATACACTCTAGCACTTCAGGGACAGACTGTCGGGCCTGGGGTCCGGCGGCCCGATGCAAACCAGGAGCCGTCCATGAGTTTTATTCGCGAAACCCGCATTGAAGCCAACGGCCTGCGCTTCTACCTGGGCGAGGTCGGCGGGCCGGAACAGCCCCTGGTGTTGATGCTTCACGGGTTTCCCGAGTGCTGGGCCTCCTGGCGCTTTCAGTTGCCGGTGCTGGCCGAATCCGGTTACCACGCCGTCGCCCCCGATCTGCGCGGCTACGGCGGTACGGATGCCCCCGAGGGCGTGGCCGCGTATTCCCAACGCGAACTCGTCCGGGATGTAGTGGCGTTGATCGAGGCACTGGGCCATTCGGAGGCCGTGCTGGTAGGCCATGATTTCGGTTCGGCCCTGGCCTGGCAGGTGGCGCGCGAGCACCCGGAAAAGGTGCGCGGGCTGGTGGCGCTGTCCGTGCCTTATGGCGGCCCGGCGCCGGAGCCACCCACCGAGACCATGAAACGCCGTTTCGGGGACCACTTCTTTTACATGCTCTACTTCCAGCAGCCGGACATCCCCGAGCGGGAGCTGGCAGCGGATGTGAGCGACAGTCTGCGGCGCATCTTTCATGGCTTGTCCGCCCACGCCGACATGAATCAGGTGTTCGCACCACGCCGTGATGGCGGTTTTCTGGACACCATGCCCCGGCCCGCCGAACAACCGCACTGGATGCGCGAGGTGGATCTGGCGTATTACGTCTCGCGCTTTCGCGAGCACGGCTTTACCGGACCCTTGAACTGGTATCGGGCGCTGGATCTGCACTGGCGCCAGACACGCCGGGACCGGCACTGGCGCATCACGCCGCCGACCATCTTCATTGCGGGCCGGCAGGACCCGGTGATCGCGCTCAATCGCAAGGCGCTGGAGCGCATGCCGGAGTATCTGGACGACCACCGGGGCACCTGGCTGCTGGACGATTGCGGGCACTGGACCCAGATGGAGCAGCCGGCCCAGGTGACGAGCCTGCTGATGGGATTCATGGAAACACGCGAGCGCGAAAGGGCTGCCGCGTCTTCCTGATCCGGCCGGGCGGACGGTTGTAGTGCCCGTCGTGTGCCCGGTGCCCTCCAGTTGTGCTACACCGCGATGTCGATGCCGTGATCGTCCCGGTCGGTGAGGATCTCAAAGGCGGCGCCGTTGCGGCTGACCAGTTCCCACTGTTCGCCGCCGTCGGTCAACACGGCCCGGCAACGCGCGATCTTGGTGTTCAGGCAGGTCTTGTTGCCGCCGGGCGGATTGTAATAGGTCAGCCCCGTAAAGGCGGCCGGATCCGCCTCGATGACCACGCGCAGGTGAGTGCCGCCCTTGCGGGTCGCGAAGGTCCAGCGGAAAAACCGGTAGTGGCCTCGGGCGGTGAGTGCGGTGCTCATGCGGTTGAAGCGGTATTCGCGGCCCTCCAGGCGCAGACAGGCGATGGTAAGCCGGGGCGTGGGCACCGGACCGATCTTCACGCGTGCCGTGGCGCACTCGAGCATGGCTTCGGGGGCGTTGTCGAAGCCCATCACCTGGCCCCAGGCGTACTGATGGGTATGTTCGCTGCCCCAGTTGTGGTTTTCGCTGCCGTGCCAGCCGGTCACATCAATGGTTTCGCCGTCCACGGTCAGCGTGCCATGGAACCGGACATGGGGCCGGCTCACCACCGACTTGGCCTTGGGGAAGGGCGCCTTGTAGAAGGCCTCCGGGAGCAACAGCAGCGACGGATCGCCATCGTCATAGGTCAGTTGCCAGTCAATGCGGTGGTGTTCACTTTGTGCGCTGCCGTCGGCTTGGCCGCTTTCCAGGTGGGCCGGACCGATATCGATATTCATCTCGTGCTGGTCGAAATGACAGCGCGCAATGTCCTGTTCCTGCTTGGAGGCCACCACCCGTTCGCTGCGGCCATCAAAATAGATGGCCCAGAGCTCGCCCAGCCGTTCGCGTGAACCGTCCGCCGGAATGAACAAGGTGTAGCGGATCCAGAAGGCCCGCGCTTCGCCGGGATGGTTACCGCGCAGAAACCACGACTCGTAATGGCCGCCACGACCGGCATACTGACTGCCGTGAAAGGGAATCAAAACGAACCTCCGTATTCACCGAAAGCGTTGTCCGAGTTTGTCAGACGCAACGCGCGGAAGGGAAAGGCGAGCATGGAATCCTCGTAGCGCACTTCGGCCGTGCCGATGGGGCTGCCGTCACCGTAGACCGTCATGGGACAGGTAGTCAGCGAATGCCGCAGCTGCCGCAGACGGTATTGTTTTTTGCCCGTTACATGGAGCTGGCCCAATTCCGGATGCTCGAAGTCCAGCCAGTAATGGGGACCGCCGGGTTTGAGGGTCAATTCGCCCTGGCAACTCAGTTCAACGCCGTCGAGCGTGACCCGGCCACGGAAACTCCTGGGCGTGGAAAAACGGAAAATGCGCGGCGTAAAGGAACGCAGGGAAAAGGCGAAATCGCGAGCGTGACTTTCGTCGTTCAACTGCAGCCAGCCCCGCATGGTTTCACTCAGTGCCACTCCGGTTGTCATGGAATCGTCTCCGTGTCCAGCAGGCTGTTGAAGCCTGAGCGCGCAAGGGATTTTGCAACAGCCTGCCAGCAGGATGTCAGGCCGCGTCCGCCCGGGCAATACGCTCCGCCAGCCGCGCCGCGGCGCGCGAAGCCAGCGCCATGATGGTTACCTGGGGATTGGCCGCCAGCGCCGAGGGCACATTGCTGCCGTCCATGACGTACAGGCCCTGCCAGCCGAACACCGCATGGTCGGTGTCGCAGACACCCTCGTCCGCACTCCGGGCGATACGGGCCGTGCCCAGCGGATGATAGGCGGTCATCATGAAATCCATGGGCTTGCGCCGTCCGCGCAGGTAGTCCATGAGTTCCTGTTCGTTGCGTACCGTGACCATGGAACGAGTGCCGGGAAGATAGACCTCCTTCGCACCGGCGGCGAAATACATCCTGGCGAGCCACTCCACGCCCTGCAGGAAGGTGGCGAAGTCGCGTTTGTTCATGTGGTAGGTGACCAGCGGAATATCCGGGTGCGGGCCCTTGCGCACACGGCCCTCGCTGGTATCGCGCACCATGAAACCGAAATACGCGGTCTGCTGGTAGCGCTCGGTGAATTGGACATAGTCCTTGCCGTAGAGGCTGTTCAACAGGCCGTGGCCGTGGAAGGGGATGGTGCCTCCCTCGAAAATGGGGCCATCGGGCGACAGATCCGATACCCCGAAGCCCTGGGGGATGTGGCGCGAATTGTCGAAGTTGCGATCCGGAAACCAGGCGTTGACCGCACCCGCGGGATGCACGGTCAGGTGCCGGCCCAGGTGCGGATTGCGGACGCCGTTGTCCTGCAGCAGACGCGGCGTCAGGAAGGTGCCCGCGGCCACGATGACGTCCGGGGCTTTCAGCGTGAGCCGTACGGTGCGGCCGTCCGTGGTCGTCCCGTGGGCGCGCACGCCCGACACGGTCTGGTTGTCATGCAGGATCTCGTCGGCCTTGAAGCCCGTGAACAGGAACGCCCCTCGTTCCAGTGCACGGGGGATATAACTGACATTGGTGGACTGCTTCGCGCCCGTGGGACAACCGAACTGGCACAGGCCCTGGCCGTCACAGCCGGGCGCATTGCGCGGCAGGGGATGATAGTGCTGGAAGCCCAGTTTGCTGGCCCCTTCCGCGATCACATTGCCGATGTCGCCGATGTATTTGGGATCGGCGTATTCCACGCCCAGTACATCCTCGACACCCCGGAACCAGGGCTCGAGTTCTTCCTCGGTGAATTCGCTCAGCCCCTGGTTCTGGCGCCAGCGTCGCAGAACCTCGTCGGGCGGACGCATGGCCGTGCCCGAGTTGATGGTGGTGGAGCCGCCCACATTCTTGCCGATGGGCACGGGCATGAACACATTGCCGATGGCGCTGGTTGCGCCCCAGGCCCGGTAGAGCTTGGGGATGACGTCGGTGAGCTTGCCGTTGAAATGGGTGCGGTTGTAGTACTCGCCTTCTTCCAGCAACACCACGGCCAGCCCGCGACTGGCCAGTTCATAGGCGGCTGCCGCACCACCGGCGCCGGTGCCGATCACCACCACTTCCGCTTCCAGCTCCTGGTCCTCGTCCAGCTCGTCGGGCGTGGTGATCTGCGGCTCGCCGCGAAAGTGCTCGATCTGGCTGGGGACCTGTACCGAAGGACGCTGGCCGTTGTTGCGCTGACGGTCCTCGTCCAGCGTGTAGGCGGCCTTGAACGGGGTGGTGGCCGCGCGCAGCACGTTGCCGCCCATCAGGGAAGGGCTGAGCCGATTGAGAAAGCGCTCGCGTTCGTCCACCGAGGCCCGGGAAAAACGCTTGCCGTGGGTGCTGAAATAGCGCATTTCCAGCCACCAGAGGCCGGAATTGAATGCCCGGATGAGCCACGGATGGCCCTGCACATAGCCCGCCGCCGTTTCTGTCAGCTGGTGCGGATCCCCGGCGGGTTCGCGTTCACCGGCGGGAAACATGGCTTCGGCCAGGGCCAGGGCAATGGGCCGGGTTCGCGATGTCAGTACCGTGGCGTTCATACTTCAGACGCTCTTTGTTATCGAGGATTGGGAGGCAGTCCCTGAGTCTAGCAATCCTGGTCGTGCTGACTTGTCCCGCTCCGCAGACGGAACTGTGTCACGGGACAACGGGGCCTCAGACTATAGTACCGGAAACACAAGCCCCCGGGGGTACGCAAAAGCCCTGATTGTTGACGCCTCACCCCACAGGGGCCGGATCAGCCGCTCTTGCGCTTGAGGGGTTTGACGTTGTCCGGTACCGGCTGGTGCCCGGCATCCGTGTTGTTGTCGGCGCGCCCCTTGCCGAAGGTTTCCGGCACCACCTGATAGCCGGTGTTCACGATGAGCTCCGCCGTTTTCGGGAAGGCGTAGTACATGAACACCGAGAACAAGCCGAAGGGCGTCGTCTTGCGCTTGGGGCGCTTGACGATCACCTCACAGAGCCAGTTGACTGCTTGTTCCGGTGACAGCGCCGGGAAGTAATCATAGATCTTCGTCGGCGCGATCATGGGGGTGCGCACCAGCGGGTAATTCACCAGCGAGAAGTGAATGTTCTCGTGGACGAATTCCGTGGCCGCCGCCATGGTCCAGCCTTCCAGCGCGAACTTCGAACCCAGATAGGCGGAGAAGCGCGGCGGCGCGTTCTGCACCCCCACGGTGGAGACATTGATGATGTGCCCGCCCCGGCGTTCGCGCATCTGCGGCAGCAGGTTCATGGCCATGCGGATGGCACCGAAGTAGTTCAGCTGCATGGTGCGTTCGTAGTCATGGTAGCGATCAAAGGAGCGCTTGATCGAGCGGCGAATGGAGCGGCCCGCGTTATTGATCAGAATGTCCACCTGGCCATGGTCGGCAAGCACTTGCCGGCAGAACCCGTCCACGCTGTCCGGGTCCGCGATGTCGCAGCGGTAGGCGTGCGCGCTGCCACCTTCCGAGCGGATATCGTCCACCAGATCCTGGAGTTTCTCGATGGAACGGGCGGTTACCGCGATGGTGGCGCCGGCGCGCGCGAGCCGGCGCGCGAGTCCGCCACCGATGTCCGAGCTGGCGCCGGTAATGACCACCACCTTGCCCTCGACTCGTCGGCGCAGGGCCCGCTGCGGCGTTACCCGGTAGCGCAGGCCGGCAATCGAGTTATCCACCGCGCGGCGGACGTGCGGGATTACATCGGGCACACCCAGCTGGATGGCCTTGCCCTCGCCGCTGTCGGCCGGCGCCAGATGATCGCGCCAGTAGCGCCAGAGCCGGCCCGCATAGCTCTCCAGCGCGGGCACTTCAATGCCGCTGCCGGTCAGGGCTTCGCGCGTGTTGCGGTTGTCGAAACGGGTCGGCAATTCCAGCAGATCGAGGATTTCCACCGGAATGCCCAGCGGGTTGAGCAATCGCTGGAGATTCTGTCGCACCGCCGGTTGTTCCAGCAGACCGCGCGCGGCGCGGTTATCGAGCAGCGGCGAGACATCCGGGCCCGCGCTGATGGAGGGCCCGCCCGCCGCGTGGGAGAAGATGTGCAGGAGCTCATGTACACCGTAATGATGCGAATCCGTCAGGAAGAAGGTCTCACCGTCGCGTCCGGACAGATGCGCAATCCAGTCCATGGCGTCGGCGACAAAGTCCACGGGTACCAGATTCATCAGGCCCCGGGTGCGAGGTGCGGGCAGGGTCAGGCTGGGCGGCACGGCCTTGCGCAGCATCCGGATCACGGGAAACATGTAGTAGGGGCCGTCGGCCTTGTCGATTTCGCCGGTTTCGGAATGGCCCACCACCATGGAGGGGCGGTAGATGCGGTACGGGACCCGGCACTCCTCGCGCACCACCCGTTCCGCTTCATGCTTGGTCAGCAGATAGGGATTGGGGAAGTCGCTGGCCTCGCCGAACATCTCTTCCGTGAAGGTACCCGACCAGGCGCCGGCCACGGCGATGCTGCTGGCGTATTGGAAACAGCCGGTTTGCAGGTCGAAGGCCAGCTCCTGTGCCTGGCGCGTCCCTTCCACATTGCTCTCGTGCTGGCGCGCCGCGTCCTGCGTAATGTCGTAAATGGCGGCCAGATGGAAGAAATGATCCAAACGCCCGCGCAGGGCCTTGCGCTGATCCTCGTCCAGACCCAGCAAGGGCTTCTGCAGATCGCCGTGTACCGCCTGGAGCCGGTCGGCGCCCACGCCCAGCTGCGCGCGCAACCGTTCCAGCTTGTACTCGGAGCCGGGCCGCGTCAGCGCATGCACGGTTGCGTCCTCACGCTGGAGTAGCCGTTCCACCAGAAAGCGGCCGATAAAGCCGGTAGCGCCGGTCACCAGATATTGCATCTTGCGTAAGCTCCCGCAGGTTGTCTCGCTTGAGGGCCGCAACTATAGCGTGTCCGCCCGGCTGATCGGGTAGACAGTCAGCACCGATTTGTTGCCCGGCCTTACCAGTGAATGCCCTTGAACAGCCGCGAGAAGGCCCTTTGTTCGCGCGTGATGCGTTTGGGGGTGTCTTCCTTGCGCCCCAGCGCGGCCGCCGAATCGGAGAACAGCTTGTACCCGGTGTTCATGATGCCCTGGGTAACCCGGGGCGTCAGGAAGTGCATCACCTGCCCGAAAATGCCCAGCCCGGTGGCGATGCGCCGGGGCTGGCGCACAATGGCGTTACAGATCATGTCCGCCGCCTGGTTGGGGCTGATGGTGGGGACGTGATTGTAGAGCTTGGTGGGCGCGATCATGGGTGTGCGCACCAGGGGCATGTTGATGGTGGTGAA
>CAJXLA010000050.1 GCA_913055795.1 uncultured Alcanivorax sp. | reverse complement strand
GAATGCGGGTTGCATGCGGTCAACATTGAATAACCGGAAACAAAACTAAACACAAAGACGGGACCCCCCAACCTATCCTAGAGGCCCACCTGTTTTGCTGACCGGAGTTCACTTCATGACTCGCATTGCTCATTGCCTTCTGTGGAGCCTTGTTCTGCTCGCCCCTGCGCATGCCGCCGGGCAGACCGAATCAGGCAATATCTCGGTGCAAGAGGAGCAAAACAAAGAAGCAGCCTCAAAAGCACGGAAAGAAGTAGAAGGGCTGGCGGAGCTCGGACTCAACATTAGCATCAGAGGTTTGGCAAAACATGGCAAGCTCTATCCCTTTGCCAAACTCGTCTTCCAGACGGAGGAGGGCGAACAAATGAAAACCCTGGGGAAAAAACGCGGAACCGAGCTTGAGCCACCGGATAAATGGACGCAGAAGCTTTACACCTCTGTTCGCAAAGCATCCAGAAATGACAAACTCAAGGCTGCAGCCATTTTCCGGCTTCACGAGGGCAAGAACAAGGAAGGTGACGTTGTGCGTGGCCTCTGGGCTCTGGTGGACCACCGGGATCATCCGCCCATGATTTTCTTTGTGCCGCTGATTGAGCAGGAAGATGGTGAGCACAAACCCGGGGAACTCGTTTTCAGGGGTGCTGAACAAAACCTTTTCGGTAAGGTTCCCGGCAAATCTGAAAACGACGACTGATTTTTACCGCACCGGCAACTCAATCCCCCGGAACAACTGCTCCAACTCGTCGTGCCCGTGGCACTCCATGGCCCGGTCCACCAGTTCCCGGGTCAGGTGCGGCGCGAAGAGCTGGATGAATTCGTACATGAACCCGCGCAGGTAGGTGCCCTTGCGGAAGCCGATGCGGGTGGTGCTTGCCTCAAAAAGGTGGGACGCGTCCAGCGCCACCAGGTCCGGGTCGTCCTGCGGGTCCACGGCCATGTGGGCGATAATCCCTACTCCCATGCCCAGGCGCACATAGGTCTTGAGCACGTCCGAGTCCGCGGCGGTAAAGACCACGCGCGGCTCCAGATTCCGGCTCTGAAAGGCCTCGTCCAGGCGGCTGCGGCCGGTAAAGCCGAACACATAGGTCACAATCGGATATTCCGCGATCGCTTCCAGGGTCAACGGCTTCTCCCGTGTGAGCGGATGGTCCCTGGGCACCACGATGGCCCGGTTCCAGGTGTAGCAGGGCATCATGATCAGATCCGAGAACAGCTCCAGCGCCTCGGTGGCAATGGCGAAATCCACGGAGCCGTTAGCCGCCATTTGCGAGATCTGGACCGGCGTGCCCTGGTGCATGTGCAACGACACGTCCGGGAATTTCTCCGTGAAGTCCCGGATTACGGGCGGCAGGGCATAGCGCGCCTGGGTGTGCGTGGTGGCGATGCTGAGCTCGCCCCGGGTTTCGTCCTGAAACTCCATGGCCACGCGCTTGACCGACTCGGTTTCCTGCAGAATGTCGCGGACAATGCGCAGAATGGCCTCCCCGGCGGGGGTGATATGGGTGAGATGCTTGCCCGAGCGGGCGAAGATTTCCACGCCCAGCTCGTCCTCGAGCATGCGGATCTGCTTGCTGATGCCGGGTTGTGAGGTATAGAGCGCCTGAGCGGTGGCGGAGACATTGAGATCATGCCGGGCCACTTCCCAGATATAGCGCAGTTGCTGCAGTTTCATCTTGCCTCCCCACACCGGTTCGGCACGGGCCGATTTCCGTAAAGCTGTTATAAAAATATAAATAAATATTCGTTTCGCGCATAGGGGGCAAGCCTTTATAGTGCCGCTCGATTCGCCGAATCCCCGCGAAAGCCGTTCTGAGGCCCCAGCGGGACGCTCTGGAGAAGGCACGACGAGAGCCCATGGAATTCCTGCTCTACATCGCGGCGGGCGCGCTGGTTGGACTGGCCGTGGGCGTCACCGGCGTGGGCGGCGGCTCGCTCATGACGCCGCTGCTGCTGCTTTTCGGCTTCCCGCCCCATGTGGCCATCGGCACGGACCTGCTCTACGCCGCCATCACCAAGTCCAGCGGCATGTACATGCATGCCCGGCGCCACACGGTGCAATGGCGTATTGTGGGCCTGATGGCCGCCGGCAGCCTGCCGGCGGCGGGTTTGACGGCATTGCTGCTGGCCACGGTCTTTACGGACGCGGACGAGTACGGCGGCCTGCTGACCACCAGCCTGGGCGTGATGCTGATCATGACCGCCTCGGTGCTGGTGTTCAAAGGCCGCATCCAGCAACGCTCGCTGGACGGCGACTCCGCCGTGCTGCAGAGCCTGCAACACCACCAGGGCGTCTGGACGCTGGTCATGGGCCTGGTGCTGGGCGTGCTGGTGACCCTGTCTTCCGTGGGCGCCGGCGCCATCGGCACCGCCGTGCTGCTCATGCTCTACCCCCATCTCTCCCCTATCCGCATCGTAGGCACGGACCTCGCCCACGCCGTACCGCTCACCCTCCTGGCCGGCCTGGGCCATCTCTTCCTGGGCCATGTGGACCTGAAACTCCTGGGCGCGCTGCTCATCGGCTCCCTGCCCGCCATCTGGCTGGGCACGCACCTGGGCACCCGCCTGCCCGATCGGGTGCTGCATCCGATTCTGGTGACCGTGCTGCTGGGACTCGGCATTAAGTATGCTGTTTTCTGAGCGCGGAGCGCTCAGAAAAAGGGGCAAGGGGCAAGTAGCAAGGAGCAAGAAAAACCAGCAAGGAGGCACGGCATGCCATTTGAGGACCTGGAAGTCTGGAAGCGTTCCAGAACATTAAGCGCCGAAATCTACCGATACTTTGCCAATCATGGGGACTTCGGGTTCCGTGATCAGATCACTCGCTCTGGGCTTTCGCCCCCTTCAAATATCTCCGAAGGTTATGAGCGGAACTCCAACCGGGACATGATTCGGTTTTTGGCCTATGCCAAAGGCTCGTTGGGTGAACTCCGAACCCAGATCGATATTGGTCGGGAGATCGGCTATATCGACGAAGACACAGCCTCACGTTGGTTATCCGAAGCAAGAGAGCTGTCCCGCATGATTTACAGTCTCATCAACGCTCGATCCTGATCCCGCACGCCCGCCTTTTCTTGCCCCTTGCTCCTTGCCCCTTGCTACTCATCGCTAACACCGCCTCCGCGCCCTTCGGGCGCCAAGGCGGCGTTAGCGACGCCGTGCGGCACATGCCCGGCAGCAACCCGGGGAGCGGCCGATTCACAGTGGCTGCGCTGGTCGTCGAAGAAGACGTCCGCGCCGAAGGCTTCCAGGAAGGTGGCCTTCTCGAGACCGCCCAGAAAGAGGCTCTCGTCGATGCGGATGCCCCAGTTGCGCAGGGTGCGGACGACGCGTTCGTGGGCGGGCGCGGAGCGCGCGGTGACCAGGGCCGTGCGCAGGGGGCACTGATTCTGGGGGAACTCGCTCTGCACCTGATGGAGCGCCTGGAGAAAACCCTTGAAGGGGCCGCCGGACAGGGGCTCGCGGGCGACGCGTTTCTCGTTTTCCGCGAAGGCTTCCAGGCCCCCGGTCTGGAAGATGCGTTCGGACTCATCCGAAAACAGTACGGCATCGCCGTCAAAGGCGATTCGCAATTCGTCATCCGGGTGGCTGCGTGTGCCCTCGGAGAGGATGGTGGCGGCGGCGTAACCGGCTTCCAGGGCCTGGCGCACGTCCTCGTGATCCGTGGACAGAAACAGATGCGCACCAAAGGCGGACACATAGCGGTGGGGACTGGCGCCCCCGGCAAAAGCCGCCCGGGTAATGGGCAGCCCGTAGTACTCGATGGAGTTGAATACCCGCAGGCCGGTGTCCGAACTGTTGCGCGACAGCAGAATGACTTCCACCCGGGCGTCGTCGAGCAGCTCATTCAGCCCCAGCAGCTTGCGCACCAGGGGAAAGGCGTCGCCCGGCTCCAGCACGTCCTCTTCGTGTTCGATCTGGTAGGCCTGGAAGGCTTCCAGGCCCTGTTCCTCGAACACGCGGTGGCTGTCTTCCAGGTTGAACAGCGCGCGGGAGCTGATTGCCACCACCAGTTTGCCTTCAAAACTTGCCGGCATGGTCATCTCGGCATATTGCTTGCATGAATTTAACAGGCTGTTAACGGCCGGTTCTGTTGTCGGGCCGGAAGCCGTTACTATACTATCGTCACTGGAGTCTTGGCTCCATTCGTGCGCTCGGTCGTTCGGCTTCGACCTCCGAATGGGCTCAATGCTTCATCCAGCTAACGCAGGGGAAGATCAAGGGAGCTAACTCATGGCCGAAAATTCGAAGGTAAGAAACCGCGTGGACGAGCTGCAGTCGCAGATCAAGAAGCTCGCGGAACGGTTCGACTCGGAGCGCGAAAAGCAGCTCGCAGCGGTCGAAGACCAGCTCGAGAAGGCGCGCGAGCGCGTCAACCAGGAAATGGAGCGCCGCCGCAAGGAATTCAAGCGGGTGGAGGATCTCCAGGAAGAATACCGCGAAAAGGCCACCAAGACGGTCAAGGACCAGCTGGACCGTGCGCGCAAGGCTTATGAGGACGCCCGCCAGCGCGTGGAGGACTCCGACTACCGCAAGCGCGCGCTGGAAGCCGAGGCCCGGGTACTGAAAGCCACCGCCAAGCGTGCCAACAGCCTGTCCCGGACCATTTCCCAGTACGAAAAGGACCTGGAGCAGCGCGCCCGGGAAATCGAGCAGCAGCTGGGCTCTTCACAGAAGAAGGCGGCTTCGAAGAAGAAGGCTGCCACCAAGAAGAAGGCCGCTTCCGGCAAGAAGGCGGCCAAGAAGAGCGCAAGCCAGAAAAAGGCGGCTACCAAGAAGAGTGCCGCCAAGAAATCCACGGCCAAAAAGGCCGCGAGCAAGAAGAAGGCAGCCGCCAAGAAGTCCACCTGAGCGCGGAGCCTGCCTGAATACGGCGCCGGACAGCGGTCCGGCGCCGCCTGACCCGCAAACGGCCGCAACCGCGGAAAAACGGCACCCCTATGAGCATTCTGTCCCGCCTGGCGCCCCAAGACGATGACCTGGAAGAAGTCCTCAAGACCATGAACAAACCCGTGGGGTCCATGCACTACGATCCCTGGGGCTTCAACAAGGACACCAACCATGCCGCCGTGGCTTTGTTCAAATGGATGTACGAGCGCTACTTCCGTGTGGAAGCCACGGGCCTGGACAACATTCCGGCGTCCGGACGCTGCCTGCTGATCGGCAATCATTCGGGCCAGCTGCCCATCGACGCCATGCTGCTGGGCTACGCCGTGGCCACTAATCCCCATGGCCCGCGCGCGCCGCGCGCCATGATCGAGCGCTTTTTCCCCAGCGTGCCCTTTCTGGGCAACCTGATGAACCAGATTGGTGCGGTGGTGGGGGATCCCATCAATTGCCGCAAACTGCTGGAAAACGAGGAAGCCATTCTGGTCTTCCCCGAGGGCATTCGGGGCGCGGGCAAGCCCTTCTCGAAGCGCTATCAGCTGCAGCGCTTCGGCAGTGGTTTCATGCACCTGGCCATGGAACACCAGGCGCCGGTCGTGCCCGTGGGCATTGTGGGCTGCGAGGAGTCCGTGCCCACGCCCGCGCACAGCAAGCTGCTCGCCCGGGGACTGGGCCTGCCCTACTTCCCGCTGACGCTGCCGGTGGTCCTGCCCACCCGGGTGCGCATTCATGTGGGTGAGCCGCTGTATTTCCCCAACGATGATGTTTCCGAGGCGCAGGTGAGCCAGTACGTGGACCAGGTGAAGGACGCCATCCGGGAGCAACTGAGCACGGGCCTGGAAAACCGCAAGGGCGTCTTTCAATGAAACCGCAGATTCCTGAAGAAAACCCGGATACCGAGATCACGCATACGCAGAACGGCGGGCGCCGGCCGCAGCTTCTGGTCACGGGCGCCGGGGGCGCTTTGGCCCAGCGCGTGATTCAACGTCTCAAGCACCACTACGACATCATTGCGCTGGATTTTCGCCACAGGCCCGAGATCCAGGCCTGTTCAGCCAGCTATTGCGTGCAGTTCACCAAGCGCGAATTCGAGGACATTTTTCGCAACCACAACATCGAGGCGGTCATTCATCTGGGCCGGATCTCGGCGTTCGAACAGAGCCGCTCCAGCCGCTACAACGCCAATGTCATCGGCACCAAGAAACTGCTGGACCTGTGCGTGAAATACGATGTGCGGGCGGTGCAGATCCTGTCCACCTATCACGTCTACGGCGCCCACCCGTACAACCCGGCGCTGATCGAGGAAGAAGCGCCGCTCAAGGCGGCCGAGTTGACCATGGATCTGGTGGATTCGGTGGAGCTGGAAAACCTGGCCGCCATCTATCTGTGGAAGTACCCCTCGCTCAATGTCTGTGTGCTGCGTCCGTGCAACATCGTGGGGCCGGGCATCAATAACACCATGAGCCGTCTGCTGTCACGCCACTATGCGCCCTGGGTGGTGGGCTTTTCGCCCATGATGCAGTTCCTGCATGTGGATGACATGGCCGATGCCGTGGCCGCGAGCGCGCACCGCCATCAGCGCGGCGTCTTCAATGTAGCGCCCGAGGACTGGGTGGCCTATACGCGCGCGCTGGACGAATGCAACTGCCGCAAGGTGCCCATCCCGCCGGTGCCGGATACCGTACCCAAGTTCATCAGCAACCTGCTGGGCTGGCGCTCCTTCCCGCGCTATCTGGTGAATTACTTCAAGTACCCGGTGGTGATCGACGGCAGCCTCTTCCGCGAAACCTTCGGCTTCCAGCCGCAGTACAGCCCGCGTGAGCTGTTTGCGCATTATCGGGAGATGAAGAACTAAAAGTTGAAAGAGGCAAGCTGAAAGTAGCAAGGAAATACAGCCAGGCGCCTTCGGCGCCTTCTTGTTTTCTTTCGACTTGAGTCTTTCGTATTTTCACTGTCCGAAAGACGAACTCTCCCGCAAAAAGGCTTCCTCCTCGGCCGTATTCCTGCGCCCCAGCGCCTTGTTGCGGTGGGGGAAGCGGCCAAAGCGCTGAATGGTTTCCCGGTGCTGCCGGGCGTGGTTCAGGTTGTCGGCGATCTGATCCGCCACGGCCGGCGGGGCCTGTTCGTGCAGACGTTCGAAGCAGGCGACGGAACGGTCCTGTAGTCCCTCGTCCTCGGCATGCATGAGCGGCATCAGGAAAAACACCCGCCCGGCCCAGGGCAGGCTCGCGTCCAGGTTCAGCGCCAGGCCTTCCTGCACCAGGGTCTGGGCGCGGTGGTCGCCGGCAAAGGCGCGGGCCTTGCCGCGATGGATATGACGGGTGAACTGATCCAGCAGCAGGATCAGGGCCAGGCGGGCTTCCGGCCCGGATTCCCAGGCGACGAGGTCATTACCCAGTGCCGCGTCGACCAGCTCGCCGAAACGCTCGCCGATTTCCGCGTCCAGTGCGGGGCCGCCGCGGAACCAGCGTTTCGCGGTAGCCTGGTCGGGCCATGCCCGGCTGTCGCGCTCCGGGCCCAGCCAGAAATCCAGAATGTCTTCCCAGGGGCGCGGGGGTTCAAACATTATCCCGACTCCGGGCAATCAAGTATTTCCTGGACCACCGGCCAGGCGTTGTCCAGCAGCCGCGGCTGAGCCTCGGCGGTGGGGTGAATGCCGTCGTCCTGCATCCAGTCATCCCGGCCGGCCACGCCTTCGAGCATGCGCGGCACGAAGGGAATATCGGCGTCTTCCGCCACGGTGCGAAAGCTGTCCTCGATCATTCGGGTATAAGCGGCGCCATAGTTGGGCGGAATCCGGATTCCCAGCAAGCCGACTTGCGCCCCCGCTTCGCGGCTCATCCGGATCATCTGGTTGAGGTTGTCGCGCAGCTGTTTGGGCGGCAGCCCGCGCAAGCCGTCATTGCCCCCCAGTTCGATGATGACCGCGCCGACGTCGTTGCGCTCCAGCAGCCCTTCCAGCCGCACCGCGCCACCGGCACTGGTTTCGCCGCTCACCGACGCATTCTTCACGTTCCAGGCCGGACACTCATCCGCCAACCGTTGTTCCAGCAGGGCGACCCAGCCGTCGTGCTTGTCAATGCCGTGGGCGGCGCTGATACTGTCGCCGAGAATCAGCAGTGTCTGCGCGCCGGCGGCGGTGCTCAGCAGCAGTAACAATCCGGATAACAGGATCCGCATGAACCCTTCTCCCATTCTCAGTGCCCTCCATCTGGGCAAGACCGTGCCCGGCCCCGAGGGCGATCTGACGTTGCTGGATGATGTTTCGCTGGACGTACACGCGGGCGAATCCGCGGCCATACTGGGCCCGTCCGGCAGCGGCAAGTCCACCCTGCTGGGGCTGCTGGCCGGACTGGATCGGCCTACCACGGGTCATGTCCGTCTGCAGGATCAGAACCTGAACGAACTGGACGAAGACGAGCTGGCCGCGCTGCGCGGACGCTGGTGCGGTTTCGTGTTCCAGTCCTTTCATCTGGTCCATGATCTTACCGCGCTGGAGAATGTCATGCTGCCGCTGGAATTGAAAGGCGATCCAGCGGCCCGGGAAACAGCAACCCAATGGCTGGGACGCGTGGGCCTGCATCAGCGCCGCAGTCACTTCCCCAATCAGCTCTCCGGCGGTGAGCAGCAGCGAGTGGCGCTGGCCCGCGCCTTTGCCGTGGAACCAGCCCTGCTGTTCGCCGACGAGCCCACGGGCAGCCTGGATCATGCCAACGGCCGGCATGTGAGCGAGTTGCTGTTCGAGCTCAACCGGGACGAAGGCACGGCCCTGGTGCTGGTTAGCCATGACGAGGAACTCGCCGGCCGGTGCGATCGGCGCTGGCGCCTGGAGGAAGGCCGCCTCCATGCGTAGACCCCGGATGCTGAGCCGTACCGCCTTCCGGCCCTGGCGCGACGGCGCCTTCCGCTTGCTGGGCACGGCCCTGGCCATCGCGGCCTTTGCGTTGTCGTCCGTGCTGCTGCTGCGGGCCGAACTCAATGAACGCTTCGACCAGCGCACGGCCGAGGTGCTGGGCGGCCAGCTGGTACTCGATGGCAGTCGAGCGCCCGAGCCGGCTCAACGCGAGCTCATGGACGCGGTGCGCACGGTTCCCGCCGTGGAATTCCGTACCGTGCTGGTACGCAATGAGCAGACCCTGCTGGTCAGCGCCCGGGCCGTGGCGCCGCCCTATCCGCTGTTCGGCCGGCTGACCCTGGCCCCGGAACGCTTCGGCACGGAATATACCGCCGACCACGGCCCGCCGCCGGGCGAGGCCTGGCTCGCCGGCCAGGCCCTGGACCGGCTGGGCGTGCAGGTGGGTGACACCATCACCGTGGGGCAAAAGGAACTCAAACTCTCCGCCGTGCTCAAGCGCGAACCGGATGGCGGCGCGGGCTTTTACAGCATGAGCCCGCGGCTGCTCATGCATCACGACGATCTCCAGGCGACGGGGGTCATCGCCGAAGGCACTCGGCTCGATCACGAAACCCTGATCGCCGGACCGCCGGAGCGGATCGCACGGGTCCGCTCGCAACTGGAAGAAAACCTGCGCCCGGATCAGGAACTCGAAGGCGTGGACGACGCCGCCGAAGAGACCCTGAGCCCGCTACGCCAGCTCACCCTCTGGATCAGCCTGAGCGTGCTGCTGGTGGCCCTGCTGTGCGGCGCGGCCATCTATCTCGCCTCGGGTGAGCGGGTCCAGCGTCACGCCCGGCATGCCGCCCTCATGCGCTGTTTCGGCGCGTCCCGCCGGCAGGTGCTGGATGATCTGCTGGGCCGGGAGTTCGTGGCTGTGCTGCCCGCCAGCCTGATCGGCAGCGGCCTGGGCGTGCTGCTCGTGTGGGCCATCCGCCGGCAGATGGAATGGCAGGGCGCCTGGTCCGCCGGACCCGCCGTCTGGGCCCTGGCCCTGCTGGCGCCGCTGGTGCTCTGGGCCAGCTTCGCCCTGCCCCGGCTGTTGCGTCTGCTGCGCACTCCGGCGGGCGAAGTCCTGCGCGCGGGTGGGGACCATACCCGGCCCGCGCTGGAACTGGGCGCCGCCCTGGCCGGGCCCGTGGCCCTGGCGGCGCTGCTTACCCAGTCCTGGCAGGATCTGGGGCTGGTGCTGGGCATACTGGTGGTGCTGGGCACGGTGCTGCCGGCTCTCTTCTGGCCCGGACTGCGCTGGCTGGACCGGCGCAGTGCGCGCTGGCCGTTGACCCTGCGGCTGGCGCTGCGGCGGCTGAGCCGGCGCCCCCTGCTGACCCTGCCCCTGCTGGCGGCACTCACGCTGGCCATCGCCACCCTGACCCTGGCGGGCCAGACCGGCACCCGTCTGATCGACGACTGGCAGGGCCAGCTACCCGACAAGGCAGCCAATTATTTCCTGTTCAATCTGCTGGACGAAGACAAGCCCGTACTGCGGGACTGGCTGGACAAGCACAAGGGCGAGCCCTCGCCGCTGTACCCCATTGTCCGGGGCCGGCTCACCCGGATTGAAGGCACGCCCATCCGCGAGGCGGTCACCAAGGACAAGCAGGACAGCGAGGAGGCGCTCAACCGGGATCTGGCGCTGACCACCGCCGAGCAGGTCCCCGAGAGCAACCGGATCCTGGAAGGCGAATGGTGGGACGCCGACGCCGGCCCGGGACAGGTCTCGGTGGAAGCGGATATTGCGCGGAGTCTGGACATCGATCCGGGGGACTCGGTCACCTTTGTCACCAGCCGGGACGAAGTCACCGGCACCGTTACCAGTATCCGCGAAGTGGACTGGGCCAGTTTCGAACCCAACTTCTACTTCATGTTCTCGCCGGGCAGTCTGGCGGCCCAGGACGCCACCTGGCTGACCAGCTTCTGGCTGCCGGAAGGCTCGGGCCGTCGATTGAGTGAGCTGCTGGAACAGATGCCTCACGCCACCCTGCTGGACGTGGATGCGCTGCTCGAGCGCGCGGAGCAGATCGCGCGCCAGGCCAGTGGCGCGGCTTTCCTGCTCGCCTTTGTGCTCATGGGCTCGGCCCTGCTGGTGCTGGGCGCGGCCCTGCTCGCCGGGCAGAACCAGCGTGGGCTGGACAATGCCCTGCTGCGGATTCTGGGGGCACGCCATGCGCTGGTGCGACGCGTGCAGCTGCTGGAATTCGTGCTGCTGGGCGCGGGCGCGGCGCTGGCGGCCACGGCGCTGGTGCTGGCCGCGCTCTGGCCCCTGGGTCAGCGTCTGTTCGACGGCGCCCTGCCGATATCCGCCTGGCAGCTGTTGCCGCTGGCGGCCATTGCCCTGATCACGGTGCTGGGCGGACTGCTCAGCCGTCGCAGCCTCGCCCAGCCGCCCCTGGCCCTGTTGAAGGCGGGCTGAAACCGCGGTTCACGCGGTCCCGATCACGAAATCCGGGTTCGCGAATTGGTTTCACCCGTTCGCCCTGTTTACACTCTGTCGCTTGAAGATCACAGAGGGTGAGCCCAAGGCTGCAGGCAGGGTGCACCCTATGGCTGGTTTGGCCATTCGGAGCCCTGGAAAATCTGTACCCTTTTTCATCATCCTCTCAAAGGGGGTGTCGCAAAAAGCACACCGTAGGGTGCGCCGCGCGCACCATCGAACCTCAAAGGTGCGCATGGCGCACCCTACAGCTTGTTCGAGAGACGAGATACAAAATCCAGAGGCTTTAGCGATAACCTCTCAAAGGGGGAAAGCAAGGTAATGCTGTTCAAACAGGAAAAGAAAAAACGGCGCTGGCCCCGAATTCTGCTGGGCCTGGTCCTGGTTTCCATTGTGGCCGGTCTGGGCATCACGGCCTGGCCTTTCCTGACCTATCCCACCGCCGAAGTCCGCATCAGTGTCGATCCGCCCATGGCGACGGAACAGGTGGACGCCCCGGTGGCCGGAATAGCGGGCGTGGACATTACTCCGCCGATAGGCATTCCCAAGTTCGGCTATTCCAGCTGGGCGAAGAAGGCCGACGGTTTCCGCACCCGGCTCAAGGCGCGGGCCTTTTATCTGCATGCGCCGGGCAATACGCCCATGGCGCTGGTGCAACTGGATCTGGGCGCCGGTTCGCGGCTGCTGCACGCGAAAGTGGCGGAGTTGATTGCGGCTGAAACCGATGTGCCCGCCCATGCGCTGAGCCTGCTGTCCACGCACACCCATTCCGGACCGGGCCAGTATCTGGGCAGTGATTTCTACAACGTCTTCGGCAGCAACCGGCCCGGCTTTGACCCGGAACTGTTCGATTTTCTCGCGGAGCGCATTGCACAGGCGGTGATTGAAGCCCACGGAAATCGGCGCGAGGCCCGTTTTGCCACCGGGCAGACACAGATCCGCGGGCTCACGCGCAACCGCGCCGTGGAGGCCTGGGCGCGCAATGAAGGCATCCCGAAGGACGAAGTCACCGAAACCATGCGCTATCGCGCGATCAACCCGGACCTGACTCTGTTGCGCATTGACCAGCGCACCGAGGACGGAAACTTCCGGCCCGCCGGCGCGCTCAGTTTCTTCTCCATTCACGGCACCGCCATCCCCGCCTTCACCCGGCCTTATCACGCCGATGTCTGGGCCTGGCTGGCGCGGGACCTGGAGCACCATATCCGGAGCGAATACGACACGCCCTTCGAACCGGTGCATGGCACGGCCCAGGCCACGCACGGCGACAATACGCCCGCCTGGCAGCCGAAGGAGCGTGGCCCGCGCGCCGCCCGGCGTATCGGCCAGGGTCTGGGCGAAGCCGCCGTGGAGCTGTTCACCAGTCTGGACGGCAAGCTCAGCGATGAACTCACCACGGCGGTGGCCACGCGCCAGAGCAATCTGCTGGAAGTGCCGCAAGACCAGCGCCAGGGACTCTGCCAACGAGCCATTGTAGGCGCGGCCGTGGTGGGCGGTGCCCGGGGCGACGAGGTCTTCCCCATTTCCTATCTGCCCTGGATCGAGGAAGGCTGGCCGCGCCGGATCTTCACCGGAGGCTGTCAGGGCACCAAGCACTGGATGTTGTCCAAGCTGCAGTTGTTGTTGCCCCAAAAGGATCTGCCGCATCAGGCGGTTTTCCAGGTGCTGCGCATCAATGATCTGGTGCTCGCCCCCGTGCCCTGGGAAGTGACCTTCGAAAGCGGCAACCGCATGCGCGAGCGCATTCGCGCGCAATTGCCGGAGGATCGGGACTGGCTGGTGGAAATCTCGTCCGTGGCCAACGGCTATTTCGGCTATGCCACCACCGCAGAGGAATACAGCGCGCAGCACTATGAAGGCGGCCATACGTTGTATGGCCCCGACACCACGGCCTTCCTGACCGAATTCAGCGCCCGGCTGACCGAAGACCTGTTTCGTACCGGCGAAGTGGATGACCTGCCCGATGAAACCCGCACCCGATTGCTGCGTCACGAGTACTGGCCGGACAGCGGCGCGCGGGTCGGCGAACGTGAGCTGATTCAACCCCCTCGATTCCATGCCGCGACCCGGAATCAACAGGCATACTGGTCCATTCGCTATCAGGGCGTGGACCCGGCCCGGCTGGAGCTGCACCGGCCGCTGCTGCGCGTCGAGCGCCGCACGGAAAACGGCTGGCAAGAACTCGGCAGTCAGGGCCGGCCGGTCAATGATCAGGGCACGAAAATGCAGATTCGATTACTGGAAGAGGACGGCGCCGGCGGCCTTTATGAGGTACGCTGGTATCAGCCCGTGTTCCATGCCCACGGGGACCGGCGTTTCCGGATCGCGCCCCGGGGCGGAACCACTGAACTGACCTCTCCCGCATTCTAGATGTTCTCAGGAGTATTCATGCGTTTGTCCATTATCGCCGCCCTGATCCTGGTGGGCGGCTGCGCGTCCACCACGCAAATCGAGACCCGGCACAGTGACCAGGCGGAAACGGAACCGGCCCGACATATCCTGCTCGCCGCGCGCACGCCGGAACAAGACAAGCGCGTCCGGTGGGAAAAGGCATGCGCGGGCACACTGAAGCGTTCCGGCTTGCGCATCACACGCGCGCACAAAGTGCTGCCGGACTGGCAGGAACCGGGTGCGAATGCCCTGCAGACATGGATCCGCGATCACGGCGCCGATGCGGTACTGCTGGCCGATATTACCGGGCTCCTGCTCGACCGCCCCGACTTTCCGGACGAAAACCCCGCCACGGGCGAACCGGAAATCCAGGCACAGTGGACGTTTTATCCGGGGCGCGAGCGCCCTGAAAAGGCGGAAGAAAAATCCGTGTATGAACAAATCCGCGTGGAGTGGATCACGCCGGACGGACGGCGTCACTGGGCCGGTATTGCCCGCACCCACGAGGCTTATGAACTCAGCGTCGTGGCCCAAAGCCAGTGCCAGGCGCTGGGCAAGACCCTGACCGAGCGCGGATTCCTGCCCACGCCCAACTGACACGGGAGCCCCTGATGAGCGGACCCCTGACCGGCGTACGGATTCTCGAACTGGCGGGCATCGGCCCCGGCCCCTTCTGCGGCATGATGCTCGCGGACATGGGCGCGGACGTCATTCGCATCGACCGGCCCGGCGGCAATCCGGCCGCGGCCACGGGCCATGAGGTGCTCTTTCGCAACCGCCGCAGCATGGCCGTGGACCTCAAGCATCCCGAAGGGGTGAAGACCGTGCTGCGCCTGTGCGAACACAGCGACGGCCTGTTCGAAGGGTTTCGCCCGGGCGTGGCGGAGCGCCTGGGGCTCGGACCCGAGGCCTGCATGGAAGCGAATCCGAAGCTGGTCTACGGCCGCATGACCGGCTGGGGCCAGGATGGTCCCCTGGCGCAGGCGGCCGGGCACGATATCAACTACATTGCCCTGTCCGGTGCCCTGCACGCGATGGGCCGGCGCGGCGACAAGCCCCTGCCGCCGCTCAATCTGGCGGGCGATTTCGGCGGTGGCGGCATGATGCTCGCCTTCGGCCTGGTCTGTGCCCTGTTGGAAGCCCGGGGCTCCGGGCAAGGCCAGGTGGTGGACGCGTCCATGGTGGAAGGTTCAGCCGCGCTCATGGCCATGTTCTACGGCCTCAAGGGCCAGGGCCTGTTCAGCGACGAACGAGGCACCCATATGCTCGACAGCGGTGCGCATTTTTACGACACCTATGAAACCGCGGACGGCCGCTGGATTTCCGTGGGCTCGATCGAGCCGCCCTTCTATCAGCTGCTGTGCCAAAAGGCCGGATTGCCCGCGGATGACTTCGCCGAACAGATGAACCCGGACCAGTGGCCCGAGCAAAAGAACAAGCTGGCAGCGATCTTCAGGCAGAAGAGCCGGGATCAGTGGTGCGAGCTGCTGGAGGGCACGGATGTCTGCTTCGCCCCCGTGCTGGGACTGGACGAAGCGCCCCGCCATCCGCACAACCAGGCCCGGGGCAGTTTCACGGAGGTCGAGGGCATTACCCAGCACAGCCCCACGCCGCGATTCTCGCGGACCCCGGCGGACGAACCCGAGCCCGGCCGTACGCCCGGCGCCCATACACGCGCTGTATTGCGCGACGGCGGCTGGAGCGAGGCCGAGGTGGACGCGCTGATGGAATCGGGCGCCGTGGCCGAAAGCGGCTAACAGGCTCTTCCCGGCTCATCCCATCGGCCGTCCGCGCCGCCAAAGGTCAATGTGAAGAACCTTGTGCGGCCCTTGCCATACCCTGTGCAGGGGCTATCATTGGAGCATGACTCGCAGGTCACGTTCTGCGAATAAAAATCATTCTCAGGAGGCATCATGAACGCTGTGTCCCCGCTCCATGAGCGTACCCAGGAAACCGCTGAAGAGCGCTGGGCGCGCATGCCCTATATCAAGAACGGCGACGATTATCTCGCCAGTCTGCGCAACCGGGGTACGAAGCTGTTCTTGTTCGGGGAAAAGATCGACGAGCCCGCGGATCATCCCATGATCACGCCCTCCATCAATGCGTTGAGGGCCACCTATGACCTGGCCGAGGACGAGCCCGAGCTGGCCACGGCGCATTCATCGCTGATCGACGACCGCGTAAACCGCTTCCTGCATATCGTCGAGTCTCCCGATGATCTGGTGATGAAGCACAAGATGCAGCGCCGGCTGGGCCAGATCACGGGCACCTGCTTCCAGCGCTGTACGGGCCTGGACACCATTTCCGTGATGCACTCGATTACCTACGAGATCGACGACAAGTACGGCAGCAACTACCACGCCAACTTCCTGGAATTTCTCAAGGAAGCGCAGCGGCGCAACGTCCTGATCGCCGTGGGCATGACCGATCCCAAGGGTGACCGTTCGAAGCGTCCGCACGAGCAGGAGGATCCGGACCTCTTCCTGCATGTGTCCGGCCGCGACGAGAAGGGCCTGTACGTCAAGGGCGCCAAGGCGCACATGACCGGCGGCTGGAACCAGCACTGGATCTTCGTGGTGCCCACCATGAGCCTGGGTGAAAAGGACGAGAATTATGCCGTGATCGGGGCCATTCCCGGTGACGCCGAGGGCGTGACCTACATCTACGGCCGTCAGTCCTGTGATACGCGCGTCTTTGATGGCGAAATGGACCAGGGCAACGCCAAGTTCAGCGGCCAGGAAGTGCTGGTCTACTTCGACGATGTTTTCATCCCCCGGGAACACGTCTTCATGGACGGCGAATACGAGTTCTGTCAGGAAACCGTATCCCGGTTCACCGATTATCACCGCTCGTCCTATCTGTGCAAGACGGGCCTGGGCGACGTCATGATTGGCGCCGCTGCCACCGTGGCGGAATACAACGGACTGGAAAAGGTCAGCCACATCAAGGACAAGCTGGTGGAAATGACGCATCTCAACGAGACCATTTACTCGTCCGGCATGGCCAGCTCGCACGAAGCGCGGCAACTGCCCAGCGGCATCTACATCAACGACTCCATGATGTCGAATGTGTGCAAGCACAATGTCACGCGCTTCCCCTACGAGATCTCGCGCCTGGCGCAGGATCTGGCGGGCGGACTCATGGTGACCATGCCCTCGGAAAAGGACCTGAATGACGAGGAAGCCGGCGAGATCATCCGCAAGATGCTCAAGGGCCGCGATGACATCCCCACCGAGGACCGCATGCGCATCATGCGCCTGATCGAGAACATGACCGTCGGGCGCAACGCCGTGGGTTATCTCACCGAGTCCATGCACGGGGCCGGCAGCCCCCAGGCGCAGCGCATCGAGATCCTGCGCAAGATGGGCGTGGACGACAAGAAGTGGCACGCGCGCAAGCTGGCGGGCATCGAGCAGGAATGACAGACTTTGCAGCCGCCACGGAAAACCCGCCCACGGCGGGTTTTCTTTTTCCGTATTCCAGGCGGCGGCTTATTGCCCGCAGAGCACAAGCTGCTAGAATTGCGCCCGAAGCGATCACGCCGGAATAGCTCAGTCGGTAGAGCAACGCATTCGTAATGCGTAGGTCTGGAGTTCGAGTCTCCATTCCGGCACCATAAAATCAGGGACTTACAGAGTTCCGGTCACCCTGCTCCCGTTCTGAGGGTGCAATGAGGGTGCAAATCGACGTGATCCGGGGAGTATTACAGGCGTTCCAGCCCTGCCCTTTATCCAACCTCCCCCCCTGCTTGCGCGGGCGCGCCGCCCGCCGGCGCTAAAACC
>CAJXLA010000049.1 GCA_913055795.1 uncultured Alcanivorax sp. | reverse complement strand
GGTCCCGTCGAAAAAGGGCAACGATGAGTGCGGGCCAGCCTGAAAGCCCCGAAGGGCGCGGCCTGAAGCGCCCAGCTGCTGCACTGGGTCGCTCGGAAAGGGAACCACCCTGTCCGTCGCGACCAAGCACACCAGCTGCACGCTTCAGGCCACGCTGAGTGCGCAAGGGGTTTTTCAACAGCCTGCTAGTGAGAGGAGATTTTCATGAGCGATCGCCAGTCCTTGCTCGCGTCCGTGGTGGGGATTGCCCGGGAAGCGGGCGAGGCCATTCTGCGCATCTACGAAAACGAGGATCTGGAAGTCAGCAACAAGGAAGACGACTCGCCGCTGACGCGCGCGGACATGGATGCCCATCACGTGATTCTGGAACGCCTGGCCGAGCTGACGCCGGACGTGACGGTGCATTCCGAGGAGTCCGACGGCATCGACTGGCAGGAGCGCCGCCACTGGCAGCGTTTCTGGCTGGTGGATCCGCTGGACGGCACCAAGGAATTCATCAAACGCAACGGCGAGTTCACCGTCAACATCGCCCTGGTGGAACACAATCGACCCACCCTGGGTGTGGTACATGTGCCGGCCACCGGTACGACCTATATGGGTGGCGTGGATATGGGCGCCTGGGTCGAGCGCGACGGCGAGCGCCAGTCCATTCAGGCGCGGCCCCTGGGCGAGACCGTGGTCATGGTCGCCAGCCGCCGCCACGGTGCTGAACTGGTGGAAACGCTGGCCGCGCGCATCGAAAGCTCGATTGCGCCGGTCGAGCGGACCAGCATGGGCTCGTCGTTGAAACTCTGCCTGGTGGCCGAGGGCAAGGCGGATATCTATCCGCGGCTGTCGCCCACCTCGGAATGGGACACCGCCGCCGCCCATGCCGTGGTGCGGGCGGCCGGCGGCACCGTGGTGGATACGGATTTCCGGGAATTGCTGTATAACGTGGAAGAGGATGTGCTGAATCCGTCTTTCCTGGTACTGGGCGCGGAACCGGAAAAATGGGAAGAGCGTTTGAAAGATCTGCTCTAGTGTCCCGTGGGAGCGGCGTCCTCGCCGCGATTTCATTCCAGAACCTCCGGGAAACGGTCGCCGCGAGGACGCCGCTCCCACGGCCAGGATAATATTCGGACAAGGGTGTTTCGATGGCGCGAATGGAAGAGCATCGTTTTCTCAGTCAGGGCACCACCTGTGTGGGCCGGCTGCATCGGCTGGATGAAACCCCGGCCCACCGGCCCTGCGTAATCATGGGCCATGGTTTCGGCGCCACCCAGGAGGCGGGCCTGCAACCCTTTGTGGACGCCCTGGTGGCGGCGGATTTCGCGGTTTTTACCTTTGATTACCGTCATTTCGGCGAGAGCGAGGGCACACCCCGCCAGTTGCTGGTCATTCAGCGCGAAATCGAGGACTGGCTGTCGGCCATACGGACCGCTCGTTCGCTGCCGGGTGTGGATCCGGAACGCATCGCGCTCTGGGGCACCTCGCTGGGCGGGGGCCTGGCCACCTCGGCGGCGGCGCGCGACGGCGGTGTTCAGGCCCTGGTGGCACAATGCCCCATGATGGACGGCCTGGCCTCGGCACGCGCGGTGCTGGGCTATGCCGGTCCGGTCTATATGGCCCGGCTGGCGGGCCACGGCCTGGCGGATATGATACGTGGGGCACTGGGCATGCGCCCGCACTATATTCCCTCCGCCGGCAAACCCGGCGAGATCGCGGCGATGTCGGCGCCGGACGCCTATGACGGCTATATCAGCCTGATGCCCAAGGGCACGCCCAATGAGGTAGCCGCCCGGATCACGGCGCGGCTGATGTTCTACCGGCCCGAGCGCGAGGCGGCGCGGGTGCGCTGCCCCGCGCTGATCCAGATCTGTGACCGGGATACGGTCGCCCCCGGCACCGCCGCTGAGCGGGCCGCCGCGCGCATGCCGGACGCCGAAGTGCGTCATTACGATATCGGGCACTTCGATATTTACCACGGCGATGCCTGCAAGCATGCGCTGGCGGATCAGGTGGATTTTCTCAAGCGCCGGCTCTAGCAGGCTGTTGAAAACCCCTTGCGCGCTTGAGGCCACGCCCGGCGGGGCTTTCAGGCTGGCTCGCACTCATCGTTACCCTTTTTTCGACGGGGCGGGCCCCGCCTTCAAAAGGGCGCCTCGATTGCGAACCAGACGGAAAGCCTGAGTACGCAACGGGTTTTTCAACAGCCTTGGTGTCCCGTCCGGGTAATTCGTTGATTTTCTGAGCGCCCAAGCGCGTTGAGAGCAAGGCGCGCAGATGCATGCAGAAATGTAACGAATTAGCCGGACGGGACACTGGATCAGTTCATGAGCGCGGGGACGAGCAACGGCAGCACCGCGGCGGCCAGCACGCTCGCGTAGAACCCGGTCCGGACCATGGCGGACTGGGGCATGGCCCCGCTGCCGAACACGAGGGCGTTGGGCGGCGTGGCCACGGGCAGCATGAGCGCGCAGGATGCGGACGTGCCCACCAGGACCGCGGCCACGGCCGGGTCCGCGCCCAGATGCGTGGCAACCGGCATGAACAGCGGCACCAGCAGGGCGGCGCTGGCGGTATTACTGGCCAGCTCCGTGAGGAGAAGCGCGAAGGCGGCAATGGCCAGATACACCAGCCAGTCCCGGCCCGCCGGCAGCACGTCACCCAGCCCCTGTGCCATGAAGGCGCTGGCGCCGGAGCTCTCCATCAAGGCGCTCAGCGTAATGCCGCCGCCGAAGAGCAGCAGCACGCCCCAGTTGGCGTGACTTTCCACCGTTTCCCACTTCACCACGCCGGATAGTCCCAGTAGCACCATGGCCAGCAGCGCCACCCAGCTGTCGAAATCCTTGTCGATGCCCAGGGCCCGGGCCAGGGGCGCGCCCAGGGTCCATAACAGGACGGTGACGGCAAAGATGATCAGCGTTAGCCAGGCCTCGCGGCTGTGCGGAAAGGGCATGGGCCGGCCTGTATCCACGCGCGGGACCGTGGTCTCCGGGCGGACCGCCCCATAGAGCGTGGCCAGCGCGAGCGGCAACAGCACCAGGGACACGGGCAGGCCCACGCGCAGCCAGTCATTGAACTGCCAGTCCAGAGCCGCCGCCACGATGGCGTTGGGCGGGCTGCCCACCAGGGTGGCGATGCCGCCCAGATTGGCGCCCCAGGCCAGTGCCAGCAGCAGAAAGATCCGGTAGCGGGGAAACCCGTTATCCGGTGTGCCCGCGAGCCCGAGTGCCACGGGCAACATCATGGCGGTGGTGGCGGTATTGCTGATCCACATGGACAGCAAAGCGGCCGCGCCGGAAAGCAGCAGCGCCGCCGGCAGGGGGCGCCCGCGTGAGAGCAGCAGGACTCGGCCGGCGATCCAGCGGTCGATCCCCTGCGCGGACAACGCGGCCGCCAGGGCAAAGCCGCCCAGAAAGAGCGCGATAACCGGATGGGCGAAACCCGACAGCGCATCCGTGGTACCCGTCAGCCCCAGGGCCACGCCCAGTACCGGCACCAGCAGCGCGGTAAAAGTGAGCGGAATGGCCTCGGTGATCCAGAGTGCGGCGATCAGCACCAGCAGCGCCAGACCATGGCGCGCCTCGGTTTGCGCCGGAAGCTGCCAGGCGAGCAGCGCCAGGGCGAGCGCCACGGCCAGCAAGAGGAGTCTTTTCATGGCTCAGGAGCCGGAGGGGCAGTCCAGGACCCGGCCCTCGATTTCCACACGCCGAAGCCCGCCACCGTTTTCGGCCTTGAACGCGCGGTATGCGGTGACGCGGACGCTGTTGCCGCCGGCCTGGTCCGCCGCGCGCATCAGACGCTGCCGGGCCAGACGTTCATAGGATTGTGCTCCCGCCAGACCGTGCCACCAGCGCCTGGCGGCCGTGACCTCCACCGTCTCCAGTGCACCGCATTGCTCGGACGCGGTTTCATGCCGAGGGACCACATTGATATCCCGTTCGGGCGTCGAGGCACAGGCCGTCAGCACGGCCAGAGTCATGAACACAACGAATCGCACGAATATCTCCCGGACGCAGGAATTGCCGTGACTGTAACCGCTGGCAGTGGCAATTGAAAATCGTCCCGTCCGGGTGCATTGGAGTTGACGGCCATTGCGGTTATGGTTGCGAAAGATTCAGCGATCATGCCCGCAATGCAGTCACTCAGCAATCGGATCCGTCAACGCTGGCAAATCATAACCAGCAGGATGTCGCCGCCGGTGTTTTTCGGTTCGGCGGCCTGTGTGGTGGCCTTTTGCATTTTTGGCGGTGTTTTCACTGAAACCGCCAGCGCATCCTTCGCCGGGCTCCAGGAAAACATTTCCCGGACCTTCGGCTGGTATTACGCGCTTTCGGCTACCGCCTTCGTGATTTTCGCGTTCTGGTTGATGATGAGTCCCTATGGCCGGCTGCGGCTGGGCCCGCCGGACGCGCGCCCGGAATTCGGATATGGGGCCTGGTTCGCCATGCTCTTCAGCGCGGGCATGGGCACGGGCCTGGTGTTCTGGGGCGTGGCGGAGCCACTGTATCACTATGGCGACCCCCTGTTTGCCGATGGCAACACACCGGAGGCCGCGCGCGAGGCCATGCGCTACACCTTTTTCCACTGGGGCCTGCACCCCTGGGCCATCTATATTCTGTTCGGCGTGGCCATTGCCTATTTTCATTTCCGCCATGACTTGCCGCTGGCGCCACGCTCGATTCTGCACCCGCTCATCGGCAACCGCATATACGGCCCCATCGGCCATGGTGTGGATATTCTCTGCACCGTGGGCACTTTGCTGGGTGTGTCCACGTCGCTGGGGCTGGGCGCAATGCAGATCAACTCCGGGATTGCGCAGTTTTTTGAGGTGCCTCAGGACGTGGGCGTTCAGGTAGCCATTATCGCGCTGATCACGCTGGTGGCGACCATCTCCGTGGTTTCGGGCATCAAGGCGGGCATTCGCCGACTCAGCATGCTCAACATTGCCCTGGCTTTCATCCTGATGATGTTCGTGCTGCTGGTGGGCTCCACCGTCTATATCCTGGAAACCTTTGTGGGGTCACTGGGCACCTATATCCAGAAACTGCCCCTGATGAGTCTGTGGGTGGACTTTACCCGCGACACGGACTGGCAGGTGGAATGGACGCTGTTCTACTGGGGTTGGTGGATTTCCTGGTCACCCTTTGTGGGCGTGTTCGTGGCACGCATTTCGCGTGGACGCACGATCCGCGAATTCGTGCTCACCGTCATGCTCGTACCCACCCTGGCCACCTTTGTGTGGTTATCCGTGTTCGGCGGCTCCGCGCTGAACAGCGAGATTTTCGGTAGCGGCAGTCTGGGCTCGCTGGTGCAGGACAATGTGGCGCTGTCGCTGCATGCGTTGCTGCGCGAATTGCCCCTCGCCTCGGTCTCCATGGTCTGGGCTACCCTGGTGATCACCATCTTCTTTATCACGTCCTCGGATTCCGGTTCGCTGGTGGACGACATGGTCACTTCCGGTGGCCATCCGAATCCGCCGCGCGCGCAACGCGTCTTCTGGGCTTTTTCCGAGGGCGCCGTGGCCGCCACGCTGCTGATCGTGGGCGGGCTGCGCGCCATCCAGGATGCCTCCATTTCCCTGGGCTTTTTCATGTCCATTCTGTTGGTGCTGATCGCGATGGGTCTGTACAAGGCTTTGGTGCTCGAACGCCGTATGGTGGGCGCCGGTGTCGAGGCCAGTTTTGAAAAGCGGCCCTGGATGCGTGAAAACCGGGAGCAGCCTCGTGGCGATTCCTGAGCGCGCGTGTGTTCATTCAGCGTTCGCGGTGGCGGCATGGGGCGCACTTGCGGTTCTGCTCGCCGGCTGTGCTTCGGAGCCCGTAAAAACGCCTTCGGTGAGCACGCACCATCCTTCCCGGGGCATGGTCACGCTGACCTATGAATTTGGGCCGGATGAGTCCCGGACACCGGACTGGAAGCGCGCCGCGCGACAAGCGCTGCGGTATTGCCGCGAACTCGGCTATAGCGCAGCCGAGGTTGCGGGTAAGCCGGATGAGGAGTGCAAGGCGGACAATCGTTATCGCCGCTGCACGCGCTATTTCGTCAGCCGAACCTGGCGGTGCCGGACGGCGGAATGATCCCGGCGGGACAGGTTCCGGTGAAGACAGCCGGATGCAATCGGCGAGCTGCAGTACAGGGGGTTATTCATGAGTGATCCGCAACGTGTGGTCTGTCTGACCGAAGAAACCACGGAGACGCTGTACCGCATCGGGGCCGAAGACCAGATTGCGGGGATCTCCGGCTTTACCGTACGCCCGGAACGCGCACGCCGTGAAAAGCCCAAAGTCTCCGCGTTCACCTCCGCCAAAATCGGCGAGATTCTGAAACTCGAGCCCGACCTGGTGCTGGGCTTTTCCGACATGCAGGCGGATATCGCCGCTGAGCTGATCCGCGCGGGTGTGCAGGTGCATGTTTTCAACCAGCGCCGGGTCGAAGGCATTCTGGACATGATCCGCATGCTGGGCCGGATGCTGGGCCGCCGCGACGACACGGACCGGCTGGCGGACGAACTGGAACAACGGGTTCATGACATCTGCGCGCGCCAGTCGGACGGGGTCCGTCCCCGGGTCTATTTCGAGGAATGGGGAGATCCGTTGATCACGGGCATCGGCTGGGTGTCTGAACTGATCGGTATCGCCGGCGGCGACGACATCTTTCCGGAGCGCGCCGCTGAAGCCGGGGCGAAGGAGCGCATTCTCGAAAATCCGGGTGAAGTGATCGAACGGCAACCGGATATCATCATCGGCTCCTGGTGTGGTCGCAAGTTTCGTCCCGATCAGGTGGCGCAACGTCACGGCTGGTCGGCGATCCCGGCCGTGCGCGATCACAACCTGTACGAGATCAAATCCGCGCTGATTCTGCAGCCGGGCCCGGCCGCGCTGACGGATGGACTGGATCAGCTTTGCCGGATCATGGACCAGTGGCGCCGCGGTTGAGCGTCTCCCCCCTTCCGGTGACGGGGCGCATCATGAGGTTGCCGTTTGGCGTCGGGGTCTGAGCTCGGTCCCTTCCCGTCGTTTTCACTTGCCCATGTTCAGGATCCTGGCCCGGATATTTCACCAAATGCCCTGTACTTCGCGCCGCGGATGCTCGTCGTCAGGCGTGCTCGCGAGGGAAGCCGTAGCAGGGACTACGGCTGAGTGAGCATGTGCGCCTGACGGCGGGCAGACCAAGCGAAGTGCGGGGCAAACGTGATTGCACGATCATGCCCGGGCGCGCGAAGCCTCTGAAAAGCCCGTATCGTCAAGCCTGGCTTCGGTTATGCGAGTGATTTGGTGAAATATCCGGGCTAGCGCCCCGCGGACTATCGCAGCCGGAAAAGCCAACTGATAGGCGCAGACCATGGCGTAATCAGGTAGATCGGATTGGGCGGTGCCCGGCTACGGCGTTAGAGTCCAATCAGGGTCGCCGGTTTGCAAGCCGGGTCAGGCGCACAAGCCGTGGTGGCCGGCAGAAAACGGCGACCGGGAGCGTCGCCTTGGTGCCGAGTGGTGCTCGGCCAGGGTTTCGGCAAGATCCGGATAAAGGCGGACGTTTCCACCCATTCATCTTGTCCTGATGCGCACACCGGGACAACGGCAACACCAAGTACGGGAGAAATTTGATGAGCAACAACGACGGTCAGAGCACGGGACAGTGCCCGGTGATGCATGGGGCCCGCAGCCAGTTGCACGGCGACGGCACGGGCCTGCAGGACTGGTGGCCCCAGCAGCTCAACCTGGCCATCCTGCATCAGCACTCCAGCCTGTCCAATCCGCTGGGTGAGGATTTCAACTACCGGGAAGCCTTCCGCCAGCTCGACCTCAAGGCGCTCAAGAAGGATCTGTTTGATCTCATGGAGAACTCGCAGGACTGGTGGCCGGCCGACTATGGTCACTATGGTCCGCTGTTCATCCGCATGGCCTGGCACGCCGCGGGCACCTACCGCACCGGCGACGGCCGGGGCGGCGGCGGCACGGGCAACCAGCGCTTCGCGCCCATCAACAGCTGGCCGGACAACGGTAACCTGGACAAGGCCCGGCGCGTGCTCTGGCCCATCAAACAGAAATACGGCAATAGCATTTCCTGGGCGGATCTGATCCTCCTGGCGGGCAACTGTGCCCTGGAATCCATGGGCTTCAGGACCTTTGGTTTCGCCGGCGGGCGTGAGGATATCTGGGAGCCGGAAGAGGACATCTACTGGGGCTCGGAAAAGGAGTGGCTCGACGATCAACGCTACAGCGGCGAGCGCGAACTGGAAGAACCCCTGGCCAATGTCCAGATGGGACTGATCTATGTGAACCCGGAAGGTCCGAACGGCGAACCCGATCCGTACAAGGCGGCGAAGGATATCCGCGATACCTTCGGCCGCATGGCCATGAACGACTATGAGACGGTTGCCTTGATCGCCGGCGGGCACACCTTCGGCAAGTGCCACGGCGCCGGTGACGCCGCGCATGTGGGCCCGGAACCCGAAGCCGCGCCGCTGCAGGAACAGGGACTGGGCTGGAAGAGCAGCTTCGGCACCGGCAAGGGCACCGACGCCATCACCAGTGGCATCGAAGGCGCGTGGACGCCCGAGCCCACGAAATGGGATAACGGCTACTTCGACATGCTCTTCGGCTATGAGTGGGAACTCACCAAGAGCCCGGCGGGCGCGAATCAGTGGACGCCGAAAGACGAATCGGCCGGGGATCTCGTGCCGGATGCGCAGGATCCCTCGAAACGGCTCGCGCCCATGATGCTCACCACGGATGTCTCGCTGAAGGTGGACCCGGACTACGCCAGGATCTCGAAGCACTTCCACGAGCATCCGGAAGAACTGGAAGACGCCTTTGCCCGCGCCTGGTTCAAGCTGTTGCACCGCGACATGGGGCCGAAATCGCGTTATCTCGGTCCCGAGGCGCCGCAGGAAGATCTGCTGTGGCAGGACCCGGTACCAGTGGTGGATCACGAGCTGATCAACGACCAGGATATCGCCGCGCTCAAGGAGCGGATCCTGGAGACCGGTCTTTCGCTATCCGAGCTGGTGTCCACCGCCTGGGCTTCGGCGTCCACCTTCCGCGGTTCCGACAAGCGCGGCGGCGCCAATGGTGCCCGCATCCGGCTTGCGCCGCAGAAAGACTGGGACGTGAACCGGCCCGAACAGCTGGACCAGGTACTCAAGACCCTGGAAGGCGTGCAGCAGAACTTCAACGAGGCCCAGTCCGGCAACAAGCGCGTTTCCCTTGCGGATCTGATTGTGCTCGGTGGCAACGCGGCCGTGGAGCAGGCAGCGCACGCAGCTGGAACCAGGGTCGAGGTGCCCTTCCATCCGGGCCGCACGGACGCCTCCGCCGAGTGGACGGACGAGGAAGCCTTTGCCGTGCTGGAACCTCAGGCCGACGGGTTCCGCAACTACCTGAAGAAGCGTTTCACGGTACGGCCGGAAGAAATGCTGCTGGACCGCGCGCAGCTGCTGCAGTTGACGGCCCCCGAGATGACCGTGCTGGTGGGCGGCATGCGTGTGCTGGATACCAATGCGGACGGCTCGCAGCGTGGGGTCTTCACCCAACGGCCGGGCACCCTGACGAACGACTTCTTCGTGAACCTGGTGGACATGGATCTGAAGTGGCAGCCGGTCTCGGACGCTGAAGAGGAGTTCGAGCTTCGCGACCGCCACAGCGACGAGGTGAAATGGACCGGCACGCGCGTGGATGTCGTTTTCGGCTCCAATTCGCAGTTGCGGGCCATTTCCGAGGTCTATGCCCAGAACGACAACCAGGAGAAGTTCGTGCGCGATTTCGTCGCCGCCTGGAACAAGGTGATGAACGCGGACCGCTTCGATCTCGCCTGAGGTGTCGTGACTTCGCTTGGCTGCCTGCGGGCCCCGGCCAGCGATGTCAAAACCGGAAAGGGCGGTGTCTCTGCTGCAGACACCGCCCTTTTTCTTTCGACTTTCGGCTTTCAGCTTGCGACTTTCTAGGCCGGATAATGCAGCAGGTCGCGCACCACCCGTGACGCCCCCAGACCGGGCTCGCCGAAATCAATGCTGCCATCCATGTGCGTCAGCGTGCCCTGGCGCCAGGCATAGAGCAGCGCGTGCAACCACTGTGGCATCGCGGGTTCGTCTTCGTCGCGTTTGAGCGCGCTCACCAGCCGCTCGGTCTGTTCCGGGTCCAGCCAATTTAGCCGTGGTTCGTCGTTTGCCTGGACGCGGCACAGGGGCGGTCCCTTCAGATCCCGCCACTCCACTCTCTGGATGGATACGCCCATGGCTTCCAGCAGACAGCGGGCGGTTTCATTGATGCGGTTTTCCGGCACCAGCATATCCAGAGCACGCCGGCGCGGGCCTACGGATGCCACCGGATTGGGTTCGGCGAATGCAAGAGCTTGTTCCAACATCGGGCTTCTCCTTCACGAATATGCATGGGAGAAGCCAACGCGGGGAGAGTGGAGGGAGAGGGGTATCAGCGTCATGCCGGTTATACCCGAATCCGACCGTTCACCTTGGACGCGAAGGCTTCAGTCTTAACAGGCTCTAAACCGCGGAGGTATTCGGGCTTGGCGGATGATGCCGCCACACCGTTGCGCGACAGCCCCGGACTCTCACCGGTGTTCCCCTCCAGCGAGCAGCGCGGCCGCTCGCTAGTGCGGTTTCACTTTCAACATAGACCAGATGCGGGGACGAGGCAAGCAGGGACCGGGCCGCTGCCCGGATCGGGACCGCTCCGCGCCGACGCGGCTACCCGGAGGCCTTGATGCAGCGGACCCGGCCCTGGTTCATGGAGGCCTTGATCTTGCGGGCGCCGAACTCACAGGCCTTGCCGGTATAGCGCTCGCCCATGGCGGGGTAGAAGATCCGGATATCGGAGCGATTCCGGCTGCCGGCATCCATGCTGATGTAGTGAAAGTCCAGGTTCTTGCTCTGGAAGAGCGCCTTTTGCTGGCGACTCAGGGTATCCAGCCGGGTCTGCTCCAGAATCTCGCACTGGGCGCAACTGCCGATCAGCTCGGAGGCCAGGCGCTCACTCGCGCGCTGCCAGCCGGCGCGTTCACCGATGCGCCCCAGCATGACCGTACGGATGGCCCGGTCCTGGACCTTTTGCTCATAGACCAGTTTGAAATGCTCCACCGGTCCGGTGTTGTTGAGATACCACTGGTAGCCGGCGAAGCCGCCGCCGACGGCAAGTACGAGGACCACCACTGCGGCCAGTCTTTTCATCGAATGCTCTCTGGTTGTCGTTGGCACCGGACGTCAGCTACGGCCGAAAGGAAAACGCGTCCTTTGTACACAAAGCGGTCCGGTCGAGCAATAAAACCGGGCCGCAGGTGGGCACCACCGCGCCCTGTGCCGTCACGGATCCCTGCGTGCGCTGGCGATGATGTGCCGGGTGCGCTCCATGAGGTCGTCGAGCGCTTCCGCCGTCACGGTGTCCGCGTTCACGGGCGGATGAATGACCACCTCCAGGGTACCGGGTCGAAAGACGGCACTGCCCTTGGGCAGGCACCGCCGGGAACCGTTGACGGTAACCGGCAGAATCGGCATGCCGCTGTCCTGCGCCGCGATAAAGGCGCCCTTTTTGAAGGGCAGCATGGTGTCGTCCCGGGAGCGCGTCCCCTCGGGGAAAAACAGCATGCCGGTGCCCTCGGGTAGCCGGGCCGCGCCCTCCTGGATGGAACGCAGCGCGCTGGCGCTGTCCGAGCGGTCGATAAAGATATTCCGTGACGCAGCCAGGGCATAACCGAAAAGCGGAATCCGGCGCAGTTCCTTTTTGATGACCCAGCGGTAGGGCACGCCCAGTGAGGTTACCAGCGCCGGAATATCGAAATGCGACTGATGATTGCTGAGAATCACGTAACGCTGGCCGGGTACGACCTTGTCCCGGCCGCGCACCATCACCCGGATGCCGCTCACCCGCAGCACCAGCCAGGCCCAGCTCTGCATCAGGAAAAACGCCACCTTGCCGGTTCGGCCCGCCAGGGCCGCGAGCACAATGGGCACGAACAGCACCAGGGTGAATACCACCAGCCAGAAAAAAAGCCAGACCACTTTCAGTCCCGCCCAGAGGCGACTCAGCATGGGTTGTCTCCCCACCATTCATCATTCCGTCAGGTATTCATGATGTATATTTCATGAGCTGAATCAATCCTCTTTCTATATTGAAGGTGTTCGGGATCCGCAAGGGCGCGGAAGGAGGTGGCCATGTCCTGGTTCAGCAACAAGACGGCACTGATCACCGTCGAGGCGCAGGGCCTGGGCCTGCAGATGGCGCTGGCGTTTCCCGCCGCCGTCACGGCCCCCGAGTCGTTGCGGTGGATGCGCGGCTGACTTTCGCCGCACCTCATGCCATGATCAGACCTGAAAGGCGCCGTATCACCTGCCCGCGTGGGGCGTAGTGCATCCGCAACAGCCGCGACGGAGTAGGGCATGTCGAGTCCCGCGACCGTGGATCTGAGCAGCGGACACTTGAGGCTGTACAACGTCACGGGGTGGCTGGACGAAGAAGTCCGCCCCCTGCAGTTCCTCGCGGCTTTTCCCTTCATCCTGACCGTCGCCTGGGCCTTGCAGTGCAGCCTGGTCGGTTTTACCGATGTGTTCTGGAAGGGGGCGGGCGCTTTGCTGGTGCCCGTAGCCGGTTTTGGGTCGTTAATCTTCTACCGGCGCGGGTTGTGCATCGTTGCGGACAACCGGGGCTTGCGTCGGGATAACAGCTCCATGCCGGTGTGGCTGCGACCCCTGGCGCCGACCTGGGCCTTCCGGTGGTCGGAACTGCACAGCCTGGAGGTGCACGAACATGAGAACCTTCACCGAGATGGCGTTTGTGCTCCCCGACGGCCGCCGGATCACCATTCGGCCCCATGACTGGCTGGGGCAACAGGGCATGGATCAACAACCGAACCGCGAAGGCCTCAAGTGGCTCCCGGCGGCAGCGACGCCCATCGGTCAGGCGTTGCACGAATGGAGCTCGGTGGCCTGGGGCGGGGAGTCCAGCCCGGCGTAAACGGGCCGCAATCCGCGCCCTCTATGGCGACGATAGTTGAATCGGATCACACATCGCCGCGGTTTCGGCGTTATAGTCGAAGCGGTAACCCTCTCAAACCGCAAGGAGTCGCACCCATGCAAAAAACAACGACACCATTGATAGCCGTCCTGGCGGCGCTGCTATCGTCCTTCATGCTTTTGGGCCCGGCCCAGGCGCAGGACAGCCAGGCCCAGGCCAAGTCAAACCAGCACTGGTGGCCCGAGCAACTGGATCTCAGCCCCATGCGCCGGCCCAACCCGGAATCCGATCCCCGGGACGCGGATTTCAGCTACCGGGAACAGGTCCAGAAGCTGGACTACGCCCAGCTCAAGAAGGACCTCAAGGAGCTGATGACCACTTCCCAGCCCTGGTGGCCCGCGGACTTCGGTCACTATGGTCCCTTTTTCATCCGCATGTCCTGGCACGCTTCGGGCACCTACCGCATCTTTGACGGCCGGGGCGGCGCCGGCGGCGGCCAGCAGCGCTTCGAGCCGCTCAACAGCTGGCCGGACAACGCCAACCTGGACAAGGCGCGGCGCCTGCTCTGGCCCCTCAAGCAGAAGTACGGCGACAAGCTCTCCTGGTCGGATCTGATCATCATGGCCGGCACCGTGGCCATGGAAGACATGGGCTTTCCCACCATCGGCTTCGCGCTGGGACGCTCGGACGACTGGGAGCCGGACCAGGTCTACTGGGGCCCGGAGATGGAAATGCTCGAAGGCAAACGCTACAAGGGCGAACGCAATCTGGATCGTCCCTTCGGCGCCACCGAGATGGGTCTGATCTATGTCAATCCCGAAGGCCCCAAGGGCAAGCCCGACCCGCTGGCCGCGGCGGACGCCATCCGCGAGACCTTCGCCAACATGGCCATGAACAGCGAGGAAACCGTGGCCCTGATCGCCGGGGGGCATACCTTCGGCAAGGCGCACGGCGCCAACAAGGCCGAGGACTGTGTGGGCCGTGAGCCGGCCGCCGCCGACATGGAAGAGCAGGGCCTGGGCTGGCAGAACAAGTGCGGCAAGGGCAATGCCGAGGACACCTACACCAGTGGTCTGGAAGGTGCCTGGACGTCCAGCCCCGCGCAATGGACCCAGATGTATCTGAGCAACCTCTTCGGCTTTGAGTGGGAAAAGACCAAGAGCCCGGCGGGCAAGACCCAGTGGAAGCCCAAGGCCGACAGCGCTTCCGATATGGTTCCGGACGCCCATGTCGAGGGTAAGCGTCACGCGCCCATGATGTTCACCACGGATATCGCGCTGAAGCGTGATCCGGAGTTCCGCGAAATCGCCAAGCGTTTCCAGAAGAACCCGGACGAGTTCGAACAGGCCTTCGCGCGCGCCTGGTTCAAGCTCACCCATCGCGACATGGGCCCGCGTTCGCGCTACCTCGGCCCGGCCGTGCCGGAGCAGAAGTTTCCCTTCCAGGACCCGCTGCCGGAAGCGGACTACAAGACCGTTGGCCAGGGCGATATCAAGAGCCTGAAGTCCGACATCAAGGACTCCGATCTGACCGTGCCGGAACTGGTGCGCGTGGCCTGGGCCTCGGCGTCCACCTACCGCGACACCGACAAGCGCGGCGGCGCCGATGGGGCCCGCGTTCGTCTGGCACCGCAGAAGAACTGGGACGTGAACAATCCGCAAGAGCTCGACCGTGTGCTGAGCCGGCTGGATGAAATCCGCAAGGATTTCAACGAATCCCAGTGGTTCAATACCAAGGTGTCGCTGGCGGACATGATCGTCATTGGTGGCGCGGCCGCGATCGAGAAAGCGGCCGAGCGCGGCGGCAACGACATCACCGTGCCGGTCAAGCCGGGCCGGGTGGATGCCACCGCCGAAATGACCGACGCCGATTCCTTCGACGTGCTCAAGCCGGACGCGGACGCATTCCGCAACTACTACAGCGACGAGGCGGATGATTCGCCCACGGCGGAAATGGTCGAGAAGGCCAACATCATGGGCCTGACCGTGCCGGAGATGACCGTGCTCATCGGCGGCATGCGTGTGCTGGGGGCCAATGCCGAGGACGTGGACCATGGCGTGCTCACCGACGAGCCGGGCACCCTGACCAACGACTTCTTCGTCAACGTGCTCGACATGTCGACGGAGTGGGACAAGGCCGAGGATGCCCAGGGGCTCTATGTGGGCCGTGACCGTCAAAGCGGCGAAAAGCAGTGGACGGCCACCCCGGTGGATCTGATCTTCGTGTCCAACGCCGAGCTGCGCGCGGTGACCCAGTACTATGCTACTGATGACGCCCAGCAGAAGTTCCTCGAGGACTTCGTCGACGCCTGGACCCGGGTCATGCGGGCTGACCGCTTCGACCTGAAGAGCTGAAAACAGCGCCTGGAGCGCTGAGCACAGGGCCACCCACTTGGGTGGCCCTTTTTTTTGAATCGGAACCTGAATATTCCTCCTTCACTTGTATCCGGGACACCCGGGCTTTCCTCTCCGGCAAAGGGGAGGAAATGCAAAGGGGGTTTCCATTGGAGATGGCACAGCGCGCACTGCAATCCCGGACACATGTATCCTGGCGTAGGAGTGGTCCGCGCCACGATCATCTCATAAGCTCTGCTAAGCGCAGCCCTGCCGGGCGGCAAGCCGGGACGCGCCCCGGCGGGCGCCTTACTTCCTTTTATTCGCGCCTCCGGCGCTCACCCTTCGGACCGCACTGCGTGCGTTCGCCTCGCTTCGCTCGGACGTGCTTGTCCAAAAAAAGTAAGCAAGAAAAAGACACCCCACTTCACCGTCCGACCACCCAATCTGCGGTTGGGTGGTCGGATCCCCTCAGTTGGCGCGCTCCACGCAAAACGCGGCGAGACAAATCATCCACGATTTGGCTCGCCTAACTTCGCCTTCCCTGGCGAAGTTGTTTCGCGCTCCGCCCGCCGCCCTCGGCGGCTCAGCGGGGCCCGAAGTTACGGGCTCGCCTTCGGCTTTGTCCGTTGAGCAACTCGGGCTTTAGCCTGACAAACCGGATTGACTGGCGAAACATAAAATCCGAATTGGTCCGTTTTGCCTTTTCCTTTTGAAGCCTTTCCATGATTCGAAGACGATTTTGGCGCAGGTTGGTAGAATGGCCTTAATGCATAACCTTCTATCCCCTGAAGAACTCTGGCCGGCGGTCCGCCGGCAAAGCCGCCACGCACTGAACACCGGCGCCCTGGTGCCCATCGCCACCTCGGTGCATGTGCTCGAGGAACAGGGTCTGCGCTTCGCCGTGCGCCGGGTGGAGCGCATCGACCGCAAGGAAGCGGTGGCGCCGTCGCAACAGAACCCCGAGGATCCCTTCGCCCCGCCTTATGAGCAGGACTTGTATGTAGGCGAGATCAGCGACACCCATGTGGGCCTGCTCAACAAGTTCAACGTGCTCGATGACCATCTTTTGCTGGTCACGCGCGAATACGCACCCCAGACCGAATTACCGGGCGAAGCGGATTTCCGGGCCATGCTGCGGGCCATGGCCGGCACCGACAGTCTCGCCTTTTACAACGGCGGCGCACTGGCCGGCGCCAGCCAGCCCCACAAGCATCTGCAGGTGGTGCCGTTGCCGCTGGCCGACGAAGTCCCCGCCATGCCTTTTGCGCCCTTTTTCGAAAGCGCAACGAAGGATGTTGGCCCGGTCCGGAGTCCGGAACTCCCCTTTATGCACGCGGTAGCGCCCATGCCTCCCGGGTGGGCGGAGCAACCGGATGAAACGGCCGCGACCGTCCAGGATCTGCATGACCGGCTCTGGCGTGAACTGGGCTATAGCCTGACCACCCGCGAACAGCCCGTACCCTATAACCTCCTGGCCACGAGCGACTGGCTCTGGCTGGTGCCACGCAGCCGGGAGGAACACCAGGGCATAGCGGTCAACGCCCTGGGCTTCGCCGGCGCCCTGCTGGTCCGGGACGCGGCCATACAGGAACTGCTGGAAGAACTCGGTCCGCTTCAGGTGCTGGCCGGGGTGAGTGGATAGCAGGACGCTGGAACACGGGTCGCGCGTCCGTGCGGTGTGGCGCCGATCAGGAGACGAAGTGCTCCAGGGAAGAGGCCGTATCCGGTAATTTTTCCAGAAGCCTTCGGTCCATGGTTACCAATGGCACCTTGAGTTGCTGCGCGAGTACGGCAAATTCGGCGTCGTAGGCGGATAGCCCCCTGGTATGGGCGAGCGAGAGTACGTCAAAGGAATCCAGCTCGAATTCATTACCGGTCAGCAACTGTTCCGCCTCACGCTGTATAGCATAAGCGCGCTCGAAGCTGATCGTTGCCCGGCGCAGATAGAGCGCCAGAACATTGCGCAACTCGCTGCGCCAGAGCACCGGGGCGGCCCAGTCGGCGTCCCGTTGCAAGAGCGTCTCTGCGGCCAGCGTATGCTCACAGGGTAGATACAGATACGCGAGGATATTGGTGTCGGCGACAATCAAGGCCGATCCTGCTCAATGGCTTCATCGATATCGCGCGCGTGGAAGCTCCCGCTGTCCAGGTCCGCCCGCAGCCGCCGTGCCCGGGCGAGCCTCTCTTCTCCGCTGACGCGCCGGGGCATGAGCGTCTGTTCCAGGCAGGCAATGGCTTCCATGTTGAGACTGCGGTGATGAAGCTCCGCTACCTCTTTCAAGCGCTCGTAGAGCTCATCCGGGATGTTCTTGAGGGTGATGGTTGCAGCCATGGATCCGTTTCCTGAACACCGTAATGGTTCCATTATGGTTCCTCCGGCGAAATTATCAAAACGTTCCCCTGTGAGCAGGCCTGTTCCCGCGTCCCGTGACTATGCGTGGTCCATGGGGCTTACCACGCCCACCCCGCCCCGGTTCATGACATGGAGGTACCGCTGGGTCGTCGAAACATCCGCGTGCCCGAGTAACTCCTGCACCGTCCGGATGTCGTACCCATGCTCCAGCAGTTGTGTGGCGAAGGAATGGCGAAAGGTGTGTGGTCCCACCTGCTTGCGGATGCCACAGGCGACCGCAGCGCGCTTGACGTGCTTGCGTACATTGTCGGGATGGTAATGATGGCGCCAGATAATCCCGGTCTGCGGATCCCGCGCCGGCTTTTCCGAGGGAAAGATGAACTGCCAGATCTTCTGCGCGCCCGCGCCGGGATATTTCCGCGCCAGCCGATGCGGCATCCAGGCCGGTCCCACGCCGTTCGCCTGATCCAGCGCGTAGAGCCGCTCCGCGACTTTGACCTGTCCCTTCAGCCGTTCGGATAGCGCCCACGGCAGCATCGTTACCCGGTCCTTGCTGCCCTTGCCCTCGCGGACGATGATCTGTCCGCGGTCGAAGTCCTGGCAGGCTGTTGGAAAACCCGTTGCGTGCTCAGGCTTTCAGGCTGGTTCGCAATCGAGGCGCCCTTTTGAAGGCGGGTGTCCACCCGTCGAAAAAGGGCAACGATGAGTGCGGG
>CAJXLA010000048.1 GCA_913055795.1 uncultured Alcanivorax sp. | reverse complement strand
AAACAAGGAACCGCTCTTTCCGATGTTTCATGATTGGGCTGGTTAAATCCGGGGGCGTTGGGCCGGGCGAGGCCGAAGGCGAGCCCGTAACGCTGGGCCCCGCTAAGCCGCCGAGGGCGGCGGGCGGAGCGCAGGACAGCTTCGCCAGGGAAGGCGAAGCTAGCCAAGCCAAATCTTGGACGATTTGTCTTGGCGCGTCCTGTGTGGAGCCCACCAACTGAGGGGATCCGACCACCCAATCTTCAATTGGGTGGTCGGACGGCGAAGCGGGGTGTCTTTTTCTTGCTTCGTTCTTTTGGACAAGCAAAAGAATGAAGGCGCCCGCCGGGGCGCGTCCCGGCTTGCCGCCCGGCAGGGCGGCACTTTGCAGATGAGAGAGGCACATCCCTCCCGAATGCGACACACCATTCGGTTCAGGTCTTGAATTGTGACTTTTGGGATCGAGTCACGGAAGAGGTCCTCAGGCCTCTTCCGCTACGGGAATTTTCCCAATCTTCTTTTGCCAGATCCTGGGCGCCGAGTGATGCACGGATTCGCCGGTAGAGTCCACGGCCACGGTCACCGGCATGTCCTCCACCTCGAATTCGTAGATGGCTTCCATCCCCAGATCCTCGAAGGCCACGACGCGGGACTTGCGAATGGCTTTGGATACGAGGAATGCAGCGCCCCCAACGGCCATAAGGTAGGCCGCCTTGTTCTCCTTGATCGCCTGGATGGCCTGATCGCCGCGTTCGGCCTTGCCGACCATGCCCAGCAGGCCGGTCTGTTCCAGCATGGTGGGGGTAAACTTGTCCATGCGCGTGGCGGTGGTGGGGCCGGCCGGGCCCACCACTTCGTCGCCCACGGGTTCCACCGGGCCCACGTAGTAGATGAACCGGTTGGTGAAATCCACGGGCAGTTCCTCGCCCTTGTTGATCATGTCCACCATGCGCTTGTGGGCGGCGTCGCGGCCGGTAAGCAGCTTGCCGGACAGCAGCAGGGTGTCGCCGGCCTGCCAGCTCTGTACTTCTTCCGGGGTGATGTTGTCCAGATCCACGCGTTTGGTGTTTTCGTTCTCGCCCCAGGCGACTTCGGGCCAGTCTTCCAGCTTGGGCTCTTCCAGCTCCACCGGGCCGGTGCCGTCCAGGGTGAAGTGCACGTGCCGGGTGGCGGCGCAGTTGGGGATGATGGCCACGGGCTTGTTGGCGGCATGGGTGGGATAGTCCTTCACCTTCACGTCCAGCACCGTGGTGAGCCCGCCCAAGCCCTGGGCGCCGATACCCAGGCCGTTGACCTTGTCGTGGAGTTCCAGGCGTAGTTCCTCGGCGCGGTTCTGCGCGCCGCGCTCCTCCAGCTCATGGATGTCGATGGGATCCATGAGGGATTCCTTGGCCAGTTCCATGGCCTTTTCCGCCGTGCCGCCAATGCCGATGCCCAGCATGCCCGGCGGACACCAGCCGGCGCCCATCTTCGGCACCTGTTCCAGCACCCAGTCGACGATGGAATCCGAGGGGTTGAGCATGGCGAACTTGGACTTGGCCTCGGAACCGCCGCCCTTGGCCGCCACATCGATGGTCAGCTCGTCGCCCGGCACGATCTGGTAATGAATCACTGCCGGGGCGTTGTCGCCGGTGTTCTGTCGCTTGCCGTCCGGGTCGTCGAGCACGGAGGCGCGCAGGATGTTGTCCGGATCCTTGTAGCCCCGGCGCACACCCTCGTTGATGATGTCATCCAGGCTCATGTCGGCATCAAAGGTCACGTTCATGCCCACCTTCGCGAAGACGGTGACAATGCCGGTGTCCTGGCAGATGGGCCGGTGGCCCATGGCGGACATGCGCGAGTTCACCAGGATCTGGGCCATGGCTTCCTTCGCTGCCGGGTTTTCTTCCCTTTCGTACGCCTCGTGCACGCCCTGAATGAAATCGCGCGGATGATAGTAGGAAATATACTGAAGCGCGTCGGCCACGCTCTGGATCAGATCGTCCTGGCGAATGACGGTCATGGGTTACCTCGGCTCGGACTACGGAGGGGGCGGATTATAGGCGAAAAGGTGCGCACAGCGCACCCTACCGAAGCTCCGCGCGCGCCAACCGAATAAGGGCGAGGCCGAAGGCGAGCCCGTCTTTGACGGGCCCCGCTGAGCCGCCGAGGGCGGCGGGCGGAGCGCAAAACAGCTTCGCCAGGGAAGGCGAAGCTAGGCGTGCGCTAGTGTCCTGACCCGGTCGCCTGAAGCGCTCGCTGAGGACTGTATTCGTTCGCTCGCAAGGCGCGCGGGCGAAGGTGTGGTAACGCCACATCGAGTCCGCGCAACGCAGTCGAGCGGGCGAATACAGTCCTCCCGAAGGGCGTGCCGCGGACGCCGCTGAACCGCGTTGCGGCTGCTTGACGTGGCTCCACCACGCCGGCGCAGCCGCGCCTTGTTCAGCAACGACAGCGACGCGCAGCGAGTGCTTCAGGTGATCGGGTCAGGACACCGGTGGACGATTTGTCTCGCCGCGTTTTGCGTGGAGCCCGCCAACTGAGGGTATCCGCCCGCCCAATCTACGATTGGGTGGGCGGACGGTGAAGTGGGGTGTCTTTTTCTTGCTTCCTTCTTTTGGACAAGCAAAAGAAGGAAGGCGCCCGCCGGGGCGCGTCCCGGCTTGCCGCCCGCAAGGGCGGCCCTATGGATACCGGAACCACACTAGCGCTTTTGGAAATAATTCGCGGCGGGTATCGTCACCCCTGTCGTTGATCCTTTATCCGTTTTCTCGCGCGCGCAAGAACGTCCTCGGCATCGAGCAACTCGATGTCCTCCGACTCGAGCTCATTGATGCGCCGGCACAATTCGACATCCCACGCTTCGGCCATGGCGGCATCCTTGAGGGCGTCCAGCACGAAGGTGCGCACGGCGCACCCTACCGGTCCAAGAAACCACAGAGGTCAGAACCGGGTTATCTCTGTGGCCTCTGTGCTCTCTGTGGTAAAAATCGGGGCAGGTGGCACAGGATGCTCTGGAAAGCCCCTTCCTTTGTGTTTCCTCCCCTTGCCTGGGGAGGAAAGGTGGCGGGTGCTACTCGCCGGCCGTGCGCAAATGCTCGAGGATGAGATCCGTCACGCGCTCCGGCCGTTCCAGCTGCAGAAAATGCCCGGCCCCGGCCACCAGTTCCATATTCATGCCGGCGGGAAAGTCGGTGTCGACGAGCGTATGGCCCAGCAGGCGCTCGGACATGCAGCCGTCCTTGCGACCCATCATGATCAGTGTGGGCACTTCAATATCCCGGCGCAGCCAGGTCAGTGCGCGTCGGCCGGCCGGGGTCCAGATGCGGGTCATGTGGCGATACCAGCCCAGGGCCGCGGACAGCACGCCCGGCTGATTCAGCGTGAGTTTGGCGTTGGCCAGCCAGGGCTCCGGGTCCCAGTCCGGCGACCAGCGGCGCCAGAGGAATTCGATGCCGGCGAAATCATTGCGCGCGCACCACCACTCCGGCACGCGCGGCAACTGGAAGAACTGCATATAGGAAGAGAGCACGAATTGTTCCGGCACGCGCACCAGCGCCGGCGCCAGACGCTTGAGCGGCGGAATGGCCAGGCTGGTGAGGCTGGTGAAGGGCCCGGGATTGCGCGCGGCGGCCAGTTGCGCCACCACGGCACCCCAGTCGTGGCCCACCAGATGCACGGGACCGTCCAGCTGCTCCACCCAGGCGAAGACATCCTCCACCGCCGCGGCCAGGGAATAATCCCCGTCCGGCGGCAGGCACTCGGTGGCATAGCCACGCAGGGCCGGGGCCACGGCGTGATACCCCGCTTCGGCCAGCAGATCCGCCACGGGTTCCCAGTTCTGGTAACAGTCCGGAAAGCCGTGCAGCAGCAGCACGGTTTCGCCCTGGCCCCGTTCCAGGGCCGGAAAACGCAATTGATTGTTCTGGAGTTCCATGCGTTGCTTCCTTCAGATCACGGCAAAGCCGGTGGCGTTCTCCGGCGTGGAGGCTTCCGCCTGAACATCTTCAACCCGGGCCGCGGATGGCCCTTCACGCATCCAGGCAAGCATCTGATCCACGGCCGTCGGCTCCCCCTCGAGCTGCGCTTCCACCCGGCCGTCGCGGCAGTTCCGGACCCAGCCGTTTACGCCCAGCTCGCGCGCCTTCTGTTGCGCCGAGGCGCGATAGAACACGCCCTGAACACGACCCGAAGCATAAGCGCGATAACTCGCCTGTGTCATGCCGTTGCCTCCCCATCCTTCGCGGCGGAGCCGGTGAACAGCGCCTCCAGAGACACCTCCAGTGGCGTCTTGAGACCGGCCCGGGCCTCGCGGCAACGCTCGGCGAGAACCTGCTCCCAGGCACTGTCGCCGTCGTCGTTCACCTTGAGTTGTTGCTGCACCGGCCAGGGAAGCTGTTCCACCAGCTCCGCCAGGGTGATTGCACGCAAATCCCGTGCAAGAAAGAAATTGCCGTCATCAGAGCGCCGCATCAAGCCCCGTTCCAGCAGGATGTTGCGGAAATGCTCCCACTGGCTGGCGCCGATGCGATCCAGCACGCCTCGCATCTCGCTGGTGGCGAGCGGCCGGCCCTGCTGCTGACGTTCCCGGAGCAGTTGCAGCAGCCGCAGCAAGGCATGCAGTGGCGGGCGTTCGCGGTAGCGCTCGCGGAAGACCACCAGGGCACGCACCAGTTCGGCGCCCAGCAGCACCAGCGACCAGGAGACAAAGATCCACATCAAAAAGATGGGCACGGCGGCGAAGGTGCCATAGACCACCTTGTAGGTGGGCGCCATGGTCACGAAGAGCGCGAAGCCGCCCTTGGCCAGCTCGAAGAAGACGGCGGCCACGGCCGCGCCCGCCAGCCCCTGGCGGATGGGCACATGACAGTTGGGCACAACGATATAAAGCAGGCCCAGCATGGCGGTGGTGAACACGAACGGCAGCGCGGCCAGCCAGAAGCTCATGCCGCCGAGCACATCCAGCGCATCCGTGACCAGGGTCACGGAGGTCAGGTACGAGCTCAGGCCCAGGCCGGCACCCAGCAGCAACGGGCCCAGAGTCAGCACAGCCCAGTACATCAACAGACTGGTGATCAGCCCGCGCGGCGCTGTGACTTTCCAGATGCCGTTCATGGTCTTTTCGATGGTGCGCAACAGCATCACCGAAGTAACCACCAGAATCACGATGCCGATGCCAGTCAGGTTGCTGGCCTGTTCGGCAAAGCCGGCCAGATAATTCTGCACCTGATCACTGGCGGCCGGCACGAAATACTCGAACAGCCAGTTCTGGATGGTGTCACCACGCTCGCGCAACGCCGGCAACGCGGACAGGATGGCGAAGGTGACCGTCATCACCGGCACAATGGCGAACAACGAAATAAAGGTCAGCGAAGCCGCGATTTCGCGGCAGCCGTCGTCACGGTACTGTTGCGCCACCAGCCTGAGAAAGGCACCGAAACGGCGTGTGTGGTGGCGTGCCAGGTCGAGCAGCGTCAATGGTGGTCCCCGTCCGCGGCCGGGCTGGTGCAAGATGCCGCCCGGCTCCGTAGAATGAAGGCTTCCCTGAGCAATGCCCAATCTACCATGAGCAGTGTCACGATTTATCACAATGCCAAATGCACCAAGTCGCGCCAGACGCTGGAGCTGTTGCAGGACCAGGGCGAGGATCCCGAGATTATCCAGTATCTGGATACGCCGCCCGACGTGAAGACGCTGCGCTCGCTGGTACACAAGCTCGGCCTGGAGCGTGCGCATGATCTGGTGCGCAAGCAGGAAAAGGAATACAAGGAGGCCGGGCTGTCAAAAGACAGTGACGACGAAACCGTGCTCCAGGCCATTGCCGACTATCCCAAACTGCTGGAACGACCCGTGGTGGTGCGTGGTGATCAGGCTGTGATCGGACGGCCACCGGAAAACGCGCTGGAGTTGATGGAATGAGCGAACCTTATGTGCTGGTGCTGTATTACAGCCGCACCGGCAGCGTGAAAAACCTGGCCCTGGCCGTGGCGCGCGGCGTGGAAGAAGGCGGGCTGGAGGCAAAGCTGCGCACGGTGCCGCCGGTCTCGCCCACCACCGAGGCCACGGATCCGGCGGTGCCGGACGAGGGCGCACCCTATGCCTCGATCGAGGATCTGCGCGGTTGTGCCGGACTGGCGCTGGGCTCGCCCACGCGCTTTGGCAACATGGCCGCGCCCCTGAAGTATTTCATCGACCGGCTGGGCGAGCTCTGGATGGGCGGGGATCTGGTGGACAAACCCGCCGGGGTCTTTTCGTCCACCTCCAGTCTGCACGGCGGTCAGGAAACCACGCTGATCTCGATGATGACGCCACTGTTCCATCACGGCATGGTGCTCGCGGGCGTGCCCTATACCGAACCGGCGCTGATGCGCACGAAAGTCGGCGGCACACCCTATGGGCCCACCCATGTGGCCGGCGGCAACAACAACACCGAGGCGGATGAACACGAACACGCCATCGCCCGGGCCCTGGGCCGGCGCCTGGCCGAACTGGGCCGACGACTGGAGGCGGGCTCTTGAGCACGGCACAGCACTTCGCCCGCGTAAGTCACCTCTTGCTGCTGGTGCTGGGCGTGGGCGGTCTGGCCTGGCAGGCGCCGGCGGACACGCCCGTTACGGCCACGGTGCTGTTCGCCCTGGCGGTCTACTTGCCGCTGGCGCTCTTCCTCCCGGTCACTCTGGGCCGGCGGGATCCGCGTTTGCTCACCTGGTTCTCCTTTCTGCTGCTGGTATATTTTTGCGGCTTCGTGATGCAGGCGACGGAACCGCCGCCCGTGCGCACCCTGGCGCTGACCCGCATCGGTGTGCTGGCCGTTCTGTTCAGTGCCTGCCTGTGGCTGATTCGAGGGCCACGGGGCGGTCATGATTGATGAACACCACAGCGTGCAAACGCCGGAAGGTGCGGACCTGGCGCTGCCGCTGGCCGGGCCGCTGCCGCGCGCCGGCGCCTGGCTGCTGGATCTCTTCATCCGCGGGCTGCTCTATCTCGGGCTGACCATTGCCCTGGCCGTGCTGGGCCTGGGCGGGCTGGGCATGGCGCTGTTCTTTATCGCCGCCTTTCTGCTGGAGTGGTGGTATCCGGTGCTCTTCGAGGCCCTGCGCCAGGGCCAGACCCCAGGCAAGCGGGCGCTGGGGATCGTCGTGGTCCATACGGACGGCACGCCCGCGGGTTTCAATGCCTGTGTGCTGCGCAACCTGCTGCGGGTGGCGGATTTCTTCCCCTTCGCCTACCTCACCGGCCTGATCGCCATGCTGTGTTCGTCACGCTTTCAGCGCCTGGGTGATCTCGCCGCCGACACCCTGGTGGTGCATGTCCACCCCGGCTCCGGGCCTGCCGAGATGCAGGTGCCCGACGGCGATGCCCGCGCGCTACCGGACTGGCCCCTGACCCTGGCCGATCAGCAGAGCCTGATCGCGCTGGCGGAACGCGCGCCCCGACTGACCCGGGCGCGCCGTCAGGAGCTGGCGCAGCAGGCCTTTCCCGAATACGAGGCCGAAGCCGCGGAACGGCATGCGCTGGCGCTGGCCCGCGGGCTGCTGGGGGAGCCATGAGACAGCGGCGCTTCGAGGCCCTGCACCGTCCGGAATGGGAGGAACTGGCACGCCAGCTCGACGCCCTGGAAAAGCGCCGGCGCCGGAGCAACAGCACGACGGACGCGCCCGCGGATCTGCCCCGTCGTCACCGCCGGCTCTGCCATCAACAGGCATTGGCCCGGGAACGCGGCTACAGCCTGAGCCTGATCCGGGAACTGGAACAGCTCATGCTGCGTTCGCACCGCCAGCTCTACCGCCAGCAGCCGCCGCTGTGGTCCCGCCTGGGCGGGCTGGTCCGGCGCGACTTTCCCCGGAGCGTGCGCGAACAGGGCCGCTGGAATGGCGTCAGCGCCCTGGTGTTTATCGGCGCGGCGGCGCTGGTGGCGGTGCTGGTGCACAGCCAGCCGGACATGGTCCATACCGTGCTGGATGCGAAGACCATGCAACAACTGGAACAGAACTTCAGCACGGAACGCTCGCCGGATCGCACCAGCGCCGATGATCTGCGGATGTTCGGCTTCTATATCATGAACAATATCGGCGTGGCCTTTCGCTCCTTCGCTTCCGGGTTGTTCCTGGGCATTGGTTCGCTGTTCATCATGGTCTTCAACGGTGCCTTTCTGGGCGCGGCGGGCGCCCATCTGGTGAATATCCAGCAGGCCCAACCCTTCTTCGGTTTCATCATCGCGCACGGCGCACCGGAATTGACCGCCATTGTGCTCGCCGGCGGCGCGGGTCTGCGGCTGGGCTGGGCGCTCGTGGCGCCGGGGCAGCGGCGGCGCCTGGACGCGCTGCGCGAGGCCGCAATCAAAACCCTGCCGGTAATCTATGGGGTCATCCTGCTGTTGCTGGCCGCCGCCTTTATCGAGGCCTTCTGGTCGCCGCGCCAGCTTCCCCTGGCCTGGAAGCTGGGCGTGGGCGCGGGTCTGTGGGTGCTGGTGCTGAGCTATCTGGCACTGGGCGGACGCGGCGCGGACGGGGAGCGCGGCTGATGGAACTGCGCAATCTCCAGGCAAGGCTCACCCCGCGCGGCCCCTGGCAGGCCATGGATCTGGGCACGCGCATGCTGCGGGCCTGGTGGCGGCCGCTGCTGCTCATCTGGCTGACCTTTACCGCGGTGCCCTTTGCCGTGCTCTTCTTCTGGCTGGGCGCCGAGCACTTTTACTGGGCCCTGTTTCTGTTCTGGTGGCTCAAGCCGCTGTGGGAGCGTCCCCTGCTGGCCTTCTGCTCGCGGGCACTGTTCGGCGAATACCCGGGGCTGCTGACCCTGGTGCGGGAATTGCCCCGCTATGGCCTTAACGGCTTGCCGGCCTCGCTCACGCTGCGGCGGCTGAGTCCGAGCCGGAGCTTCAACCTGCCCGTCTTTCAGCTGGAAGGCAGCCGCGGCGATGCCCTGAACCGCCGGCTGGCGGTGCTGCACCGGCCGCCGTCCAATCGTTCAGGCATGCTCACCATTGTGATGCTGCATATCGAACAGGGGCTGACCCTGGGCATGCTGTTGCTGCTCTATTTTCTGGCGCCCTGGCAGTTCAATCTGGAACTCAGCGCCTGGCTCATGCAGCAGGAAGTGACGCATCAATGGCTGCAGGCGGTGAGCTGGTATCTGGTGCTGGCCCTGATCGAGCCGCTCTATGTGGCCTGTGGTTTCGCGCTCTATCTCAACCGGCGCTCCTGGCTCGAGGGCTGGGATCTGGAGCTGGGCCTGCGCCGGATCGGCGAGCGGCGCCGCCGGACGGGGACCGGTCTGGCCGCGGCGCTGGTACTGACCCTGCCCCTGCTGACGGCTTTGCCGACGGAAGCAAAAGAGACCGAAAAACGCGATCCCCAGGAAGAGGCCATCGAGATCGTCGCCGGGCCGGACTTCATGCCGCTGGAGGAACGCATCGGTTGGCGCCGGCGCAACTGGGCCGAGGCCGGCGAAAGCAACTTCATGGAGGAATTTCTCAGGGACTGGCTCAGCCAGCGACAACCCGGCGAAGCGCAAGGGCCCAACCCCTGGCCGGCCCGGATTGCGCAGGGTGCGCTCTGGGGTCTGGTGGTCGCACTGGTGCTCTGGACGCTTTGGCATTACCGCCACTGGCTGCCCCGCTTCGAGCGGCGCCGTCGGCCGAGCCGGCCCGCGACCCATGTGGCCGGTCTGGACATTCGCCCGGAATCGTTGCCCGACGATATCGGCGCCGCCGTACGCGAGCATCTGGGCGCGAACAATGCGCGCTCGGCGCTGGCGCTGCTCTACCGGGCCAGTCTGTCCCGGCTGGTGCATGCGCATGCCCTGCCGGTTCATCCGGGCACCACGGAGAACGAATGTCTGACACTGCTGCGCCAGCGCCGGCCGGAGGAACCATTGCTGGCCTTCATGGGCCGGCTTACCCGGCTCTGGACGGCCACGGCCTGGGCGCATCAACCCGCCGATGGCGCGGATGTGCAGGCCTGTCTGGCTGACTGGCAGGCCCTGTTCGAGCCGGAGGCCGCTGATGCGTAGGTTCTCGCCGCTGTGGCTGCTAGCGCTGATTCCGGTGGCCCTGCTGGCGGTCTACGAGCCCTATGAATACATTACCGCCGGCTCGCCGCCGCTGTCCGTGCGCAACAATCCCTTCGCCGCTGCCGAACGGCTGCTGGAGCAATGGGACCATGACAGCCGGCATGTACTCAGCGCCGGTGCGCTTTATCCCCTGCCTTCGACGGACACGCTGCTGGTGCTCACACGCGAGCGCGCGGGCATCACCGGCGAGCGCGTCCAGGCGCTGCTGGACTGGGTGCGTTCGGGTGGCCACCTGGTGGTCACCGCGGCCCGACCCGCACGCACCGGCACCCGGGACAAGGCGCAGCAGTGGCAACAGCGCGATCCCCTGCTCTTTGCCCTGGGCCTGACCAGCCGCGAGACCATGGCACCGCAGGCAGGGGCCGAAGGCCTGGAAGCGGTGCAGTCCTATCTCAATGCCCGGGACATGTTCAGCGCACTCTGCAGGAATGGCACCAACGACATGCGCGAGCGCTGCATCGACTTGTTCTGCCGGCGTCAGGAACCCCTGGTGGATTCGCGTCTGAAAACGTCCGACGGCACCCGTCGGCTGGCCCTGCCCGGTGGCGTCGCGCTACGGCACACCAGCCTGGGGCATCCCGAAGCGCCCGCCCCCGAGGACCCGGAGCCGAGCGGTCTGATCCGCCGCGCCGACAACGACTGGGGCGCGCAGCTCGCCGCCTTTCAGGTGGGCGACGGTGAGCTCACCGTCCTGTCAGGCCTGGAGCTTTGGCACAACGATGCCGTGCATCTGCTGGACCATGCCTGGCTGCTGGCCGATCTGGTCCGCGACGCCGGTCCGGTATGGTTCATCCGCAACATGGACATGCCGCCGCTGGGACGCTGGCTCTGGCAGCAGGCCTGGCCTTTGATCACGGGACTGGCGCTGGTGCTGGCGCTGTTTCTGTGGCGCCGCATGCCACGAACCGGGCCCATCCTGGCGTCGCCGGCGGCGCGGACACCGGACTTTCTGGAGCACCTGTCCGCCTCGGGCCGTTTCCTGTGGCGCACGGACCAGCGCGACGCCCTGCTGCAGCCGCTGCGCGACGATATCCGGCGCCGGCTGGCGACGCACGCCGTCGCCCGAGGCGAACGCTACGACTATCTGGCGCGGCACGCGGAACTGGAGCCGGCGCGCGTAGAGCGCGCCATGAGTACAACCCCCGAAACCCGGGACGCCCTCGTGGAGATGGTGTCCACCCTGCAACGCATCAGGAGCCGGTTATGAGCGAGAACGAGCAACCCAGTCATCACGATCAGGCGCGCCGTATCGAAACGGCGCTCAACGAGGTGCTGGTGGGCCAGCCCCGGGTGGTGCGCCAGATCCTGGTAGCCCTGGTCGCCGGGGGCCATGTGCTGCTGGAAGGCGTACCCGGACTGGGCAAGACGCTGCTCGTGCGAAGCCTGGCGCGTGCGCTGGGCTTGCCCTTCGGGCGCGTGCAGTTCACCCCGGATCTCATGCCCACGGACATTACCGGTCACACCCTCTATGACGCGTCCACGGAGCGCTTCCGGGTGCGCAAGGGGCCGGTTTTCACGAACATGCTGCTCGCCGACGAGATCAACCGCGCGCCGGCCAAGACCCAGGCGGCGCTGCTGGAGGTGATGCAGGAGCGTCAGGTGACCATCGAGGGGCAGGCCTTCGCGCTCACCGAACCCTTCATGGTCATGGCCACCCAGAACCCCATTGATCAGGAAGGCACCTATCCCCTGCCGGAAGCGGAGCTGGACCGCTTTTTGTTCAAGGTGCTGATTGATTACCCGGACGACCGCGACGAGCAGGAGCTCACCCGGCTGGTGCTGGACGGCGCCATTGGTTCCAATCTCGATGTCGCCGGTCTGGAAGCCGTCCTGGACACGGACGCCGTGCCTGAGCTGCGGGCCGAACGCGACCGCATCCTGGTGGACGATGCAGTGCTGGACTATGCCGTGCGCCTGGCGCGCACCACCCGGGATCTGGCGGGCGTGGAACGCGGCGCCAGCCCGCGCGCCAGCATTGCGCTGGTGCAGGCCGGGCGCGCCCATGCACTGCTCGAGGGCCGCTCCTTCGTGACCCCCGACGATATCAAGGCCGTGGCCGCGCCGGTGTTGCGTCACCGCATGCAGCTGAGCGCGGATGCGGAAATCGAGGGTCAGACCAGCGAGACCGTGCTGGAACGGCTGCTCGAGACCGTGGATGCGCCGCGCCAATGAGACCGGCGCAGCGTCTGCTCGTTCTGGCCCTGGTCTGGGCCCTGCTGGGGGCGGCGCCCGTGGCCGCGTCTACGCTAGCGCCCGCGCTGGCCGGCGCGCTGCTGGTGGCCTGGGCGCTGACGGGGCTGGTTCTGGCCGTGGTAGCGGTGCTGGATCTGCTGCAGGCGCGCAACCGCGCGGCGCCGCGCGCGCAGCGCCAGCTGCCCCTGGCGCTGTCGGTGCAGGTGCGCCAACCGGTGCGCATTGATCTGATCAGTGCCGATCTGCCCGGCAGCGTGCTCCTGGCCGACGAGCATCCGGGCGACGACGCCGATACAGGGCTGCCCACGCTCGTCCGCCGGGCGCGGGCATCGGTTACCACACTGGAATACGCTTACCGCCCGGCCCGGCGCGGGCGGGCCGAGTTCGGCCGCGTCCGGCTCTGGCTGACCTCGCCCCTGGGCCTGTGGTCGCTGTGCCGTTATGCCGGGGAAGCCGCCTCGGTGCCCGTCTATCCGGATTTCTCACTGATTTCGGCGGATCTGGAAGCCCGATACACCCGCACCCGTACCCTGGGGCAACGACTGCAGGCGCGCTCCGGGGAGGGGCTGGAATTTCATCAGCTACGCGATTATCAGCCGGGCGACAGTCCCCGCCGGATCGACTGGAAGGCCACGGCCCGGCGCCGTCAGCTGATCAGCCGCGAATACCAGGATGAACAGAACCAGCAGCTGATCACGTTGCTTGACGGTGGCCGGCGCCTGGCCCTGCCCGTGGCCGGGCTCACCGGCTTTGATCATGCGCTCAACGCGTCCCTGCTGTTGTCCTGGAGCGCGCTGACCCAGGGCGACCGCCCCGGGGCGCTGATGTTCTCGGGCGAAACGGAACGCTGGATTCCGCCGGTGCGCGGCCGCGGCGGCATCCACCAGATGCTCAATGGCCTCTACGACCTGCATCCCGACGATCACGCCAGTGATTTCGCCCGGGCGGCGCGCCGCCTGCGCCAGCACTGTTCCCGGCACGCGCTGGTGGTGCTGATTACCCGGCTGCAACCGGACGACAGCGACGACCTCTTGGAAGCGCTGCGGCTGCTGGGCCGCCGGCATCGGGTGATGATCGGCGACATGCGCCTGCCCGCCCAGGCGGCGCTCGCCCACGCACCCGTCGCGGATTTTGAAACGGCACTGCAGGTGGCCGGCGACGCCCACTACGAACGCGAACAACGCGAACTCCACACCCGACTGCGCCACGCCGGCGCCCAGGTCGTGGACGCCACCCCCCGGCAGCTCCCCGCCCGCCTGAACGCCGCCTATCTGCAGTTGAAGCGGGGCGGGAGATTGTAAGAAGGCGCGAGGCCCAAGAAGCAAGGCAACCCCATCCTCGGTTCTCCGCTTACAAAAGGGAGAAACGTCCTGGGTAAGCGGCAGGGCCGCGCACGCAAATGGTTTTTCAACAGCCTGCGGCCATACGAGTTATCCAGCAGCCGTTCTAGGGGTTGGCGTGCTCTCGCCCGGGCAGGGCGGCCGCATCTATGTGACGGGCACGCCGGCTGATGCTGTGCAGAAAAGCCTCGATCTGCCTGAGTTCTGGATCCGTCAGTTCCAGAGGCTCCAGCAGATCCGAAGTTTCCGGGAACAGCGGGTCATCCTCAAAGGCCGGCCGGGGTTCCGGGCGCGCGCCGCCGTGGTTGTACATGTTCAGTATGCCGCGCAGCGTCGGGAAAATGCCGTTGTGCATCCAGGGTCCGGTGTGGACGACATCACGCAGACCCGGGGTCTTGAAGGCACCGACGTCCTCGGGGTCTCCGGTCACCCGATACCGGCCCAGGTCTTCGTGCTTCCGGCCGAAATAATGCAGGCCGATATTGTGGAAGTCATTATCGGAAAAGGTCTTGCCGTGATGGCAGTTCATGCACCCCGCCCGGGTGCGAAACAGATGCAGTCCCTTGATCTCGTTCCGGTTCATGGCGTCCCGATCGCCACGCATGAAATCATCGAAATCGCTGCTTCGGCTGGTAATGGTGCGGACATAAGTCGAGATGGCTTTCACAATACGCCCGGGCGTTACCTCCGGATCACTGAAAACCGCCTCGAACTGCTTCCGATAGCCGCCCAGCGCCTGGATGCGATCCGCCATGGCCGCCGGATCGCTGTTCATCTCCACCGGGTTGGTCAGTGATGCCCGTGCCTGTTGCTCCAGCGTGGCCGCACGACCATCCCAGAAAAAGTGTTCCGACCAGGCACTATTGCCCACCGACGGGGTGTTGCGCTCACCCTGGCGGCGGTTGTGACCGAAGGCATGCCGTCGCCCGTCCGCCCAGTTGAGATCCGGGTCGTGACAGGAGGCGCAGGCCACCTGCTCGGAACGAGAAAGGCGCGGATCGAAGAACAGCTGCTTGCCGAGTTCTTCTTTCGCTTCACTGTGGGGGTTGTGTTCCGGAAAGGGCGGTGTCTCCGGCAGTGCCGCCAGGGGTTCCGGATCCACCGACGGGTGGGTTTCCGCGGCCGGCCAGCAGGCCTGACCGGCCCGATACCGCGCTACGAGTTCGTCGGGGCACTCCTCTCGCCCAGCGGCGTCCACGAACGCCCACGGGAGAACCAGAAACACAATCCAGCGTTTCATCAGAATTTTCCGCTCAATCCGAGCCAGAAATGCCGGCCGGTTTCGATGCCCTCATCCCGGGTCTCGGGATCGTCATCGGCCGCCGTGTAGGTCCGGGCATTGAAGACATTGTTGACGTTGACCTCGAGCGTCAATGACGGCTTGTCGCCGAAGCTGTGGCTGAGCTTGAGATCGGAAATCAGAGTTGCCGGTCGGGTGCGCTTTTCGTAAACGTCGTACTCCGGCCGGTACTGAGTTCCGTCCGGGCGCGTCTGCGTATCGCCTTCACGGTCTCGTCTCGAATCTTCAGCATAATGATGCTCGCCCGTATAGTTGCTCGACAGGGTTACACGGGTCTGAGAAGCCGCCTGCCAGGCCAGGTTAACGCCGCCCACCAGAGGCCGGGCAAAATTCCGGCGTATACGATCCAGTTCGCCGCGACGAAAGCGCTCCCCGCGATAGTAGACATAATCATCCTCACGCGGATTCGAGGCGACATCATCATAATCCGGATTCGTGGTCTCGGACTCGGACCAGGTAACATTCAAGCCGACCTCCACGGGACCGAATGTGCGGAACCAGGATCCGGACAGGCTCCGGTAACTGCTTTCTCCTTCATTGGTCATTCGATAATACCGGTAGCCGTCCGACTGCACGTCCGTTTCCTTCCGTGCGAACTCGTCCCGGCCTTCCCGCGCGAGTGCCTTGAGCTGGAACCGACTCCCCCAGAACGCCTGCTTTACGCCCAACGATGCTTCATTGCTGTAGGGGGTGTCCGCACCGGAAAAGTCATAGCGATAGTTGCCCTGCCCCGACACCGGTTCCCATTCGTTGAGCACATTTTGTGAAGCACCACGGTATTGCGTGGTATAGGGCTCACGGGCTTCCCGAAGCTTGTAGGCCAGCAGCGCTGCGCCGTAATAACGGTTCACACCAAAATTGATTTCCGTCTTCTCGTTGCCGAAAAGATCCCAGGTGCCCCGGAACCGCGGCGCGATATTGTGATTGGCCAGAAAGCTGTCATGACTGTAACGCAGTCCGAGGGTAGTATCGACATTGCCGTACCGGTAATCCGCTTCCCCGTACAACGCCGTCTCCGCCAGACCCACATTAACGTCGTCTTGTGGGTATACCTGGCGGGTGGAGAAGTATTGTTCGTCATCCACGCAATCGCGGGTTATGCCACGGCAGTCGATATCGGCATTGACCACAGCGTCCTTGTAGATAAAGGACGTTTCCTCCCGTTCCTCCTGAACCGAGCTCCAGGACAGCTCGCCGCCGAAACGGAATCCGGTACTGCCCTCGGGGCCGCCCAGGCCCGGCCGCTGGAAATCGAGCGAGACGTCGAGTCCGGACCGCTTGCGTACAAGATCCCCGAAACCGCCTTCACGGCTCTTGGGCAGATCATTCTCCACACCCCAGCTACGGGAGGGCGTGTTCGACCAGTTGAAGTAATGCCGCGGTGCATCCCGGGCCGTGCGGTGCGTCGACAGGGCCACATCCAGCTCCTTCTCGCTTTTACCCGCCCCCCACTCCAGCCCGCCGGTCAACGCCGCACCGCCTCCCTGGAGCGTAAAACGGCTATCACGCACATCCTCGATATAGTTGGTGGATTCGTAGGGGGCCAGCTTGAACGAGATATCGCTCCAGCCGGTCTCGCCCACAGGCAGGGAATATCGGGTATGCCAGCTGTAGTTTTCCTGGGTACTGGCTCGGGTCTTGTCAAGGGAAACGACCGGTTCCGAGGAAAACGAGCGGGTGACGGACGTGTACAGGCCCCGTCCTCCCTCCAGAGGCTGATCCAGGGACAGCCTCATGCGCTGGCGTTCGAATTCCCCGGGTTCCGGAGGCTCCGAGGGTGTCGGATTCTCCGGGTCGGTATAGTCGAATACCCGATAGTCGACCCAGTCGTCGCGGGTGGTGCTGTAGTGCCAGCCGATTTCGCGCTCGCCCTGGCCGGCCCGTTTCGCGGACATATCCACGACGCCGCCCGTAAACCCCCCGTAGGAGGCAGGCACGTTGCTGTCGTAGACATTCATCTCGCCGATGATGGACTTGTCGAGAAACATGGACTGCTCGTGCGAGGGCATGGTGCTAATACTGGTCGGGCTCCCACCCAGGGGATCCAGCCGGTTATTGAGGCGCAACCCGTCAATCACGAAATTGTTCTCGTACACACGTCCGCCCGAAATCGACACCGATGACGGACGTATATCCTGGATATTGCCCGGCGCGTATCGGTCATCGCTGAACTGGACATTGGGCAGGATCTCCAGCGCCTCGGTGAAATCCCCGGTGGGCCCCGAGAAGTCCTCGATCTGCTGTTCCGAAATCTCGTAGCGCCCCTCGGCACCGGAGGGGATCGTGCCGTCCTGTTCCGGCTGATCCGTCACGATTACCGGTTGCATTTCACTGCTTTCTTCCTGCGCCAGGGCCACGCCGGACACCATCAGGAAAACGAAGCCGGCGGCCCTTACCACCGGCCTGTATTGCGCCGTTGCCATTCTTACTCAGCGCATTCGGCACAGAACGGCGTCCGGTCCTGTCCCACGGAGATTCCGTCTCCGTCAATGTCGCCATCCAGCATCAATGGACTGGCGCCTCGCTCATCCTGATCGCCGGTCAACTCGAAGAAATTCGGCTGCCCGTCGCGATCCAGGTCGCGCCGCGCCAGTGCGGTCTCGCCGCCGAAGTCGTGACTTGTCACCATCGCTTCTGCAATGGTCTGCAGGAACTGATTCCTGTCGGCCCGGGTATTCTCCGACCGGCGAGCAATTGCCTCGGCTTCGCCTTGGAAACCGGCCGCGGACAGCCGCTCCACCAGAACCCCGTACTGGCTGTTACGGGCGTCCGGATCGGACAAGGAGGCCGCGAGATCCAGGGCGCCATTGCTGACCGGATTGCCCTGACCGGTCAGGAGCCCCCGAATCAAATCGCGTGCTTCGTCAATGTGGGCTTGCTCCTGCACCGACAGGGAACCGGACTCGACGGCGCTCGCTTCAACGGCGTTCACCAGCCTGTTGAGTTGGACAGCTGTGATCTTCGCGGAGCCGATGGCGTCTTCGCGATCGGCGTCCGAACCGGCACTGCCGGCGAAGTTGTCATAGGCTGTGGCCGCGTTGTTCGCCAGTTCGATGGTCTTGTAGAAGAGACCGTTGTCGGTCGCCGCGGCGGCAAACGCCATGCGCTGTTCGTTTGCTTCCATCGGATTCCCCATGGATCCGATCTCACTCTGACCGGCATTGATCGCATCCAGACCCTTGTTCACTTCGCCCACATAGGCGAAGTCGCGTGCGAGCAGGCGCTGCGCCAGGATCCGTTCCGCCTGGGTGGCGCCCCCGCCGATATGGTTATCGGCAATATCCTGGCAGGTCGCCATCCGGCTGCGTCCCTCGCTGACACTGACAAAGTCGTGGTAGAGCCGGGCCATCTTCCCGCAGCCCCGGTTGAGCAAAGGTCCGGGATCCGGCGCGAATTCGTTGATATAGTCGCTGCCCGTGGCCAGCTGCCAGGCAGCCTCCATGACGGTTTCCGCCTCCTGCTGGTAACCCTCGTTGAGCAGCCTCATGGCGAGGCCCTCGTCCTGGCGGTTCACCCGTTCGAAGGTAAAGGCGTCCAGGCGATTATCCAGATTGCTGTTCTGGTTTCTCAGCTCGGTCAGTGCGTCCTGAACCTTGCCATTGATGGCGTCCTGATAGGCGTAGTAACCGTCCAATTCACCCAGGATGAAGTTTTGCATGAAACTGCCTTCCACGGTGTTCTGCACCAGGGTTTCGAATTCCTTTACCTTATCCAATTGCACATAGACGGGAACCATAAACCGAACATAGACCTCGGTTTCGCTGCGGTTGCACTCGGTGACCGGGTCACTGACCTGCTCGGACAGGCCGCCGCGGTAGCTCTCGAACAGCTCCGCCGCCTGCTCCGCCTTGCCGGGCAGACCGGCCCGGAGGTAGAACTTGGCCACGTCCGTGATGAAGAAGGTCTTCAG
>CAJXLA010000047.1 GCA_913055795.1 uncultured Alcanivorax sp. | reverse complement strand
TTTGCCAGAAATAAAATTGAATTCATATGGTGAGTCTACTTCTTTCCTGAGAGAATTCCATAATTTTCCCGCGGTAGTCTTAATCGCAATACCTTTATCCCCTTCGACGTATTTCTCCCAGAGAGCGACTGACTGGCTATTTTTCTTATTCCAGCAACTCACGTAGGCCTCAAAATTGCCATCTATGATGTCTTCCGTTGAATCTGATTCATCCAAGAGTTTGCTATACTCGTTTTGTATTTTTTTGGCTGTAGTCTTCGAATACCTCCCTTCATACGGGTCCTCAAAATTTGAGGTATGGCTGAACCAGAGCGAATTATTTTGACATATATACAGTGATGAGAAGGGGCTTTCGGATTCTCCAACTATCCAACTATAAGCCTCGGACCTATCGGCGTGAGCGTTGGGATTTACAAAATAGTCATCATTTCGAGTTCTAGGAAGCTTATAATTTGTTAAGAAGCGTTTGAAGGAGTCGCGCCCTCTCTGGAAAAGCCCTTCCATCTTTTCTTGATCTGAAACTAATGAGAAATCAGTAGTTTCGATTCCAGTCACATCTATAAGCACAGGATAGATATTCGGCATCATATTTTTTTGGAGCTTTGTGGCACCTCCTATAACGGTATTAAGAAGCTTGTGTAGGTAATTTGGTGTCGTCCAATTTGTCGGGAAATCGGCGGTTTCGGTTAATGAGAATGCAAAAACTGGATCGTCACTTAATTCTTCATCTCCTTTATATACAAAAATGGGTAGATTGCTAACGAGCCCTCCATCCACATAGAGCGAAGAACCTTGGCGAGCAGGCTGATAAAATAACGGGATCGAGCAAGACGAGCGTACGGCGAACGCGACGCTATCCTCGGGAGTTCTACTAGTACTCCATATCTTGGCACTCCCAGAAATAACGTCCGATGCTATAATTTGCGTCGGTCTTTTAAGGTCTTGAAACTTAATCGGCCGCTCCGCGCCTGGGAGCAATATTGCAAGCTTGTCGTCGAGCCATTTTTCTATACCACTTGATGTATAACCTCCTCCAAAAAGATAGGCACGAATAAAAAGTGGAATATATTGCAACTTGCTTTCCGACATAAATTTGAAAGGGAGACGAAAAAAGTTAAGGGCAAATTTATATAATGGAGGGGTCCGCCAATCATTTCTCTCGGGGGCGCGCTGAAAATCATCTATAGGGATGGTAAACAGGTACTCCTTGATTTGATTCGGCGTAGCGCCAGCTCCTAGTAATGCGGCGAGAATGCTTCCGGCCGAAGTCCCTGCAACCGAGGAAAAAATAAGGCCTCGGTTTACTGCTTCTTCTATAGAACCGACCATAGCGATAACTTTTACGCCACCTCCTTGGAAGGCTGCACGACATGTTTCAAGGTGCTTCGGGACGTTCTCTTCAGTATCGTCCATCACTTGCACTTTCTCCCTTCGAAACTTAGTGGCGCCCCTGCTCTAAAGTAATACGTCTTGTCGAAAATGTTTGTCCCGCGACATTCAACATCTAAACAAATACTATTTAATATGCCCCAAAATCCCATCCAGTTCGTCTAAGCTGTTATACGAAATAACCAACTTCCCCTTCCCCCCAGCCTGCTGCTTCACCTCCACCGGTGCCCCGATGCGCTCGGACAGATCCTGCACCAGCTGCTTCACATTGGGGTCCTCGGCCGGTTCGTTCTTTTTCTTCGCGGCCTTCTTCTTGTCGAAATCGCGCACCAGTTCCTCGGCCTGGCGCACCGACAGGCCCTTGCTCACCACGGTGCGCGCGGCCTCGATCTGCTTGCTGCCTTCCAGCGCCAGCAGGGCGCGGGCGTGGCCCATTTCCAGATCGCCGTGTTCGAGCAGCGTCCTTGTATCCGGCTCCAGGCTCATGAGGCGCAGCAGGTTGGACACCATGGCGCGGGATTTGCCCACGGCATTGGCCACCTGCTGGTGGGTGAGCTCGAATTCCTCTTTCAGGCGCGCCAGGGCGGCGGCTTCTTCCATGGGGTTGAGGTCTTCGCGCTGGATGTTTTCGATCAGCGCCATGGCGATGGCGGTTTCGTCCGGGATTTCGCGGACGATGGCCGGGATGGATTCCAGGCCCGCCATCTGGGCGGCGCGCCAGCGGCGTTCGCCGGCGATGAGCTCATAGTTGTTCGAGCCGGCCAGCGGGCGCACCACGATGGGCTGCATCACGCCCTGGGTGCGGATGGACTCGGCAAGTTCTTCCAGGGCTTCTGAGGACATGTCCTTGCGCGGCTGATAGCGCCCGCGCTGCATGAACTCGATGGGGATCTGGCGCAGCTGGCCGTCGGCCGGTTGGGTTTCTTCCGGTTGTTCACCGGCGTCGAGGCTGACTTCCTCCGCCGGCGCGTTGCTCTCGCTCAGCAGGGCGTCCAGGCCCCGGTCCAGTCCGCGCTTGCGCTTTGCCGCCATGGTGTTTGCTCGCTCCTTGTACGGGCCGCCGTTATTCGGCGGCGGCCTTGGCTTTCTCGATTTCGTGTTCGCGGCGCAGCAGTTCGCCCGCCAGCGCCAGATAACTCATGGCCCCGCGTGATTTCTTGTCATAGGTAATGACGGGCGTGCCGTGGCTGGGTGCTTCCGCCAGCCGCACGTTGCGGGGGATGATGGTGCGGTAGACCTTGTCGCCGAAGTGGTTGATGAGCTGGTTCGAGACATCGTTCGACAGGGTATTCCGCGGATCGTACATGGTGCGCAGGATGCCGCCGATATGCAGCCGCGGGTTCAAGACGCTGCGGATCTTTTCGATGGTGTTCATGAGTGCGGTGAGGCCCTCGAGCGCGTAGTACTCGCACTGGATGGGCACGATCACCGAGTCCGCGGCCACCAGGCCGTTGACGGTGAGCATGTTCAGCGACGGCGGACAATCGACGACGACATAGTCGTAGTTGTTGCGCACCCGCGCCAGGGCGTTGCGCAGCCGGGATTCCTTGACGCTCATGTTCAGCAGTTGCGCCTCGGCGCCGGTGAGATCGCCGTTGGCGGGCAAGAGATCGAATTCGGTGTCGTCCTTGGCCGGGATGATGGCCTGCTCCATGGGCGTGTCTTCCATGAGCACGTCATAGATGGTGTAGTCCGGCTCGTTCTTGTTCACGCCCGCGCCCGAGGTGGCATTGCCCTGGGGGTCGATGTCCACCAGCAGAACCTTCTTGCGCGTGGCCACCAGGGAGGCGGCCAGGTTGACGCTGGTGGTGGTCTTGCCCACTCCGCCCTTCTGGTTGGCGACTGCGAGGACCTTGCTCACGTTGGCTCTCCTTGTTCGTGCGCGCGGTGGAGGATCACCAGTTGGCGCGGTTCGTCGATGCCGGGCACCGACAGGTTGTGAAACGCCGCGTGCCAGTCGGCCGGGATGCCGCTGCGTTCCGCGTCGGTCGGGGCGCTTTTCATCGCCAGCAGGCGCCCGCCCGGGGCCACCAGATGGCCGGCGGCGTCGATCATCTCCGGCAGCGCGGAAAAGGCCCGGCTGATCACCCCCGGGAACGAATTACGGTACTGTTCCACGCGGGCCTGCACAACCTCGACACGGGCCAGCTTGAGTTCGAATACGGCCTGTTTCACGAAACGGGTTTTCTTGCTGTTGGCGTCAAGCAGCGTAAAGGCCTGATCCGGGCGCGCGATGGCCAGTACCAGCCCGGGCAGGCCGGCGCCGGTGCCGATATCCAGCACGGGCTGATGGTCCAGCCAGGGCAGCACGGCGAGCGAATCCAGGAGGTGGCGCTCGACCATGTCGCCCGGATCGCGCACGGCGGTGAGGTTGAAGGCCTTGTTCCACTTGGCGAGCAGCTCCACCAGCGCGACCAGCTGCCCGGGCGCGCCTTCGGGCAGCTCCGGCGAGGGGTCGAGCGCGGCCAGCCCCGCGTCCAGCCGGGCGGCGAGGCTCATGCGCGGGCCTTTTTCACCTGCGTGCCCTGCTTCTTGAGCTGGATCAGCAGCAGGGAGATGGCCGCCGGGGTCACGCCCGGGATGCGCCCGGCCTGGCCCAGGGTCTCGGGCCGGACCTCGTTGAGCTTCTGGATCACCTCGTTGGACAGGCCCTGGACCGCGGAGTAGTCGAAGTCCGCCGGCAGGGGGGTGTCCTCGCTCTCGCGCAGTTTGGCGATCTCGTTTTCCTGGCGCTCGATGTAGCCGGAGTACTTAGCCTGGATCTCGGCCTGCTCGGCCACCGCCGGCGGGGCCGGGTCGAGGGCCGCCGCCTCGATCAGGGTGGCGTAGTCCAGCTGCGGGCGCTTCAAGAGTTCCATGAGCGAATAGGCGCGCGCCAGCGGCTTTTCGATATGGGCGTTCACCGCTTCGGCGGCGGCCGTATTCGGGTGGATCATCGTCTTCTGCATGCGCTCGGTCTCGCGCTCCATGCCGTCCTGCTTGTCGCGGCAGGCGCGCAGGCGCTCGTCGCTGACCAGGCCCAGTTCGCGGCCGGTTTCGGTCAGGCGCAGGTCGGCGTTGTCCTCGCGCAGCAGCAGCCGGTGCTCGGCGCGGCTGGTGAACATGCGGTAGGGCTCCTGGGTGCCCATGGTGATGAGATCATCAATGAGCACGCCGATATAGGCCTCGTCCCGGCGCGGCGTCCAGGGTGGTTCGTCGCGCGCCTGGCGGGCGGCGTTGAGCCCGGCGATCAGGCCCTGGGCGGCGGCTTCTTCGTAGCCGGTGGTGCCGTTGATCTGGCCGGCGAAGAACAGGCCCGGCATGTGCTTGGTCTCCAGGCTGTAATGGAGATCCTGGGGATTGAAGAAGTCGTACTCGATGGCGTAGCCGGGCCGCGTAATGTGGGCGTTCTCGAAGCCGGCGATGGAGCGCACCACCTCCAGCTGCACGTCGAAGGGTAGCGAGGTGGAGATGCCGTTGGGGTAGAGCTCGTGGGTGTTCAGCCCTTCCGGCTCGACGAAGATCTGGTGGCTGTCCTTGTCCGGATAGCGGTGGACCTTGTCCTCGATCGAGGGGCAATAGCGTGGGCCCACGCCTTCGATGTCGCCGGAGAACATGGGGCTGCGGTCCATGCCCGAGGCCACGATCTCGTGCGTGCGGGCATTGGTCTGGGCGATGAAGCAGCAGGTCTGTTGCGGGTGTTCGTCCACCCGGCCCAGATAGCTCATCACCGGCAGGGTTGCGTCGCCCCATTGTTCTTCCATGACGGAGAAATCCACCGTCTTGCCGTCCACGCGCGGAGGCGTGCCCGTCTTCAGGCGCTCGACACGGAAGGGCAGCTCGCGCAGCTTGGCCGCCAGGCCGTTGGCCGGGGCGTCACCGGCGCGGCCGCCGAAGGTGTTGTCCAGGCCCACATGGATGACGCCGCCCAGGAAGGTGCCGGTGCACAGCACCACGGACGGGGCGCGGAACTTCAAGCCCAGGCCGGTGACCGCGCCCACGCAGCGCCCGTCCTCGACGATCAAATCCTCCACGCTTTGTTGGAAGATGGTGAGGTTGGGCTGGTTCTCCAGGGTCTCGCGGATGGCGGCCTTGTAGAGCACGCGGTCCGCCTGGGCGCGGGTGGCGCGCACGGCCGGGCCCTTGCGCGCGTTGAGCACGCGGAACTGGATGCCGCCCCGGTCGGTGGCGCGGCCCATGGCGCCGTCCAGGGCGTCGATTTCCTTGACCAGATGGCTCTTGCCGATGCCGCCAATGGCCGGGTTGCACGACATCTGGCCCAGGGTCTCGATGTTGTGGGTGAGCAGCAGCGTACGCGCGCCGGTGCGCGCGGCCGCCAAAGCGGCCTCGGTGCCGGCATGGCCGCCGCCGATCACGATGACCTCGTAGTGGTCCGGGTATTCCATAACCGCGCCGAAATATTGATCAAGTGGGGACGCGCCAGTATAGGCGCAACAGGTGAAAAATAAAGAGGGATCGGGGGCGAAAAGCCTGATTGGCGGGGTTTTCGGATGAACTGCAGCGGGGTTGTCAGCCCAGCGGGGGCCCTCTCGCGGGTCGATTTCACCACAGAGAACACAGAGGGCACAGAGGATGCAGTGTTGTCTCTGTGATCTCTGTGCTCTCTGTGGTTATTCTTTTCGGCTGGAGGCTGTAACCGCTACCGCCCCAGCAGGTCGCGGGCGATGATTTCCTTCATGATTTCGCTGGTGCCGCCGTAGATGCGCTGGATGCGGGCATCCACATAGTCGCGGGCGATGGGGTATTCCTTCATGTAGCCGTAGCCGCCGAACAGTTGCAGGCACTGGTCGGCCACCTCGCTCTGGAGTTCGGAGGTGGTGTACTTGGCGGTGGAGGCGTCCACGGCGGTGAGTTCGCCGCGGTCGTATTCGTCGGCGCACTGCAGGCAGAAGGCCTTGTTCACCTTCACCTGGGCCTGCATATCCGCCATGGTGAAGCGGGTATTCTGCAGCTTGCTGATGGGCTGGCCGAAGGCTTGGCGTTCGGTGACGTATTCCACGGTGCGCTCGATCATGCCCTCGCACGCGGCCACGCAGCCCAGCGCCAGGATCAGGCGCTCGCGGGGAAGCTCGTTCATCAGGTTGATGAAGCCGCGGCCCTCACCGCCGAGGATCTGGTCGGCGCCCACGCGTACGTCGTCCATGAAGAGTTCCGAGGTGTCGGAGCAGTGCTGGCCCAGCTTTTCCAGGTTCCGGCCCCGGGCGAAGCCCGGCAAGGACGTGTCCACGGTGAACAGGCTCATGCCCCTGGAGCCGGCGTCCGGGTCGGTGACCGTCGCCAGGACCACGACGTCACAGTGCTGGCCGTTGGTGATGAAGGTCTTCTGCCCATTGATGACGAAGTCGTCGCCGTCACGCACGGCCTTGGTCTTCAGGCTCTGCAGGTCCGAGCCGGCGCCCGGTTCGGTCATGCCGATCGCCCCCACGCATTCGCCGGTGACCATCCGGGGCAACCAGGTCTGTTTCTGTTCCTCGGTGCCCAGATGCAGGATATAGGGCGCGACAATGTCCGAATGGACCGAGAGCATGGAGGCGAGCGCGGAAAAGCCCATGCGCGAGGCTTCTTCCACCACGACGGCAGACAAGCGGAAGTTGGCGCCAAAGCCGCCGTATTCCTCGGGCACGTCCACGCACAGCAGGCCGTTTTCGCCCATCTTCGTCCAGATCTCGCGGGGCAGGATCTCGTCCTTTTCCCACTGCTCGTAGTTCGGTGCGACTTCGTTGTCCAGAAACTTGCGGACATTGTCGCGGAAGAGCTGGATTTCGGACGCGTCGAGTTGTGCGGCGGCGGTCATGGAGGTACTCCATTGTTCAAGCGGGCGATCATTTTACCCGGGGCGCCGCAAGCCCGCCGCCTCCGGGAACGACCATATAGTCATGGGGGCGAGGTGCTAGGCGCGAGGGGCTGGAAAGGACACAGATAGACCGAGGTAGCTCATCCTCTGTGCTCTCTGTGTCCTCTGTGGTTCATTCAGCGTTCCGGAGCGCCCCCCTCCTTTGTGTTTCCTCTCCTTGCCAGGGGAGGAAGGATCGTTCGTCCCCTGTCACGGCGTAGCCGAAGGCGAGGCCGGATCAGGTGCGGAATTCGTGCTGGGGTTCGATCTTGACCTCGGTGGTGAGCGAATTCGAAATGAAGCAGTACTTGTGTGCGGATTCGTGCAGCTTCATCAGGTCTTCTTCACTCATGTCCCCTTCGGAAAAGACCACGCGCGGGCGCAGGGTGATTTCGGTGACCGCCTTGCGCCCGCCTTCGAGCTTGCCCACCACGCCCGTGGGCTGGTCCAGATAAGACACCATCTCCAGATTGCTCTTGGCGGCAATGGCCAGGAAGGTGAGCATGTGGCAGCTGGAGGTGGCGGCAATCAGCGCTTCCTCCGGATTGGTGCGGTCGGGCGAGCCGCCCAGGTTGGCCGCGCCCGAGGCGGGCACCACTTCACCGCCGGTAAAGGTCCAGTCATGATCCTGACTGTACTGGCCCGGTTCGAACTCTTCGCCGCGCTTGAGGTGCCAGGCCACTGAAAGACTGAATTCCGCCATCCGTTATTCTCCTTGATCCGAAGCTGTCTTGCCGGTTGCGCCCCGCGATTCACGCAGGCAGTCATTCACCTGCCGCGCCACCAGGGGGCTGTACAGCAGGGAACAATGGCCATGGTAGGGCACGTGAAGGTTTTTCGCATTGCCCGAAATCAAGGCCGAGCGTTCGGGCAGCACGAAGTTGTCAAATTCGGACCAGAGGGAATAGAACCGCGCATCGCCCGGGGTGTCGCCATCGGCGGCCACCTCGCGCACGAAGGGCGAGTCGTGACGCATCTGCGCCGCCGAGCCCATGGCCGGCACCAGCCCGGCTACGCGCGAGCCGCGGTGGGGCGAGCCCAGGGTCACGCACACATCCACCTTGTCCGCCAGATCCAGATTGATGAGCGCATAGCGGGTCAGCACACCACCCATGCTGTGACAGACGATATCCACCTTGTCCGCCTCGCAGGCCTGCATGATGCGCTCGGCCCGGTCGGCCACCTGCTGGGCCAGCCCCCGCGCATTGGCGGTGGGCGGGGTGTAACTGATGGCGAACACATTGGGCCAGCCCAGGCGCCGCAGCATCCAGTGCAGAAAGATCATGCTGGCGCTGTTGGCGCCATAGCCGTGCACGAGCATCACCGGCGTAACGCCCTTTTCCTTCGCCCGCAGGGGACGGAAATCATAGTACAGGCGCAGCGGATAGGTGAGCGCGAGCACGAACATGGCCAGGGTTTCCATGAACACGGCCAGCACGGAGCGTACGGGGCCGGCCAGGGTGCCACCGTCGGGCAGTGCGTCTTCGGGATGGTTGCGCCGCTCATAGACCCAGATGACGTAGAGCGCGAGCGTGCCCAGGGCGCAGGCGATATAGAGCAGGGTTATCAGGGTACCGAGCAACTCCAGCATTTTTCTCCCGATCCGGACGCGCCGGCATGACAAAAGTGGGCGTATTACATAGCATCGTTGGTCCACAATGTAAAAGGAAGACGTCATGGGCGAGCCGGTCATTATCAACGAGGTGGGGCTGCGCGACGGGCTGCAGAATCAGCCCAATCCGGTCCGCACGGAAGACAAGAGCCGGCTGGCGCAGGCGCTGGTGGATGCCGGGCTGCGCCATATCGAGCCGGTGAGCTTTGTGCACCCCGGAGCCGTGCCACGCATGGCCGATGCCGCCGAATTCACGGAACAGCTGCCACGCGGCGAGGATCTGCACTACACCGCCCTGGTGCCCAATCTGAAGGGCTACGAAAAGGCCCGGGACGCGGGCTACCAGACGGTGGCGCTGGTGTTGTCCACCACCGAAACCTTCAACCAGCGCAATCTGAACATGGCGCTGGATGACGCCATTGCGTCCTGTCAGACCATTCTGCATCAAGCGAACGAGGACGGTCTGAATACACGGACCTATATCTCCGGGGCCTTCGCCTGTCCCTATGAGGGCCCGGTGACAGTGGGCACCACCCTGCATCTGACCCATGAAATGATCGAGGCGGGTTCGGCCGAGATCGCCATTGCCGACACCATCGGCGGCGGCACACCGAAGCAGATGAAGGACATCATGGCCCCGCTGCTGCACAGTTATGATCCCGAGCGCTTCTTCGTGCATCTGCATGACACCCGGGGCCTGGCCGCGGCCATGGCCTGGGAAGCGGCGGATCTGGGCGTGCGCCGTTTCGACGCCTCGGTAGGCGGGCTGGGCGGCTGCCCCTTCGCGCCCGGGGCCACGGGCAACATGGCCACCGAGGATCTGGTCTACATGCTCGAGGCCTGCGGCTTCGATACCGGGGTGAGCATTCACAAACTCCGCGAAGCCGTGGAAATCGCCAACGAAATCACCGGGGGTCAGTGGGGCGGCCGCATTCTCGACTGGATCCGCTCCCAGGAGGAACAGGGCAAAGCCGTGCCGGTGTCCTGAGGGGCAAGAAACAAGGGGCAAGGGGCAAGGGGCAAGACGGATACGAGCCCGCCATCGTTGGGCGGTGGCAGGGATTTTTTCATGGCCTGCCGCCGTCAGCCGACCGAACCCCCTCTGTGATCTCCCCCTTGCCAGAGGAGGAAACACAAAGGCGGGGTCTGTTCCAAAGCACGGCAGCAACCACAGAGGACACAGAGGCTTGGGCCAAGGTGCGAGGTGCGAGGTACGTGCGAAAGAGGTATGCGTTCCCGGGTTTCAGGAACAGTCGCGGCCAGCGCGGATGATTTCCGTGAGTTCGGAATCGGGGGGATTGCCGGAATCGGACCTCAACAGCTTCCTGTTGTAAGGCCCATTAAGCCTGCCAGGCGCTTCGACTACTCCGTGCCTCGGCGCCCATGCCCTTTCCCGCGTCGTCGCCCAGCAGATTGCGGATGCGTTCCAGGCTGACCCAGGAATCGCCGGTGGCAATGGACTCGAGCTGGCGCACCAGATAGATGAGCACGTCGCGTTCCAGGCCGGTGACGCCCTGATGGGCATGGAGGAGTACGCCGGCACGCTGGGTCAGGGTTTCCGCCTGGTCGCTCTCGCCCCGGGTGAGTGCAATCACCGCACGTGCCAGACAGGACACATGGCGCTGCCGACCGAGCTTGGTCTCGTACCGGTCGAGAAGTCCTTCGGCGGTATCGAACTGCTGCTGCGCAATGGACTGGATCGCCTTGCGCAGAACCACGAGCGCTGTGCTGGTGTTGAATGCCTTCATAGGTAATTATTCTTGTTGGCGACCGCTCGATCCTGGTTCTTTCTTCCCGCGGCTTCTGCGCCTGGCGGCCTTAATACGGGAGTACGAATTATAGTGGCATCAAAAAAATGTGAAAGAGGTCCGCAGATGAACGGAAGTAACGCACAGAAACCCATTGGGTCTTACAGCTATGTAGGACATGTATTACAAGGGCTCGGTGATTAGTGTGTGCTCACTTCGCGTTGTCGAACACAGTTGGGTCTGACGAAGGGCTGCGGACGTCCAACTGCACCCGGGGGCGGAATCCCCCGCGCTGCTCCCGCAAGCGAATCTCGAGCACCGGCACTTCCGATGGCAGGGTTTCGGACAGGCCCGCCCAGTCGTCCGGATCCATGCCAACCAGCTCACCGTTGTGCAGGCCCTGTTCCATCCAGGCGCGGGCCGTTTCGGCGTCGTCCGCTATGCGCACCCAGCGGCTGCGCGCCAGCGCGCGCAGCAGTATCCGGGATCGCACCACGGCCTCGGGCAGGATCAGACGTACCGGCCGGGCCAGGGCCGAGAGCAACAACAGGACATCGTCCGCCGTCCGCCGGGGGCACACCAGGAGCGTCGCGCCCGCATGGGGAATGCGGTCGAGGCCGGTTTTTTCCAGCCGGCATGCCCGGGCCGCGCGCACCCGGATGCGCAGGCGCAGCAGAAAGTCCGGTACGCGCGTGAAGATGAGCCCGGCCACCACCAGGTTGGCTCCGGCGAGCATGGCGAAGAAGGCGGGAATGGAATAATCCAGGAGGCCGATAATGACGATGCCGGCTACGGCCGAGCCCACCATGAGCAGGGAGTTAAGGATGTTGTTGGCGGCGATAATGCGCGAGAGATGCCGGCGGTCGCTGCGGTGCTGGACAAAGGCGAAGAGCGGCACGATATAGAGACCGCCGAAGGCGCCGATCAGCAGCAGGTCGGCTATGACCCGCACCCCGGCGCTTTCCGCGAGGAAGGCGGCAATGCCAAAGGGCGACTGGGCCACGGGCAGGCCCTGGTGGGAGAAGAACAGATCCAGGCTGAACAGGCTCAGGCCCAGGGTGCCGATGGGGACCAGGCCCAGTTCCACGTGTCGGCCGGACGCCTTTTCGCACAGCACCGAGCCCAGGCCGATGCCGATGGAAAAGGTGGCGAGCAGCAGCGCATAGAGGCCGTCGGTGCCGTGCAGGTAGTTGTCGTTATAGACCTTGAGCTGGGTGGTGTAGGCCGCGCCCAGAAACCAGAACCAGGAAATGGCCAACACCGAATACCATACCGGGCGCACCGCGCGGGCGTACTGCACGATGCGCCAGGTCTCGCGAAAGAGGTTCCAGCGGATACGCAGGCCCTGATCCGCCGGCGGCGAATGCGGAATGAACCAGGCGGCGAGCCAGCCCAGCCCGGCCAGGGTGAGCACGGCGGCCGACGCCACCCAGGCGGCCGCCCAGTCCATCTTGAGCACCACTCCGGCGATGGAGCCCAGCAGGATCGCCAGGAAGGTACCGGACTGCACCAGGGCGTTACCGGCGACCAGCTCCTCGTCGGTGAGGTTCTGGGGCAGGATGGAATACTTGATGGGGCCGAAGAAGGTGGACTGCAGCCCCATGCAGAACAGCACCCCCATGAGGAACCAGACGGCATTGAAGAACAGCCCCACGGCCGCCAGCGACATGATGCAAATCTCGGCGAACTTGATGTAGCGCAGCAGGCGGGCCTTGTCGTACTTGTCCGCCACCTGGCCCGCCAGCGCCGAGAACAGGAAAAACGGCAGGATGAACATCGCCAAGGCGATGTTGTTCTGGGTGTTGATATCCAGCGTGGTAACCGCACCCGTAGCGATCACCAGGATCAGCGCCTGGCGGAAGACGTTGTCGTTGAACGCGCCCAGGAACTGGGTCAGGAAGAACGGCAGAAAGCGCCGGGTCTTGAGCAGGGGGACCAGGGTGGCCTTCATGACATGGCGCCCTTCAGTTGCGCGCCCCGGTGCGGTGCTGCCAGGCGAATACCGCCAGGGTGGCGAAATAGATGGCGCAGAGTCCGTCCCAGGCACCGTAGCCGCCCAGGAAGAAGGCGGTGAGCGGATCCCGGGCGAGCAGGAATTCCATGCGGTCGCCGGCGTCGCTCAGCCAGAACATCCAGTGCAAGGAATAGACGGCTTTCTCCAGCGCGAAGACCGCCAGCATGCCCGGCAAGAGCCGCCAGTGCCGCGCGGCGGCGATATAGGCCAGGCCCCAGAGCGCGATCAGCACCAGCCCGGGGGCGCCGAACCAGAGCGCGTCGGCGCGGTGGAGTTCGTTATGCTCCTTGAGCGGAGTGAGATAGATCAACGGCAGCAGGTTGATCAGGCCCACAACCACAATGATGCGTTCATGGGGCAGTTTCATGACAACTCCCGGCATTCGGCGTGGCGGAAACAGTCCACCAGATGATCGTTGACCATGCCCGTGGCCTGCATAAAGGCATAGATCATGGTGGGGCCGACAAAGCTGAAGCCCCGTTTTTTCAGTTCCCGGCTCAACCGGCGCGAGGTTTCGGTTTCCGCCGGGATCTCGTCCATCCGGCGAAAATGATTCGTCACCGGCTCGCCGTCGACAAAGCTCCAGAGCCAGGCATCGAAATCGCCGTGTTCGTCCACCAGATCCAGAAAGGCCCGGGCGTTGGTCACCGCCGCTTCCACCTTGCGGCGGTTGCGGATAATGCCCGGGTCCTGCAGCAATTGTTCGATCTTGCGTTGATCATAGCGCGCCACCCGCTCGGGGTCGAAGCCGTCAAAGACCTCGCGGTAGTGCGCGCGCTTTTTCAGCACGGTAAGCCAACTGAGGCCGGCCTGCACGCCTTCCAGGATCAGGAACTCGAACAGGCGCTGGTCGTCGTGCTCGGGTACGCCCCATTCCTCGTCATGGTAGGCGACATAGAGCGGGTCGTCGCCACACCAGGGGCAGCGCTGAATCTCGGCCATGGATTTCCTCCCTTCGCCGCCGCACGATTATGCCTGCGCCGGGCTCAACCGCTATACTACGGCACTTTCGCGGACCCGGACCAAGGCTTTTATGGATCACGCAAACAGGCCCGCCACCTTTCAGGATCTGATTCTGGCGCTGCAACAATACTGGGCCGAGCACGGCTGTGTCATTGTTCAGCCGCTGGACATGGAGGTGGGCGCGGGGACCTTCCACCCGGCCACCTTCCTGCGCAGCATTGGTCCGGAGAACTGGAACGCCGCTTATGTGCAGCCCAGCCGCCGGCCCACGGACGGCCGTTACGGGAAGAACCCCAACCGGCTGCAGCATTATTATCAGTTCCAGGTGGTGCTCAAACCCTCGCCGGACGCCATCCAGGATCTGTTCCTGGGCTCGCTGCGCGCGCTGGGGCTGGACCCGGAAGTGCATGACATCCGTTTTGTCGAGGACGACTGGGAATCGCCCACCCTGGGGGCCTGGGGGCTGGGCTGGGAAGTCTGGCTGGACGGCATGGAAATCACCCAGTTCACCTATTTCCAGCAAGTGGGCGGTATCGACTGCTATCCGGTCACCGGCGAAATCACCTATGGCCTGGAGCGCATCGCCATGTATCTCCAGGGCGTGGAATCGGTTTTCGATCTGATCTGGTCCGACGGACCCTTCGGCCGGGTGCGCTACGGCGACGTCTATCACCAGAACGAGGTGGAGATGTCTACGTACAACTTCGAGCTTGCGGATGTGGACGAGCTCTTCCGCGAGTTCGATCTCTTCGAGCGCGAAAGCAAGCGCCTGAGCGAGGCGGGGCTGCCCCTGCCCGCCTATGAGTTCGTGCTCAAGGCCTCCCATGCCTTCAATCTTCTGGACGCGCGCAAGGCGCTGTCGGTGACCGAGCGCCAGCGCTTCATTCTGCGCGTGCGCGAGCTGGCGCGGGCCGTCGCCCGGGCCTACTTCGATGCCCGTCGGCAGCTGGGCTTTCCGCTGGCCGAAGACGATGTGCGTGACGAGGTGCTGGCGCAGCTGGAACGCGACGAAGAAAAGGCGAAGAAAAAGAGCAAAGGGGGCAAGCAATGAATACCGCGGATCTGCTGATCGAAATCGGCACCGAGGAACTGCCCCCGGCGGCACTGCGCGAACTGGCGCAGACCCTGGCGGACGAAGTCGCAAACCAGGTGGACGAGGCTGGCCTGGACCACGGCGAACTGAAGGTCTTTGCCTCGCCCCGCCGGCTGGGCTTTCGCCTGGCCGGGCTGCAGACCCGGCAGGAAGACCGCCAGGTGGAACGTTCCGGCCCGGCCGTGGACCAGGCCTTTGATGATGAGGGCAACCCGACGAAGGCGGCGGAAGGCTTCGCCCGGTCCGTGGGCCTCGCCGTGGATCAGCTCGAGCACCGGGACACGGACAAGGGCAAACGCCTGGCCGCGTCCATTACCGAGGAAGGCAAGTCCGCCGCCGAGCTGGTGCCGGACATGGTCGCCCGGGCGGTGCAGAAGCTGCCGATTCCGAAGCGCATGCGCTGGGGCAAGCATCGGGAGCAGTTCGTGCGCCCCGTGCACTGGCTGGTGGCGTTGCTCGGGAAGGACGTGCTGGAGATGAGCCTGCTGGGACAGCAGGCCGGGCGCACCAGTCACGGCCATCGCTTCCATGGCGTGGGCGCCATTGAGCTGGCCTCGCCGGATGAATACGAAAGCCGGCTGGAAACCGACGGCTATGTCATGGCCGATTTCGAACGCCGGCGGGAATTGATCCGCGAGCGTGTCCAGGCCCTGGGCCGGGAACAGGGCGGTACGGCCAGCATCGAGGCGGATCTGCTGGAAGAAGTGACGGCCCTGGTGGAATGGCCGGTGCCGCTGGCCGGGCGCTTCGATGCCGATTTCCTGCGGGTGCCCCAGGAGGCACTGATCACGGCCATGCAGGAACACCAGAAGTATTTTCCGGTGCTGGGCACAGACGGCAAGCTGCTACCCGCTTTCATTTTCGTCAGCAATATCTCGAGTACGGACCCGGATCAGGTGATCCATGGCAATGAGAAGGTGATCCGTCCGCGCCTGGCCGATGCCGCCTTCTTTTACGATAACGACCGCAACAAGACGCTGGAACAACACGCCCAGCCGCTCAAGCAGCTGGTCTTTCAGCACAAACTGGGCACGGTGGCGGACAAGTGCGAGCGGGTCAGCAAACTGGCCGCAAGCATCGCCGGCCAGATGGGCGGTGATCCGCAAAAGGCCGAGGAAGCCGGCCGGCTGAGCAAAGCGGATCTCACCACCGAGACGGTGGACGAATTCGACACCATGCAGGGCATCCTGGGTTATTACCTGGCACGCAACGAAAAGCGCGACGAGGAGTTCGCGAAGGCACTGTATGAACAGTACCTGCCCCGCTTTGCCGGCGATGAGATTCCGGCGACGAAGACGGGCCAGGCCGTGGCGGTAGCGGACAAGCTGGACACGGTGGTGGGGATTTTCGGGATCGGTCAGAAGCCCACGGGCGACAAGGATCCGTTTGCCCTGCGCCGCGCCAGCCTCGGCATTCTGCGCACTTTGATCGAACGCGAGCTGGATCTGGATCTTGTGGCGCTGATCGACGAAAGCATCGCGACTCTGGGAGAGCGGCTGGAAAACGACAACGTCGCCGGCGATGTCGCCGACTTCTTCATGGGCCGGTATCAGGCCATGTACCGGGATCAGGGCGTGTCGACCCGGGTGATCCGTTCGGTACGGGCCGTGACCCCCAACCGGCCCATGGACTTCGACCGCCGCGTGCGTGCCGTACGCGACTTCGTGGATCGCCCCGAGGCCGAAGCGCTGGCGTCGGCACACAAGCGCGTGGGCAATATCCTCGCCAAGCAGGCGGATGAAGTGGCTGAACAGGTGGACGACAACCGGCTGGAACAGGCGGAAGAGAAAGCGCTCTTTCAGGCGCTGCAAGAGGCGCGCAAGGACGTGGAACCGCAACTGGCGAACGGTGCCTATGGCCGGGCGCTGAATGCGCTCGCCGGTCTGCGCGAACCCGTGGATGCATTCTTCGATGAAGTCCTGGTGATGGCCGAAGATCCGGGCGTGCGTGCCAACCGGCTCGCCCTGCTCCGGGATTTGCGCGAGCTCTTTCTGACCGTGGCCGACATCGGCGAGCTCCAGGCATGACGAAACTGGTGCTGCTCGACCGGGACGGGGTCATCAACGAGGACTCGGACGCGCATATCAAATCCCCGGTCGAGTGGCGTCCCCTGCCCGGCAGCCCCGAGGCCATTTCCCGGCTGAACCGGGCCGGTTATCAGGTGTGGGTGGTCACCAACCAGTCCGGTATCGGCCGGGGCTATTTTACCGAGGATGACCTCGACGCCATCCATGAAAAAATGCATGCGGTTATCCGCGAGGCGGGCGGCGCAATCACCGGGATCCGCGTCTGCCCCCATGCGCCGGACGCCGGCTGCGGCTGTCGCAAGCCGCGCACCGGTTTGCTGCTGCAAATCGAAGAGGCTCTGGGCCGGAATCTTCAGGCTGTCCCTTTTGTGGGCGACAGCCTGCGGGATCTCCAGTGCGCGCGGGACCGCGGCTGCGAGCCCGTGCTGGTTCGTACCGGCAAGGGCGAGAAAACACGGCGCGAGCTGCCCCATGACCTCGCCCATGTACCGGTCCATGATGATCTGGCCGGTTTCGTGGACGCATTACTGGATCAGGGCTGAACCATGGCATACCGCAATCAGACACCCGTGCATTTCCTTGTTCGCATCCGCAGCGCCCTTTTCATGCTGGTCTACAGTTTTATGGGCATTGTCCACGGCTTCCTGTCCGTGGTGATCGGACCTTTCCTGCCCTTCGAGCGCCGCTACAACTTCATCAACCTCTGGACCCGGGCGAGCCTTTGGCTGTTGCGGCATCTCAATGGTGTAAAGGTGGAACTGCGGGGCCGCGAGAATATTCCCGAAGACGGCCGCTTCGTGGTCATGTCCAACCACCAGAGCCAGTTCGAAACCTTTTTCCTGCAGGTGCTCTTCGCCCCCCAGGCCACCATCCTCAAGCGCGAATTGCTCTGGGTGCCCTTCTTCGGCTGGGCCCTGGCCCTGCTCAAGCCCATCAAGATCGACCGCAGCAAGGCGGGCTCGGCACTCAAGCAGATCGTGGAACAGGGCAAGGAACGACTGAATAACGGCGTTCCGGTCGTGATCTTCCCGGAAGGTACCCGCCAGTCCCCGGGCGAAATGGGCGAATTCAGCGTGGGCGGTGCCATGCTGGCCTCGAAGGCGGGCGTGCCCATCCTCCCCGTAGCCCACAACGGCGGCGACTGCTGGCCGGCGCGGTCCATGCTGCGCATCCCCGGCACAATCATTGTCTCCATCGGCCCTACCATTGACACCGAGGGGCGCAAGACGCGTGAGATCAATGACGAGACGGCGGACTGGATTGAGGAGGAGTTTCAGAAAATCAGCGGCGAGATGGGTTTTCCCTCGAAGTCCTCACAACAACCGGTGTAGGAGAAGCTATCGGGCCCTCCGGGCAATCCCGGCCTGGACCGCCCCGAATCCGGTACGCGCTATTGTCTGGTTTCCCTACTAGTCTTGTCCGGCATGGATCGTTATCCTGTTGCCATAAAGGACCACGGACAGGGCTCCGAACATGATCGCCCAACCAGCGAACAATACAAAACTGTATTGCTGAGCCGAGGACTCTGCCATCAGCCTGAGCGCTTGCACGAGGACGTAGCACAAGAATGCCAGCCATCTGGTTCTCCATAGAGAACTTGAGTCACGATGCCCTTGCGAGAATCGAGCCAAGGCTGAATAATTGCCCCAAAACAGCATTGGGCAACGACATGTCTTTAGGAGTATTCAACCCGTTGGCTGCCTCAAACGGACTTGCAGTTCATTAATGAATTCAGAGTTAATAGGATTTCAGGATCGCCTCGTATTTTTTCGGTTCACCATAAAACAATCCATTTCTACTACGGAGAAATCGGCATCTCTGCTGATAGGGAACAAACCAGTCACAGCGAAGCCTGCTTGTTCGAAAGTTTGTAATGTTTTTATGTAGTGAGGCATGTCCTCGTAAATGGGAATTAATGAGAGCTCCGATAACATGCAGTGAATGTGAGGGATGCTCTCCGGTGCTCCGCTAAACACCTCTAGGTCAAAGCCTTGGGTGTCCATTTTTAAAAGAATATTGCGATTTTGGTAGTTACTGATTTCGCGGCGAAGAAATTCATCCAGTGTATCGACAGTAACCCTTTCGGATTTAGCAGTTTTAATATTTTTATACCGATCATGACCGAAAGCGTTTGCTTTTAAGAACGAAGATAAGTCTGACGAGACGGAAACATTCACATCGGCCAAACCATTCTCAGAACCTAAGGCAAGTTGATGTGCATACCAACCGTGATCTTGGAAAGTTCTTTCGCTCAACTCTTTAAAAACTTCGCTTATCGGTTCGAAGGAATGA
>CAJXLA010000046.1 GCA_913055795.1 uncultured Alcanivorax sp. | reverse complement strand
CCCTCGCCGCTGACCCCGCTCACGCTGAACGGGAAGCCGCTATCCCGGCGCCACTTCCACCTCTACCGGCGCCGTCGACTGCTGGGTCGGGAACGGGTCACGCTCCATCCGCCCCGGCTGGGCAAACTGGTGGACCATGTTCATGACCAAACGGACGCGGACGTGCAGCTGCTGCCGGTGTCACTGTTCTGGGGCCGCGCGCCGGAAAAGGAAAGCTCGCTCTGGAAGATCATCCTGTCGTACAACTGGTCACCACCGGGCCTGATCAAGAAGTTCTTCATTATTCTCACCCAGGGCCGACAGCTCCATATCCTTTTCGGCCGCCCGCTGGCGCTGCGCGATCTGATGCACGAAAACGGCGAGCGGGATCTCACGCGGCGCAAGGCCCAGCGCATTCTGCGCGTGCATTTCCGGCGGCAACAGGAAGCGGTGATCGGGCCGGACCTGTCACACCGGCGCATGATCGCCAACACCCTGGTGCGTACGCCGCCCGTGCGCGAAGCCATCGAACAGGCGGCGCGTTCCGAGAATCAGCCCGTGGAGAAGCTGGAAAAGCGCGCGCGGCACTATGCCATCGAACTCGCGGCGGACTATTCGCACACGGTGATCCGGTTTCTGGAGGTGGTGCTGTCCTGGCTCTGGAACCAGCTTTACGACGGCCTGCGGGTGTACAACTTCGACAAGCTGAACAATGTGGCCGGGGACTACGAAATCATCTATGTGCCCTGCCACCGCAGCCACATCGACTATCTGCTACTGTCCTATCTGGTCTACAAGCGCGGGCTGGTGCCACCGCATATCGCCGCGGGCATCAATCTGAACATGCCGGTGATCGGCACCATCCTGCGCCGGGGCGGCGCCTTTTTCATGCGCCGCAGCTTCCGCAAGGACCGGCTCTATGCCGCCGTGTTCTCGGAATACCTGCACACCATCACCACACGCGGCTTTTCCATTGAATACTTCGTGGAAGGCACACGCAGCCGCTCCGGGCGCATGCTCAACCCGCGCACCGGCATGCTGGCCATGACGGTAAAAAGCTTCCTCCGCGACGCCCGCAAGCCCATTGCCTTCGTGCCCGTCTATGTGGGCTACGAGAAGGTGATCGAGGCGCGTTCCTATATGGGCGAGCTGCACACCGGCAAGAAATCCCGCGAATCCGTGGGCGGACTCATCCGGGCGCTGAAATTCCTGCGCGGCAATTTCGGCGAGGTGCATGTGAACTTTGGCGACCCCATCCTGCTGGACCGTTTTCTGGACGAACAGGCACCGGACTGGCGGGAAAAAGCGCTGGGCGAGGACGAGATGCCGCCCTGGTTCCGCGCGACCATCAATGAACTGGGCGAGCGCGTGGTTACCGGCATCAATGCCGCCGCCGTGGCCAATCCCGTGAACCTGCTGAGCCTGGCCCTGCTGGCCACGCCCAAGCACACCATGGACATGGGCCAGCTGCGCCGCCAGCTCGCGCTTTATGTCACGCTCTTGCGCGAGGCGCCCTACAGTCAGGCCAGTGCCCTGGCCCAGGCGGACCCGGACGCCATCATCGAATACGGGCTGGAAAACGACTTCCTGCAGCGCGTCGAACACGAGCTGGGCGATCTGGTTACCACGGACGCGCAAACCGCGCTGCAAATGGCCTATGTGCGCAACAACAGCCTGCATCTGTTTGTGCTGCCCGGGTTGCTGTGTTCCCTGTTTCTCAATGCGCGTTCCATTGACAACGCACAACTGCACCGGCTGGTGCACTTGCTGTATCCATTCTTCCGTAATGAATACTTCCTGCACTGGAGCGACGCGGAGCTCGACAGTGCCATTGACGGCGTGCTGCGGGTGCTCGAGGATCAGGGCCTGATCCGCCGCGATGGCGATCAGCTGCAGGGCACACCCATCAACAGCCCGGAATCGGACCTGCTGGAACATCTCGGGCGCACGGTCATGCCCTCGCTGGAACGTTTCTATCTCACCATCCGTCTGCTGGTGCAGTACGGCGACGGGCAGCTGTCGTCCGCTGAACTCGAAGAGCGCGCCCATCAGACGGCGCAGCGGCTGTCCCTGCTCTACGAATTCAACTCCCCCGAGTTCTTCGACAAGACGGTGCTGCGTGACTTCATTCAAAAGCTGCAGCACTTCGGGCTCACGGAAACAGACGACGCGGGCAAGCTCACCTTCAACGAACAGCTCACGACCCTGGACGAGGAAGCCCAGTTGATCCTGAGCCCGCATATCGGCCAGTCGATTCAGCGGATTACGCGAAGAGAGTAGAAAGATGCAAGATACAAGATGCAAGAAATCATGAGCGGGCGCCTTCGGCGCCCTTCATTTTCGCCCTGGTTTTTACTTTCCTCTTTTGTCTTGCGTCTTTCGACTAATCGTACACATCAAACCGCACCGCCGGCCCCGGCAAGTGGTGGTGCGGGGGCACGCCGTCCAGGGGTTGCGCGTCATGGGGTCTTTTGACCACGACGCGGCGCGCGTGCGTGCGGGCCGTTGTGAGCAGGTGATGCTCTTCTTGCGCCGAGGGTTCGCCGGCAAGCAGGCGCAGCCAGTGCTGCTCCTTTTTGAGCGCCTGTTTGCTCCGTATCGGCGGAAACATGGGATCCATGTAGACCACGTCCAGTATCTGCGAACGCCCGGCCAGCCAGTCCGTGCCTTCGGCATGGACCAGCTGTATTTGTTGCGCCAGTCCGGGTTCCGCACGGGCGACGCCGTCGGCGATCAGGCTGTGGAGCAGGGGATGGCGTTCCAGCAGAGTGACCCGGGCGCCGCCGGCGGTAAGCAGGCCTGTGTCCCGGGCAAACCCGCCCGTGGTATCGACAATCTCGCGCGGCGGGTGGGCGCGCGTGAGCCCGCAGGCGCGCACCAGTCTCTCCTGGTGCGCGCGGGCACGCCGCCAGCCCACCGGGCCCTCGGAAAAATCCACCACCACGGGCTTGCCTTGCTCGCCCGGCCGGGACAACGCCAGACGGTCCCGGTCCAGTTGCAATAACCAGTCATGGCCGCGCGCTTCGGCGGGATCGTCCACCCGCTCCAGCCAGCCACTGTCCGCCAGCGGCTGGGCCACCCGTGGGCGTGCTTGGGAGGTGACCGCGATCTTCATACAAACCAGACCAGCAGGGCCGCGCCCAGCAACAAGCGATAGATGACAAAGGGCAGCATGCCCACGTGCTCCAGCAGGCGCAGGAAGAAGACAATGGCCAGCCAGGCCGTCACCGCCGATACCCCGAAACCGGTCGCAATCAGGGTCCAGTTCACGGGTTCAGCGGCCGTCACGAGATCCTTCCCCTTCAGCAGTGCGGCCCCCAGGATGACGGGAATGGACAGCAGAAAGGAAAAGCGCGCGGATTCGGTACGCGTATACCCCAGCAGCAGCGCCGCGGTTATGGTAATGCCGGAACGGGAGGTACCGGGTATGAGCGCCACGGCCTGAGCCAGCCCCACCAGCAGTGCGGCCATCCAGCCCAGATGCGCCAGCGTCAGCCGGCGGGGCCCCCAACGGTCCGCCACCCAGAGCAGCACACCGAAAACCAGGGTCGTCGCGGTAATCACCTCGGCCGAGCGCGCGGCGGTTTCCACCCAGTCCTTGAAGGCAAACCCCAGAACCACCGCGGGAATCGTCGCCCAGACCACCAACAGGCCCAGACGCAGGTCATCGTTGAGCCGACGTTCAACCAGTCCCCGTCCCGCCCCGGCAAACATGCGTGCCAGATCCGCGCGGTAATGCAGGCAAACGGCCGAGAGCGTGCCCGCGTGCACGGCCACGTCGAAGGCCAGACCCTGATCCGGCCAGCCCAGAAGCTGCGAGGGGAGAATCAGGTGAGCGGAACTGGAGATGGGCAGGAATTCGGTCACGCCCTGCACCAATGCCAGTATCAACGCCATCCACAGAGCCATGAGCTAGTCCTGGTTTTCCCGGGCCGTGACGGCGTAGCCCTGCACGAACTCCGGCGGCATGCGCCGGGGCTTGCCCGAATCCAGGGCCACACAGACCCAGCGGGTACGCGCACGCATCAGGGTAACGCCGTCACCGGCGCGCACGATCTGATAACGGCGGGTAATGCTGATGCGGCCGTCGTTGTCCACGATCCAGGTGCCCACGCGCAGATCATCACCGGCGAAGGCGGCGGCGATATAGTCCATTTCGGTGTGACGGGCGACCATGGCGCGGTTGAGCCGCTGAAAGGCATCCCAGCCCAGCCCCAGCGCCGTGGTGTGATCCCAGGCGGCCTTTTCCAGCCAGCCAAGATATTCCACGTTATTGGCATGCCCCAGCACATCAATGGCCGCAGCAGGCACGGTCAGCTCGACCGCATGCACATGGGGCAAGTCCCAGAAAGAACTCATCGCACGGCTCCCCCGGTAACACGATTACGCAGATAAACGGGCTGGGCCTGTTCCGCCGGTACGCCTTCGCCGGCGATCAAACGTGGCGCGGCCAGCCGCGCCACGGCTCGGGCCCGGGGCACAATATCCGTGCGCCATGCCCCGCGCAACGGCAACTGCTGGCCGAGGGTATCGGCATAAACGCCACCGGAACCAACCCCCTGCCAGACGTGGCCGGACAGATCCGGTACCTGTTCCGGCGGATAGAGACCATCTTCCACCAGGCATGCCAGACGTTCGTCGCGAAACCGGTATCCGCCCAGATAAATTTCACCCATGCGGGCATCAAAAACCGCCAGCACGGCTTCGTCGGTGTGCATTGCATTCGCGCCTTCCAGGGCACAGGCCGCCAGGGTGGATACACCCACCACCGGCACTTGCAGCGACAGCGCCAGGCCCTGGATCACGGAGGTTCCCACACGCACGCCGGTAAAGGCGCCCGGACCATGACTGAAGGCGACGCCATCCAGTTGTACACGCGTCACGCCGGCTTCCGTCAGAACGGATTCGATCAACGGCAGGATACGCTCGGTCTGACGTCGTTCGACCGGTTCAAAGGCCTCATGGACCTCGCCGTCGGACCAGAGCGCGGCCGAACAGCTGGTGGTGGCGGTCTCAATGGCCAGCAGCTTCATCGATCACCCGGAAAAAACGTTGCACCACATCCAGCCGGCGCGTCTTGGCCATGCCCGGCAGGCTGTCCAGAAAGAGCTTGCCGTAGCCCTTGTCGATCAGGCGCGGATCGGCCAGTACCAGCAAACCCGTGTCTTCGGGATCGCGGATCAAACGCCCGGCGCCCTGGCGTAGCGCCAGCACCGCCTGGGGCAGCTGAAAATCACGAAAGGGATTACCGCCCTGCTCGCGAATGCGTTCGATACGCGCCGCGCCCACGGGATCACCCGGTGAGGCGAAGGGCAGTTTATCAATGATCACGCAGCTGAGCGCATCGCCACGCACATCAATGCCCTGCCAGAAACTGCTCGTGCCCAGCAGCACCGCATTGCCCTTTTCGCGGAACGAATCCAGCAATTGCCGGCGACTGGTCTCACCCTGCACCAGCAACGGATAGTCCAGCTGCTCGCGCAGCAGTTCCGCCGCTTCGCGCAGAGCACGATGACTGGTGAACAGGAAAAAGGTGCGACCTTCGGCGGCGCGGATCACGGGAAGCATCTGTTCCACCAGCTGGCGCGTGTACCCCGGCTGACCCGGTACCGGAAGCCCCTCGGGCACATAGAGCACGGACTGACGCCGGAAATCGAAGGGGCTTTCCAGACGCAGGGTTTCCGCGTTGTCCAGCCCCAGCCGTTTCAGAAAATGCGTAAAGTCCCCGGCAACGGACAGGGTTGCCGAGGTAAAGATCCAGCCGCACTGGTGTCCCTGGCGGTGACGGCTGAACATTTCGGCCACGGACAGCGGCGTGGCGTGCAATACAAAGGCGTGGCGGAAATTCTCGAACCAGTACACCTGCCCCGGGTCCTTGGCCGCCGTAAGCCGCCGCAAGGCTTCCAGCTGTTCCCGTGCACGGCGTTCGCAGGACTCCATGCCCTTGCTGGCGTCCTTTAGCGGCTCCAGAAAGGCCGACAGCGCGGCGAGAGCATCTTCCAGGGCCGTTGCCCCGTCCTGCACCACCTGTGCCTGCTGTATGGCGTGCCAGGGCTCTCTGCGGCCTTCCTCGCCCATGGCAAGCCGCAGATCATTCACCGCTTTCTCGGCAGCAGCGGTGCGTTCGTTCAGTTCAGCAATATCGGCGGCCGTATGGCCCGCCTCGCTGACACAGTCGCGGCAGAGTTCACGCATCTGGCGCGCGCTCAGCGATTCGCCAAAAAATGTGGCCGCAGTTTCCGGCAGCTGGTGCGCTTCATCAAAGATGACCGCATGGGCGCGCGGCAACAATTCACTCACGCCCTCGCCCTTCAAGGCGGCATCCGCGAAAAACAGATGATGGTTCACCACCACCAGATCCGCTTCCTGGGCATTCTGGCGCGCCTTCATGACGGGGCAATTGCGGTACTCGGGACAATCCTGGCCCAGACAGTTGTCCGCCGTGCTGGTCACCCAGGGCCATACGGGCGCGTCATCGGGCAATTCCTGCAACTCGGCCAGATCCCCGGTTTCCGTGCGCGTGGACCAGCGCACCACGGTTTGCAACTGATCGGCGGTCTCGCGAGTGAGAAAACGCCCCTCTTCCTGATGCAGTTTCATCCGATAGGGGCAGAGATAATTGTTGCGCCCTTTCAACAGGGCCACCTGCCGCTGCACACCCAGCGCCTTCCGGACCACGGGCAGATCCTTGAAAAACAGCTGATCCTGCAGACTGCGCGTGCCCGTGGACACAATGGTGGGTCCGGCATCCAGCAGGGCCGGTACCAGATAGGCCAGGGTCTTGCCCGTACCGGTTTCCGCTTCCACCACCAGATCACTCTGGTTCCGCAGGGCCTTTTCCACGGAGGCCGCCATCACCCACTGCGATTCCCGGGGCTGAAAGCCGGAAATTTCATGGGTGAAGCGCTGGGGATCGCGCAGGATGTCGGCGGCATGGTTCATGGCGGCCAAGCATAGCGTATTGTACGCCTCGGCCCAATGAGTCAGGTGCGAGGTGCGAGGTGCGAGGTGCGAGGTGCGAGGTGCGAGGTGCGAGGTAAGTCGAAAGTAGATAGACGCAAGTCGCAAGAGCCGGCGACACCGCCGTGCTACCTGTATATGCGTGGAAGCGGTGACGCCGCGAGAAGTAAAAAAGGGCCTGGCAAAGCCCGCCCGTGGCTTGATCAGCAAAGCGTAGGGTGCGCCGTGCGCACCATCGGGCCTTGAAGGTGCGCACGGCGCACCCTACAGCTTGTTCGAGGGTGCAGGACGCAAAATCCAGAGGCTTTTGCGACACCCTCTTTAAAGGGGGAAAAGCTCTGATCAGCCCGGCCGGCTTATTGAATCGCTTCCTCCCCTTTTTGACAGGAGGGGCTAGCCTGGCATCTCGCTCGTCGCACCTTTGTTCATAAAAAAGCCCCGCGGAGCGGGGCTTTTTTGGGCCTTGGGCGTGATTAACGCCCGCTGGCCGCCTTCTTGCGGGCTGCGGACTTCTTGGCAGCCGACTTCTTGGCCGCGGACTTCTTGGCCGCAGACTTCTTGCCGGTAGCCTTCTTGGCGGCGGATTTCTTCCGTGTAGCTTTCTTGCCGGCGGTCTTCTTCGCAGCCTTCTTGCCAGTGGCCTTCTTCGAAGTACTCTTCTTGGAAGCAGACTTCTTCGGCGCACCCGTGGACGTCTTCTTGGCGGTCTTCTTCGCGGCCTTGCGCGCCTTGCGCTCTTCCTTGCGCTGATGCTCCTTCAGCTTCTGCTCATAGGTGCGCGTCGCCTGGCGCAGCCGCTGCTGCTCCTTGCGAAGCGCGTCTTTGGCGCCCTGCACGGCCTTGCTGAAGTAGGGAATGTCCTGGCGCAGGCCCTGAATCTTGGTGCGCAGGTTGCGCGCGGCCGCCTCGGTACGGGGCTTGGCCTTGCGGCTTTCCTGCTGCACCCGGTCACGCACGTCGACAAGCTTCTGCTCGGCCTGCTCGACCTTTTTCATGGCCTGGTTGACCAGGGTTTCCTGTTCCCGGACTTTCGCTTCCGCGTTCAGCACAGACTTGGGCAAGTCCGACTGGTTGGTGGTGGTTGCGGCTTGTTTGCGGGCCGCCGTCTTCTTCGCCGCCTTCTTGCGACTGGACTTTTTCTTCGCTGCTTGAGCCATGGTGAATCTCCTAAGCTATAGCGTTCGTTTTACTACGCCATCTGGAAAATAGCACAAAAAAAAATCAGTTTGTACACATTATCCCCATCATTTTCGGCTGCTTGACGCCAAAAACTCGTCATTTTTTTAACAGATCGCCGCGTCACACGATAGTCACTGGTTACATTCCGGCAGCCAGCGTCGTGCCATGCTTTCCAGTGCATCGATATGGCTTTGATCAGCGTTGAGTGCGGGAATATAGGCGAAACGGCTACCCCCGTTCTCCAGGAAGTAGTCACGGTTTTCCACACAGATTTCCTCCAGGGTTTCCAGGCAATCCGCCGCAAAGCCCGGACATACCACCTGCACATCCCGGATGCCGTCGCGCGCCCACTGCGTAAGCGTTTCATCGGTATAGGGCTGCAGCCAGTCACTGGGCCCGAAACGCGACTGGAAAGTTAACTGCCACTGACCGTCTTCAAGCCCGAGAAGACGGGCAATGGCGGCGGCACTGGCGCGACAGCGCTCGCCGTAACGGTCGCCCTTATCCTCGTAGGCCTTGGGGATCCCGTGAAAGGAAAACAGCAGCCGCTCGGGCACGCCGTTATCGCGTTGAAACCGCCGGATCGATTCCGCCATGGCCTGTTGCCAGGCGGGTTCTTCCCAGTAATCGCGCACGATCTGAATGCTCGGCAATTCCCGACGCGTGGTCATCCACCCTGCCACCGCGTCCATGACCGCGCCCACGGTGCTGCCCGAATACTGTGGGTAGAGCGGTAACACCAGGATGCTGTCGTGGCCGGCATCGGCAAGACGGTCCAGCACATCCGGTAAAGCGGGTTGGCCATAGGTCATGGCCCAGTCCACGGTCACCGGCAAACGTTCGGCCAGCTTGTGCGCCTGTGCCCGTGTGATTTCGCGTATGGGCGAGTCCTCGCGCCAGATTTCCCGGTACCCCTCGGCAACACGACGCGGGCGGAAAGGCAGAATGAACAGACGCAACACCCAGAACCAGATGAAACGCGGCGCTTCCACTACGCGCGAGTCGGAAAGAAACTGCTTGAGATAACGGCGCACGGCGCCGGGCGTGGGTTCATCCGGTGTGCCCAGATTCACCAGAACAACAGCGGGTCCGGATTCCGCCATGATGATGTCCCCTTTGTACCAACGAAAAGGGGCATGATAGGGCATTCAGGGTGTGGAGAAAGAGTGAACGCGGGTGTGTGAGCGGGTGCGGCATGAAAAATCGGCCTTCCGTGGCCCTGGCAGGCTGTTGCAGACGAATCAGCCGGAAGCGTTGGAACGCCGACCTTCCAGTGCTTCCAGAATGCGGTCGCGGATGTCCTCGACGGACCCGGTACCGGGAATGCGCACATAGGTAGGCGCGGCGGGATCATGCTGCGCGGCCAGATCCTGGTAGAAACCCACCAGCGGCTGAGTCTGTTCCTTGTACACCTGCAGGCGCTGACGCACGGTGTCTTCCTGATCGTCCTCGCGCTGAACCAGATCCTCGCCGGTTTCGTCGTCCTTGCCGGTTTCCTTCGGCGGCGCGTATTCAACATGATAAACACGCCCGGAACCGGGATGCACGCGCCGGCCGGAGAGTCGCTTCACCAGCTCTTCATCGGGCACATCGAGCTCCACCACATAATCGATGTCGATGCCTTCGTCCTTGAGCGCCTGAGCCTGAGGGATATTGCGGGGGAAGCCATCCAGCAGAAAACCGTTGGCGCAATCATCCTGGGCGATGCGTTCCTTCACCAGCCCCAGAATAATATCGTCGGACACCAGTTCGCCGGCATCCATGACTTCCTTGGCCTGTTTACCCAGCGGTGTACCCGCCTTCACCGCCGCGCGCAGCATATCCCCCGTGGAGATCTGCGGGATATCGAAGTGCTCCATGATGAACTGTGCCTGGGTACCCTTGCCGGCACCGGGCGCGCCCAGCAGAATGACACGCATAAGGACTCCCCTCGTTGCGTTCAGGCCGAAAAGCCCCGGAGCCGGGGCCGTGAGGGCGGAAACTGTACCCTTCACCCGCGCCGGGTACAAGAACCACCGCGCCGCCGGGCCATGTCGCCATCCAGGCGATCATTCGGACTGGTACGAAAGACTGACGGATAAGGGGCGAGGGGCGAGGGGCGAGGTGCTAGGTGCTAGGTGCTAGGTGCTAGGTGCTAGGTGCTAGGTGCTAGGTGCTAGGTGCTAGGTGCTAGGTGCTAGCGTAGGGTGCACCCATAGGGCGCCCGCTTGAATTTGTGTGTTCCGGTTCCCGAGGGAGATGCATCCCTGCGCTGACTTTCTTACTCCTCGCCCCTCGTTCCTCGCGCCTCGCTCCTAGCGCCTCGCCCCTCGCACCTAGCACCTAGCGCCTCAATTCCAGCCGCACGTCCGGACCTTCACCCCCGTCCGTCAACGGCTGCGGGGCGGCCCGCAGAGCGGCGGAGCCTACACCCCCGCCCGAATCCGTGCTGTAGCGTGCCCCGGCGCGCAACCGGCTCCTATTATCCGGGCGCTGCTGCAACCAGTCCTGCGCGCGCACACGCACGGTCACGGGGAAGTCGTCCACGGGCATGCGGCGCGCCGCCAGCGGCTTGCCGCCGCTTTCCGCGCCCCGGAGAAAGACAAAGACGGTACCGCCGGACTCCACCCCGTCGCCCGCGCTGACCCGCACCACGATCTCGTCCTCGGCGGTCTGCTCCGCGCCCGACTGCTGTTGCGCCCTGGCGCGCGCCGCACGGGCCTGTTCCAGGCCCTTGCGCAACATGGGCCCGATTTCCCCGCCGCCATGGCGTTCGAGCAAATTCTCGAAGGCGCGTTCGGCCAGCGCATGGCGTTGTGAACGGCTGGCCGCCATGGCCAGCAGGGTCCAGGCGCCGTCGTGGTTCGGATGGGTCTCCACAATGGACAGCAGGATGCGCTCGGCTTCCGCGTTCAACTGCCCCTGACTGCTCGCCACGAGCCCACGCGCGAGCAAAAGCCGCATGGCTGTCCGCTGTGCCCCCTCCGCTACCTCCAGACCATGGCGCGCCGCCTTGACCGTCATGCGCGGCTGTTCCATTTGTTGATACAGCAAGCCCAGCGCATACCAGCCGGACACGGAGTCCGGCCGACGCACCAGTTCCCGCTGCAGGACCCGGGTGAGCGCACCGGTGCGCGTGTCCTCGCCCGCCACTTCGCCCGGGGACCGTCCCTCGAGAATTTCGATGGCCATGGGCTGGAGCCGCCGGTGATCCCGAAGCCATTCGCCAGTGCTTTCCTGATAGCCCGCGAGCCCATAAAGGGCGCCACCCATGACCACCAGAACCGCTGCCACAACCCAGGCCGGGCCCGCGGCCACGGTAGCACCCTGGCGTCGACTCTCCCGCCGCCAGACCAGCGCGAGCAAAGCGACCATGACAAGGCAGAACGCAACCGCCAGCGCAATCAGCATCATTCATTTTCTCCGGTGGGGGCACGCAGGGCACGACGCATCTGAACCAGAACGATCGCGACGCCGGCGAGAAAGACCAGCACGGGACCGGCCCAGAGCAGCAGGGTCTTGGCCTTCAACGGCGGATCGAAATTGACAAACTGGCCGTAGCGATCGGTAAAGTAGCCGATGATGTGCTCGTTGCTGCGCCCGTCCTTGATCAACTCGGCGGTCTTGTTGCGCATGTCCTGGGCAATGGGCGCATCGGAATCACCTATGCTCTGATTCTGGCACTTGGGACAGCGCAATTGCTCGGTCAATTGGTGGAAACGCTCGCGCTGGTGTTCGTTTTCAAAGTCATAAAGGCCCTGGGCCCCCATGGCGGGCAGGGCCAGCATCAACAACCACAGCCACCACAGCGAACCACCCGATCCGTCGCAACCAGGCACTCCAGCGGCACGCTTCAGCCCACGCTGAGTGCGCAACGGTTTTTCCAACAGCCTGCTATTCATAAGGACTGTCCCCCTTCCAAACCGGCGCGATCTTGCGTTGCCATACCTCGCGGTTAAGCTCACCGGCGTGGCGTAACTTCACCACACCCTCGGGATTGATGACCCAGGTCTCGGGCGCACCATAGACGCCCAGATCCAGCCCGTAATCACCGTCCTTGTCTACCAGCGTTACCCCATAAGGGTCGCCCCCATCTTCAAGATAGGCCTGCGCCTTGGGTTTTTCGTCTTTGTAATTCAGCCCCACGATACGCACGCCCCGGTCGGCAAGTTTCATCAGATAGGGATGTTCCACGTAACAGGTGGGACACCAGGACCCCCAGACATTCAACAGGGTCCAGTGGTTGTCGAAAATGGCTTCGGTACGAACACCGTCGCCGTTCAGGGTGGGCAGCTCGAACGCCGGAATGGATTCGCCCGTCCGGCCCGACGGCACTTCGTCACGACCCGGGCGATTGAGCGCCCAGAAAAACAGCAATGCCAGTGCCAGCAGGATCAGCACCGGCACGAAACGCCACAGCGTACCGCGGTTCATGCCGTCTCTCCCGGATCCGCCGGACGGCGATAGCGCTTGTCCGACAGCGCCACCGCGCCACCGATGGCCATGACCAACGCGCCCAGCCAGATCCAGCGTACCCCCGGCTTGTAATAGATGCGCACCGCCCAGGCGCCCACGGTCTGGCCTGCCTGCAGGGGTTCGCCCAAAGACACATAGAGATCGCGCAGCAGACCGGCATCAATGGCCGCCTCCGTCATCACGCGTCCACTGGCATCATAGGTGCGCTTCTGCGGCTGCATGTGCGCCACCTTCCGCCCATCGCGGGTAACCCGGAACTCACCCTGAAGGGCACTGTAGTTGGGGCCTTCCACGGATTTGAGATCCTCGAAGGTGAATTCATAGCCGGCCATTTCCACCGAGCCACCGGGCGCCAGCCGCATGTCCCGCTCCACCTCATGGTTGGTTACCAGCACCACGCCGGAAACGGTCAGTGCCAGCCCGCAATGCGCCAGCACCATGCCCTTGTAACCGCGCGGCAGCTGCACCAGGCCGCGCAGCGCACCGGCACTGGAGGCGCTGACACGACGCACGACATCATCAACATGCGCCAGCACCACATAAAGCGCGAGGATCAGGCCCAGCGTACCCGGCCAGGGCGTGGGCCCGGGCAACCGTGATCCCCAGATGCCGCCTATCAGAGCCGCCGGCACCACCCAGACCAGGCGACGCAGCAACGGCCGTGCCTGCTGTGCCCCCCAGCGGCTCATCATGCCCGGCACCATGGCGAGCATGAGCACCAGCGTCAGGGGCACGAAGAAGGCATTGAAATAGGGACTGCGCACGGAAATCTTCATGCCCATGGCCTCGCCCACCAGCGGAAAGAGCGTGCCCAGCAGCACCACAAACGCGGCGGTCAGCAACACCAGGTTGTTCACCATCAGAAAGCTCTCGCGCGAGAGCAACCGGAAGCCGGAACCCGCCTTGAGCACCGGCGCGCGGAAGGCGAACAGCGTCAGCGCCCCACCCGCGGTCACCACCAGAAAACCGAGCACAAAGGCACCGCGGGCCGGGTCCGTGGCGAAGGCATGCACGGACGTCAGCACGCCCGAGCGCACCAGGAAGGTCCCCAGCAGCGACAGCGTAAACGCCACAATGGCCAGCAGCGCCGTCCAGGGCCGGAACAGGCCCCGCTTTTCCGTCACCGCCAGGGAATGAATCAATGCGGTGCCCGCCAGCCAGGGCATGAACGAAGCGTTTTCCACCGGATCCCAGAACCACCAGCCGCCCCAGCCCAGCTCGTAGTAGGCCCACCAGGACCCCAGCGCAATGCCCAGCGTAAGAAAACACCAGGCCACCGTGGTCCAGGGCCGCGCCCAGCGTGCCCAGGTGGGATCAAGGTTGCCCGTGAGCAGCCCGCCGATGGCGAAGGCGAAAGCCACGGAAAAGCCCACATAGCCCATATAGAGCATGGGCGGATGAATGATCAGGCCCGGATCCTGCAATAGCGGATTGAGATCGGCGCCGTCCATGGGCGGCCAGGGCAACGCCCGATCAAAGGGATTGGAGGTAAGCAGCATGAACAGCAGAAAGCCCACGCTGACAAAGCCCATGACGGACAGCACCCGCGCCACCATGGGCCGGGGCACGGACCGGGTGAACAGGGCCACCGCCGCGCCCCACACGGACAGCATCCAGACCCAGAGCAAGAGCGAACCCTCGTGACCGCCCCAGATCGCCGACAGCCGATACCGCAACGGCAGGGCGCTATTGGAGTTGTTGGCCACATACTCAATGGTGTAGTCATGGACATAGAACGCCCACGCCAGCGCCAGCAACGCCACCGTCAGGCACAACGCCAGCATCCAGGTCAGCGGGCGGCCCAGCAATTGCAGGGTGGCGATCCCGCGCCAGGCCCCCAGCATGGGCAGCACCATCAGGGCCAGCCCCAGCACCAGGGCCACCCAGAGGCTTAAATGTCCCAGTTCCGCAATCAAGAGGGTTCTCCGGTTCGTCGCGCCGCGCAGCGTCCGCGGCGGATGGGTATTGGTGGCTACCGGGTCGGGGAATCGTCATCCGGGGCGCAACATCGGCGCCATTGTAACCCCCGGGCGGCCATGGGCACAGACCCGCTGACGCCCGGCTGCAAAGCAGTGTTACATCCTGCCCACCCCGGCGCGCGCGGGCTCTGCTATGATGCGCGCTTTACGCGGACCAGCAGGCTGTTGAAAAAACCCCTTGCGCACTCAGCGTGGCCTGAAGCGTGCAGCTGGTGGGCGCTTCAGGCCGCGCCCCACGGGGCTTTCACCAGCCTGCCAGGTCCGCCGGATCTGTTTTCCATCCCGGGCCGGCCGAGCCGGTTCCGAAACGGAGCCCCCCATGCAGGGAACCAAGAACAGTTATGACCGGGAAGAGCTGCTCGCGTGCGCGCGCGGTGAGCTCTTCGGCGAAGGCAATGCCCAGCTGCCGCTGCCCAACATGCTCATGTTCGACCGCATCACCACCATCACGGCGGACGGGGGCGCCTACGGCAAGGGCGAAATCGTCGCGGAACTCGACGTCGATCCCGATCTGTGGTTCTTCCGGGTGCACTTCGATGGCGATCCGGTCATGCCCGGCTGTCTGGGGCTGGATGCGCTCTGGCAACTGGTGGGTTTTTTCCTGGGCTGGAAGGGTTATCCCGGGCGCGGTCGCGCGCTGGGGTGCGGTGAAGTGAAATTTGGTGGTCAGGTATTGCCCACCTCGGAGAAGGTGACCTATACACTGGATATCAAACGAACGGTCTCGCGCGGTATCGCCCTGGGCATTGCCGACGGCACGGTGAATGTGGACGGCCGGGATATCTACACCGGCACGGGTCTGCGTGTAGGCCTGTTTACCTCCACCGACGAATTCTGAGCGGGGGACGACGATGAGACGTGTAGTAGTCACCGGCATGGGCGTGGTTTCCTGCCTGGGCAATGATCTGGACACCGTGAGCCGGGCCCTGCGGGACAGCCGCAGCGGCATCCGCTACAAGCAGGACTACGTCGATATCGGCATGCGCAGCCAGGTCGCCGGTTGGCCCGATATCGATTTTGACGAGCATATCCCGCGCAAACCCAAACGCTTCATGGGCGACGCCGCCGCCTATGCCTATATCGCCATGCAACAGGCCATTGAGCACGCCGGGCTGGAACACCACCAGGTATCCAACGAGCGCACCGGTCTGATCGCCGGCTCCGGCGGCCATTCCTCGAACGACTCGGTCAAGGCCGCCGATATCGCCCGCGAGCGCGGCGTCAAGAAGGTCGGCCCCTACATGGTGCCCCGCGTCATGGCCAGCACCGTCTCCGCCTGCCTGGCCACCCCCTTCCAGATCAAGGGCGTGAACTATTCCATCGGCTCGGCCTGTGCCACCAGCGCGCACTGCATCGGCAATGCCGTGGAACAGATCCAGCTGGGCAAGCAGGACCGCATGTTCGCCGGCGGTGGCGAGGAAGAGCACTGGACGCTGAGCATCCTCTTCGATGCCATGGGCGCGCTGTCGAGCAAGTACAACGACACCCCGGAGGTGGCCTCGCGCGCCTATGACGCCAACCGGGACGGTTTCATCATCGCCGGCGGCGGCGGCATGCTGGTGCTGGAGGAACTGGAAACCGCGCAGGCCCGCGGCGCCAACATTATTGCCGAAGTGGTGGGCTATGGCGCCACCTCCGACGGCGACGACATGGTCGCGCCCTCCGGCGAAGGCGCGGTGCGTTGCATGAAGCAGGCCGCCGCCCATCTGGACACGCCCATCGACTATATCAATGCCCACGGCACCAGTACGCCCGCCGGCGATATTGTCGAACTCCAGGCCATGGGCGAATTCTTCGGCGGCGCCGACCGGACACCACCGGTGAGCTCGACCAAATCACTGACCGGTCATTCCCTGGGTGCCGCGGGCGTGCATGAAACCCTGTACAGCCTGCTGATGATGCGCGACGGCTTTATCGCCGGCTCCGCCCATATCGACCAGCTGGACGAGGACGCCGCCGACTACCCCATTGTCCGCGAAAGCCGGGACACCGAGATCAAGCAGTTCATGACCAACAGCTTCGGTTTCGGCGGCACCAATGCGTCACTGGTGCTCAGGAAGTGGGAGGAGTAACCCGGGTCGAGGGGGTTCGGCTCGGTGGGCTGTGTTCTACCTTCCGCTCTGGAAGAGTAGCAAGCCGAAAGTGGCAAGTCGCAAGCAATAAAAAAGGCCCGCGAAGCGGGCCTTTTTCGTTCCTACAGCCGATCCAGACGATCAGAAGTAGTAATTCAGCGTCAGATCCGCCGTGCCGAGACTCAGGATGCTGTTGTCCCCGCCTCCGGCAACTTCCACGTCCTGCCACTGAAGGCCTACCTCGGCCCCCACACTAAAGTCCGGCGCCAGTTCCGCCTCGGCACCGAAATCGGCACTCAGGGTGGTGGATTCGATCCCCCGGCCAGCCAGACCGCCGCCGAAGCTGGCGATACCACCGGAGCTGATGTAATCCTCGCTGTTGTGTCGCAGCGAGGCATTCCAGTAGGTGCGGATATTTTCACTGGTGCCGGGTGCACCATAGATGCGCGCGCCCACACCGAAGGCGACACCGCTGTCGTTGTCGTCGTTGGTAAAGCCCAGACTGCCATAGCCCATGACGTCCGAGCTCATGAAATAGCCGACGTTATACATGGGCAGCGCGGAAATGTTGTTCACGAACAGGGCGACGTCCCCCGACGCCGGCTTCTGCGCCTGGGCGGTGCCGACGGTGAACAGCGTCAGGGCCGCCAGAATGGTAAATACGCGTTGCAGTTTCACGATATTGCTCCTTCTATGGATTGAGTTCCGGATTGCAGCGGCGTGCATCCTCTTCGCCCCGGATGCCGATCCGAAGCCCTGCGAAACGCACCCTGCGGCAGTCTGGCGCATGCGGGGCGCGTGTCAATCAAATTCATCACGGCATGCGGACCACGCTGAGCTCGCAAGGGGTTTTTCAACAGCCTGCCAGTCCGCAGCCCGAACAAAAAAAGCCCGGCCGAAGCCGGGCTTTTTCCTTTCCTGCATGGCAACAAGTTCGTTTAGAACTTGTGCTGCATGCCGAAGGCCAGGACGTTGAACTCCGAGTCGTCCTCGTTATTGGCGCTAATGTCACCGTCCACCTCGTTCATGGTGTAAAAGGTGTACAGCTTGGTCTGCTTGCCGAGCATGTAGTCCGCACCCAGGCTGGCCGAGGTGATGCTGCGGTCATCGTTGTCCCCCGCACCCAGGAAACGGGTCTCGGAATCCCCGTACTGCGCCTTGACGGCCAGATCCGTGGTGGGATTGAAACGACCGCTGACCAGCCAGCCGCTCTTGCCGTCATCATAGCTGATGCCGCCATTGACGCCATCGGCACTGGTTTCGGTCATATCATAGATAAAGCCCACACCGAATTGATCATCATCCAGACCACCGCTTACACGGAAGGTTTGAACATCAGCATCATCCGCGCCAGTGGCCGTATTGGTGCCGGTTTGGACCTGTCCGTTCATCAGGTTACCGGCCGGCTGGACATTGCTCTGATAGGCAATGGCACCATACATGTTGCCTTCTTCCATACCGATGGACAGGCCATAGCCGTCGGCAATGCTCGTCTGACGGTCGTCACCGTCAATGTTCTGACGGGATTCACCGGGAATCACCTGGGCCTTCACCTGAATGCCCGGGCCGATCTTGGGCGAATGATAGTTGACGGTGTTGTTGTAGCGGTTCTGGTTGCGGAAGAGCACGCCGATATCCGCGTCGGTCCAGTTGAACTGGTCCACGCTGAATTCCGCGTCCTTGACGATGCTGTCGAAGCGGCCGACAAAGACCTTGCCCCATTCCTCACCCTTGAGGCCCGCAAAGCTGTTGCGGTTGGAGAACGCGGGGGCGTTGTTGTCTACCCACTCGAACTCCATCTCCAGCTGGTAGATGGCGCTCAGGCCGCTGTCCAGGCCCTTTTCACCACGGACACCAACCATGGAGGTATTGCTCTTGGTTTCCCACTGATCGCCTACGTTGACGCCGTCGTAACGAGTATTTGCGTCGTCATTGAACGTGGTATTGCCTCCGGTCTTACTACCATTCTGATTCAGAGCTTCGGAGGATTGCACCGTTACGTCGAAACGGCCATAAACTTCGGGCTGCGCCATGGACGCCATGGGCGCTACTGATGCCGCGCTTACCGCGATTGCAAGCAGTTGCTTTTTCATTTGGAGATCTCCCTGATTTTCTTCATTCGTTCGCATGCGACCGCCGGCAGGCGGTCAGCTCGACTATAAGGGATCATGCACCAATGTAAAACCCTGCACCGCAAGGGCGCAGATGAATTTTTTGTCATCCCGTGCGGTGCTTCCCGAATCCTGTTTAGCAGGGTTCCGGAAAGATCGGGTTCGCTCATGTTTTGGGAGCGCAGACCCTTTCTTTCAAGGGGTATGGAATGACTCCCCTCAATGACTGAAGAAGACGAAACGGAATTGATCGAAATCAAGAAATGGCAAAACACTGTTTGCTGATCGGAGCCATTCCTCGACGAGTCCCAAGCGGGGGGCATCAAGGGGG
>CAJXLA010000045.1 GCA_913055795.1 uncultured Alcanivorax sp. | reverse complement strand
CGCGCGGCAGCCCGTCAGGGCGTGGATGCGTCGGTTCGCTTTGTTCAAGGGGACTTTGCGGACACGGGCCTGTCCGGAGCCGGTTTCAGCCATGCGCTGGCGTCCGAGAGCTTCTGCCACGCCCGGGACAAGCGCGCTTTTCTGCAGGAGATGTTCCGACTGCTGCGCCCGGGTGGACGACTGATCGTCGCCGACTTTTTCCTCGACCGGCCCGAAGACCGGCTCACGGCCACCCAAAGGTATTACCACGACCGGGTCAAAGCGGGTTTTGTCATCCCCGGGTTTATCAGCCGGGACGAGCTTCACGCCCACGCCCGGGCGGCCGGTTTTCACAGCGTCGGCGACCAGGACTGGACCGAATCCGTGCGCCGCACCGCCTACCATATCCAGCGGCGAGCGTTGCTGACCCTGCCCTTCGGCTGGTTGCTGAACCGTTTACGGCTGGCGCCGGCGGAGCTCATGCCTCATCTGCGCTGCTGCGCCGCGCAGCCCGGCGCATTACGCAATCTGGGAACCTATCGGCTGATTAGTCTGGACAAGCCGGACTAACGCGCGCATTCACACGCTTGTCGCGTGGATTGCATTGTTATGCCACCCGGAGCAAAATATACCAAATATTGGTATTCGCGAGGTAGCATCATGCAAAAGAACACCAGCATCACTTTAGGCCCACATTTTGATGCGTTCATTGCAGAACAACTCGAAAATGGCCGATACGGCTCAACCAGCGAGGTCGTTCGTGCCGCGTTGCGCCTGCTTGAAGAATCCGAAACCCGCCTGACTACCCTTCGAAAATTGCTCAAGGAAGGCGAGGACAGTGGTTTTGAAGACTACTCCTATGACTCGTTTATTCGTGAACTGGACAACGAAGGGCGCTGATGCCAGGTTTCAAGCTTTCCAGGAAGGCCAAAACTGACCTCAAAGCTATTGCCCTATACACGGAGCGAGAATGGGGCCGGGATCAACGAAACCACTATATCCTTCAGTTCGATCAATGCTTCCACCTTCTGGGTGAAAATCCAGACCTGGGGCAAACCTGCGATGAGATAAGTCCAGGCTACCGGCAGTACCCTCAGGGAAGCCACATCATCTTTTATCGGCTAACCACTGACGATGTTGTTGAAATTATCCGCATCCTGCACAAACGCATGTTGCCTGAAGGGCATCTGCTTTAGGGCATAACGCTTGGCACACGTGCCGTTTTGGAGCCGCAGCGCGGCGGAAAAGCGGTCACTGTTCTGCCAATGGTTATATCTCGTTTGCACGCCAAGAGGATGCATACTCCCGCCACTCGTTAAGAATACTACTTCGGGTATCGAAATCGTCCGCATGCTGTAATACCCGAAATGTTTCTATGTACTTGTTTCGAACATTCGTGAAGAGCTTATCCTCGAACTGCTCTTTAAGCCATTCCCGCTCCTGACTCGTTGGCTCTTCGAGAAGCTCTTCAATTTCCCCGATGTAGTCTGGCTGCGCCCAGTTAGATGAGTGCCACATGTCTTGCTTGGGCAGCGGCCGCGAAAACAAATAGGGGAGCAGGTAAATATTGCTTAACATCGCATCCAGCAGGAATCTCCGCGCTTTTCCCAGAGAACCTATGCGGTAGTACGCCAATGCAGCATATAGAAGAAACGCGGGCTCACCGACGTCATCCGCGAACTCCTTTTCAAACCATTCCAAAAATTCAGCTGCTTTCTCTGGAGCACCGCTAAGCACAAAGTAGACACACACCCGGTAACGCTTCCCTGAGCCGTCCGAAATCGCGCCGAATTTTTCCTTTTCTTTGAAAAGTTCTCTTCGCGCCCGGTTAGCGCGGTCTCGATACTTTTTCTGTTGATCGGTTAACACAGATTTACCTCAAGAGATATAACGATTTTGTTCAGCGGTGCCCTTGTAGCGCAGCGAAAAGGGCATCCGGTGGAGGGCCGCCAGGCCCGGAACGAACTGGAACTATTTGTTAAGCAACTATGCGGCCATTTTCTTTTTGATGCGCTCAGTCCGACCCTCAAACCCGGACTTAGTACCATCATGTAAGCCTTGCGAAATTGCTTGCTCACAGATCTGAATCGCCTTTTCGTATTCCTTGTTCTCTGTGAGAAACGTTGCATATTTTTGGAACGTAGTCACCCGAGGCAAAATACCGTCCATCTCCTCTTTGAGTGCCGGCTTTATTTGTGGAAACTCTGACACGTGCATTTCTGCCAATTTTCGTAAAAGCTCCCCGCTATCGGGATCGCTCCGGTTTTTGTACGCTTGGTCAACGATGTTCATTAGCAAGAAATGGCGATCAACGAGATTAGTCTTGGTCTCTAGGGCACGGACCATTTCGTCGAGGCTGCCAGATGTCCAAGCATGGAACGCATCGTCTGCTTCCAGAGCCTGACCTCCCCGGGTGACGTAAGTCTTGGATACGGACTTATTCTGGTCTCGGGTATTTTGAGGTTGTCTCGGCTTAGCTGATATCGACTTCGATCTCTTAGCGATCCAGATTGCGCCCGCGATAATCGCTATCAAGATTATCCACTTCATGACCGCATCCTTTTGCTTAACAGCTAGTTCATTAGAACGGTCTTTATAACTGTTTTTCCGTTGTGCACGGCAAACCGTCCTGTGGATATTTCCGGAAAATCCTGCCACATCAATCACCTGGCTCGATATGACAAATTTCCTACAACGGCAAAAACCAGATCGATCCTTTGAACTCTGGACACGTCTGGCGAACATGGCAGAGCAATCAAAAGGACGAAAATTGCCTATTTTCAACAATTTATAAAAGAGCGCTTTTCCCGAAAGAATTTCCCCACGACCTGTTTCCGTTGAAAAAGGGCCTCCGGGCGGTCGAATTCCGGGCGAAGCCGAAGGCGAGCCCGTAGTCCCGGGGCCCCGCTGAGCCGCCGAGGGCGGCGGGCGGAGCGCAGGACAGCTTCACCAGGGACCGGCGAAGCTAGGCGAGCCAAATCGTGGACGATTTGTCTCGCCGCGTCCTGCGTGGAGCCCGCCAACTGAGGGGATCCGACCAGCCAATCGAAGATTGGGTGGTCGGACGGTGAAGTGGGGTGTCGTTTTTCTGCTTACTCTTTTTGGACAAGCAAAAAGAGTAAGGCGCCCGCCGGGGCGCGTCCCGGCTTGCTGCCCGAAGGGCAGCCAAACGTGGACACCGTTGAAGAAAGGCGCCAGGGGATAGATCAGAGACTCCCCTTATTTCTTTTTCTTCTTCGGGGCAATGTACTTCATCAGGCTCATGAACCACATGAGCTGGGAGGCATCACCGTGAATCTTGATATGCCCCTTCTGCATGCCTTCCATGAAGATCATCTGGTTGCTGCCTGAAGCCAGGATGGTGCGATAGGCATAGTCCGAGCTCTCAAAGCTCAGGGTCACCTTGGGGTTGTTGTGCAAGCCGCCCGCGCTGTGGACCTTGCCGTGATCGAAATGAAACCAGCGCGCCGGCGAACCGGAGTGGGTGCGCCACTGCATGACCAGATCCTTCTTTTCGATCTGCTCGCGGAATTCGGGATTGCGCCAGGCCAGCCAGCGCATGCGCCAGGCCAGGATGAGCAACAACAGCCGGAATTTCATGATCGTCTCCCTTGAACGGCGGTCTTCAGGCCATCAGCGGCGGCACTTCCTTGTTGAGCTGGAGCTTTTCCTTGACGTGATCGCCGGTGAGCGCATAGCCGCGCAGCTGACCCTCGCTATCACGATAGAGCGCGCGCACGTTCAGGCCGTCCGCCTCGCACTCCCAGTCGCCGTCCACGTTCTCGGGGGGCGGCAGCACCACGGTGGGACAGGCGGGGGTTTTGATGGTCACGGGCATGACACCGTATTTCACGGGTGTGTCCTCACCGGCCAGGGTCTTTGCCAGCGACCGCGCGGCCGCCATCAGCGGCAGCACATAAGGCAGCACATGGCCTTCCACCTCGGCGCAGTCGCCCAGGGCGAAGATGTCCGGATCACTGGTGCGCAACTGCCGGTCCACGAGGATGCCGCGATTCACGTCCAGACCGGCGGCCTCGGCGAGCTCCTTGCGCGGGCGTAGCCCCACGGCGGAGAGCACGGCGTCCGCTTCAATGGTGGCGCCGTCGGACAGGCTCGCCACCAGCTTGCCCGCGTCGCCATGATTCACTTCCTTGACCAGGGGCCCGAAATGCAGGGTTACGCCCAGTTCGCGCAGCCCGTCGGCCACCGCTTCGGACGCCGGTTCGGGCAGCAGCTGGGGCAGACAACGGCCCACCGGCTCCACCAGTTCCACGGTGAAGCCACCGTTGGTGAGGTCATTGGCGAATTCACAGCCGATCAGGCCGCCGCCCATGACCAGCACCTTCTGCTTGCCCTCGAGTTCCTGGCGGAAACGGCCGTAGTCCATGAGATCATTGACCGAATAGATGCGGTCGGTGGCGTCGCCTTCGATGGGCGGACGAAAGACATCGGCGCCCCAGGCGAGCACGAGCTTGCCGTAGGACTGGCGTTCGCCATCCCCCAGCACCAACGCGTGCGCCTCGCGGTCGATGGCGGTCACCTCGGTGAAGGTGCGCACCGTGACGTCGTACTGTTCGGCCACCTGTTCGGGCGTGAGCATGGCCAGTTCATCGGCGCTCTTGCCCTTGGTAAAGCCGTTGGACAGCATGGGCTTGGAATAATTGCGCCCGTCATCGGCGGTGAGCATGACCACCGGGGTCTCGCTGTCGAGCTTGCGCAGCTCCTTGACCACATTGAAACCGGCCAGGCCGGAGCCGACGATTACGACTGGATCCATGTTCTACCTCCGGGTGTTCAGCCCGGGAGCAGTCCCGGCCTAAAGCGGGTTTCAGATTTCCACCATTTCGAAGTCTTCCTTGCCCACGCCGCAATCGGGGCAGACCCAATCCTCCGGAATGTCTTCCCACTTGGTGCCGGGCTCGATGCCTTCTTCCGGCAGCCCCTCGGCCTCGTCATAGATGAAGCCACAAACCACACATTCCCACTTCTTCATTGCACACCTCGGATTCGGGACATTTGGTGCTCAGGACCGGGCTAGCAGGAAACCCGTTGCGTACTCGGGCTTTCAGGCTGGTTCGCAATCGAGGCGCCATTTCGAAGGCGTGTGTCTACACGTCGAAAAATGGCAACGATGCGTGCGGGCCAGCCTGAAAGCCCCGGCGGGCGCGGCCTGAAGCGCCCATCTACTGCACTTTGTTGCTCGGAAAGGGATCCACACTGTCCGTCGCAACAAAGTACACCAGCTGTACGCTTCAGACCACGCTGAGTGTGCAAAGGGTATTCCAACAGCCTGCCAGGGTCCGTCAAGGGGAGCATAAACTAGCCACCAAGGGGCCAAAAATCAATGACAGGCGCCTACAGATTCAGTGAACCGCAGACACCTTGCAAAGGCCGCGGCGCTGGCACATAGTGCCCGCTCACCGTTCTCCGGAGCCGAACCCGTGCGCACTCCGCGATCCGTCAGCCCCGTGATCGCCGGCGTCTTTCGCTGGCGCGACGCGGCCCTGGTGCGAGTACCCCGCCCGGCGGCGGACTGGGTGCGCGATCCGGCGTCACTGACGCATCGCCTGCGGGCCCGTGGCGCATTCAGCGTCTTGCCCCTGGAGCAATCAATACAGCCCCCCCGGCCGGACGAACGACGTCTGCTGGGCCAGCAGCCACGCCAGTGGGCGCTGATCCGCGAGGTCCTGCTCCAGCTGGACGGGCGGCCGGTGGTATACGCGCGTAGCGTACTACCACTGTCCAGTCTTCGGGGGGGCAACCGGCGCCTGGCACACATGACGCGGCGCTCGCTGGGCGCGGAACTCTTCCGTGCGCCGGCGGCCAAGCGCCGTGCCGTCTGGCTGGCCCGGGTGCCGGGCGACGCCCTGCCCGCCGAAACCCGCGCAACGGGACCGGTCTGGGGGCGGCAATCGCTGTTTCTCAAGCGGCACGCGCCCCTGCTGGTCGCGGAGTTCTTCCTGCCCGCGCTCTGGGACGTCGGCGGCTGAAGATCCGGCTCTTGACGCACCGGCCCCATGCGCCAGACTTGCGTCCCTGAAACCCTGATCCTGCGGAGCCCTCATGTTCGAAGCCGTACGTGATCGTTACCCCGCCGTGTGGCCCTGGATCCGCCTGATGCGCGTGGACCGGCCCGTGGGGACCATGCTGTTGATGTGGCCCACGCTCTGGGCGGTCTGGATCGCGGGCTCGGGCACGCCCTCGCTAAAAGTGGTGGTGGTGTTCATCCTGGGGGTGATCGTCATGCGCGCCGCCGGCTGTGTCATCAATGACTACGCCGACCGGGATTTCGACGGTCATGTCAGCCGCACCACGGACCGCCCCCTGGCCGCGGGCGAACTGCGCGGTCGGGACGCGCTCCTGCTGTTCGCCGGACTGCTGGCCGTGGCGCTGGTACTGGTGCTCCTGCTCAACCACTTCACCTTCTATCTCGCCTTCGGTGGCGTCTTCCTGGCCATTCTTTACCCCTTCACCAAGCGCTTCACCTGGCTGCCCCAGCTGTTTCTGGGGGCGGCCTTTTCCTGGGCCATCCCCATGGCCTTTGCCGCGGAAACCGGGGCGGTGCCTGTCCATGCCTGGCTGCTCTATATCGCCAATCTGCTCTGGACCATGGCTTATGACACCGAATATGCGCTCTGCGACCGGGAAGATGATCTGGAGATCGGCATCAAGAGCACGGCTATTCTCTTCGGCGAGGCGGACCGGCTGATGATCGGCGTACTCCAGGCCATGGCCCTGCTGCCGCTGTTGCTGCTGGGCCACCAGCTTGATTTCGGGCTATTCTGGTACCTGGGCCTGGCACTCGCGGTTGCCTGCTTTGCCTGGCAACACCGGCTCATCCGCAACCGCGAGCCGGCGCCCTGCTTCCGGGCCTTTCTCAATAACCAGTGGGTGGGCGCGAGCGTTTTTGCCGGCTTGTGGTTCCAGTATCTGGCAGGCTGACCCACGCATACCCGCTTCGCCCCTGTCATAATGCTGTCATGAAGGTTTCGTTTAATCAGGCCCCATGACAGCCGTGACGAATAACGGGGACGCCTGATGGCCCGACACAGGATACTGGTGGTGGATGACGAACCGGCCATCCGGGAAATGGTCGGAGTGGCGCTGGAAACCGCCGATTTTGACGTGCTGGAGGCGGACACCGGCCAGCTGGCCCATGAACGGATCGTGGACGAGCGCCCGGATCTGATCCTGCTGGACTGGATGCTGCCCGCGATCAGCGGCATTGAGCTGGCGCGCCGGCTCAAGCGCGACGACGCCACCGCCGAACTGCCCATCATCATGCTTACCGCCCGCAGCGAAGAGGACAACCGCGTTCAGGGGCTGGAAGCGGGTGCCGACGACTATGTGGTCAAGCCCTTCTCCACCCGGGAGCTGATCTCGCGCATCAAGGCGGTGTTGCGTCGCACCTCCGCCGCGGCCGCCGAAAAGACCCTGGAAGTGGAAGGCCTGCGGCTGGACCCGGTGGGCCACCGGATTACGGTCGAGGATGAGCCCGTGGACATGGGCCCTACGGAATACCGCCTGCTGGCGTTTTTCATGAGCCACCCGGAACGGGCCTATTCGCGCGAGCAGCTGCTGGACCAGGTCTGGGGCGCCAATGTCTATGTCGAGGACCGCACCATCGATGTCCACATCCGCCGACTGCGCAAGGCACTCGCGCCCTGGGGCTATGACCGTTTCATCCAGACCGTGCGCGGCACCGGCTATCGTTTCTCCACCCGGTCCGGCAGGGTGACTTCCGCCTGAGTCCCGGATCTGTTCTATACTGGGACAGACAACGGCGGAGACCCGAGCCACATGAACCCCGAGCTCGCCCGTGAAATCAACCGGCTGCTCGCGCTCACCGGCGCGGCTGTACTCGTGGCCCTGTTCGCGGGCTCGGTATGGCCGCTGCCGGCGGCGCTGCTGATCTATGCGGGCTGGCATCTGCATCAGCTGTGGCAGCTCTACCGCTGGGTCGCCGGCGAAACCCGGGAGCCGCCGGACAACAGTGGTCTCTGGGGCGCGCTGACCCAGCGTCTGGAACAGCTGTTCAAGCGCGAGGCCCAGGGGCGCACCCACCTGGAAAACATCATCGAGCGGGCACGGGACTCGGTGAACGCCCTCGGAGACGGCGTCATCCTGACCGACGCCACCGGCCATCTGGAATACTGGAACGACGCCGCCGCCCATTATCTGCGCTTCCGTGACCAGGTGGATCTGGGCCAACCCCTGACCAACCTGATTCGTGAACCGCGTTTTTATCGCTACTTTAAAAACAACGATTTCGACGAACCGCTGGAGATCACGGCCCCGGCGGATGACAATCTGGTGCTGCAATTCCGCATCACGGAATTTGGTCCGGGCGACCGGCTGCTGTTGGTGCGTGATGTTTCGCGCATGCGCCATCTCGAACAAATGCGCAAGGATTTCGTGGCCAATGTAAGTCATGAACTCAAGACCCCCTTGACGGTGCTGCGCGGCTGGCTGGAAACCCTGGGAGACACGGTGCCGGAGGAACAACACCGCGTGCACCGGGCCCTGGACCAGATGAATCAGCAGTCCGGGCGCATGCAGGCACTGGTGCAGGATCTGCTGTTGCTTTCGCGGCTGGAATCCACGGACCCGCAGGAGCAGAAGGCCGCGGTACCGCTGCGCGGCACTCTGGAGCGGTTGTGCGAGGACGCGCGCGGGCTGGACCCGTCCAGGAACCAGACCATCGAACTGGAGGTAGCCGACGATGCAAGACTGGTGGGGCATCCCGGGGAACTGGAAAGTGCCTTCGGCAACCTGCTGACCAACGCGGTGAAATACACCGGTGCCGACGGCCAAATTCGTGTTCGGTATTGGCAGGACGCGGACGGTGCCCACCTGGCGGTGGAAGACAATGGCATGGGGATTGATCCGGCGCATATTCCCCGGCTGACCGAACGCTTTTATCGCCCGGACAATGCCCGCGCCGCCTCCGTCGGCGGAACCGGTCTGGGCCTGGCCATCGTCAAGCATGTGCTGCTGCGCCACAACGCGCACCTGGAAATCCGCAGCGAACCCGGCAAGGGCTCGGCCTTTATCTGCCATTTTCCGCCCGAAAGTCTGGTCAGCGGACCCACGGTGGTGGCGTCCGGGTAAGCAACAAGAGCGTGTCGGAAAACCTGGTTTCCCTGTTCGAGCTCCCCACGTGCCTTGAATGCGCGCCCCTGCGCGAACAGTGTCGAGTCGCTCCAACCCGGCCTGAAATAACCACAGAGAGCACAGAGAAGCGCCTTGGTCTCTATGCTCTCTGTGGTGAATAACGCGACAGGATTTTCCCCTTGTGTTCGCGGGCTCCTGACGCATGAACCAGCTCTTGCAGACCTTCAATAATGCGGCGGCGCACTGTCCTCCGGGGGCGTTAACGACTCCACGGTTTCGGACAGGCCTCGATAACGCTCACTGAGCAGTTCCAGGTATTTCTCCAGTTCACTGATGCGTTGCTCCTGCCGGGCCACGGTCTGGTTCAGCTGATCCAGGAGATCATCCTGCCAGGCCAGGCGGCTTTCCAGCTCAATCATTCGGTCTTCGCTCATGAAAAGCCTCCATCCGGTTAACAGGCTGTTGAAACACCCTTGTGCGCTCAGGCTGTCAGGCGGGTGCGCAATCGAGGCGCCCTTTTGAAGGCGGCTCGCGCGGCCCAAGCATAGCAGGCGACACGCCGTTGTGGCGCAGCGCCCGGCTTTTGCGCATCCCGGAACCGGCCGGTATATTGCCCGTCCACCAACAAGGGGGGACGTCATGGAAGCGCTGATCGCTTCATTCACCCTGGTGGCGCTGGGCGAAATCGGGGACAAGACCCAGCTCCTCGCCTTTGCACTAGCCAACCGTTACAAAAGCCACGGTCGCATTCTCGGCGGCATTGTGCTCGCCACACTGGTCAACCACGGCATCAGCGCCTGGCTGGGTGTGTGGGCCGGACGCAGCCTGCCCGAGGACCTGCTCCAATGGGTGCTGGGGCTGGGCTTTATCGCCCTCGGGGTCTGGATGCTCATCCCGGATGACGACCATGCCGAGGGCACCAGCCGTTTCCGGGGGCCGTTTACCGCCAGTCTGGTGCTGTTCTTTCTGGTCGAAATCGGGGACAAGACCCAGGTGGCCACGGTGGCACTGGGCGCGCGCTTTGAAGACGCTTTCCTGTGGGTGCTGCTGGGTACCACGGCGGGCATGGTGGCGGCCAATCTGCCCGCCATCTGGCTGGGCAACCGCATGCAGCATCCGCGCCTGGAGCTCTGGGCGCACCGTGTCAGCGCCGCGCTCTTTATCGGCTTCGGGATCTGGGCGTTGCTCTGATGGCTGCGTTCAGTCCTCGGCCTCGGCGCAGGCCAGGCAACGTGTGTTGGTGGGATCCACGCTCAGGCGGCGCTCGTCGATGATTTCGCCGCAGACAAAGCATTCGCCAAAGGTACCCGCATCAATGCGCCGCAGCGCGCCCTGAATGCGCGTCAGCGTCTCCTGCCGGCGCTGCTCGGACGCCTGCGCCATCTGCTGGGCCTGGAGGGCGTCGATGCGTGACAGCCGCCCAACGCTTTGCTGATCCAGTTGCACGGTATCGCCGGCCTGCTGCGAGGTTTCCTCGATTTCCTCCAGCGCCGCCTTGAGCTCGAGCAACTGCTCGCGGTACTGCTCCGGATTCAACTCGGACATGATCGTCATCCGTCGTTCGTGTGTCGGGGCCGGGGCGCATTCTGCACGGCCCACCGGGATCGCCCAACCGATTGCGTGAGCCCGCCGCCCGTGACAACGTAACAGCTTCCGCAACTTCGTTTTACCAGTCGAGTGCTCCCATGCGCTATTCCCTTTTGCTTGTAACCATCCTTGCGTTCACCACGGGCTGTCAGTCCATGCAGATGCTGCAGACCCAGGCGGCAAGCGAGGAGGGCATTACCTGTGGCGCCATTCACAAGGCTTTTGACGCCTACCAGTCGGACCGGCAGTCGGCCACGGCGATGAAACAGCTGGTCACGCTGATCAGCCCGGAGGCGGGCCGGGCCACCAACCAGGTAATCACGGATCCGGGTCGGACCTTCGAGCAAATCCGCGCCAGTACCAGCATTGCCCTGGCGGTTAAAGGCTGTCAGCCGCTGTAAAAACAAAAACGCCGTCCGGGTTCCCCCGAACGGCGTTGATCCCGCCTCGTCTGCGTCCGTTGCCGGACAGCGGAATGCTTACTGCTTCAGTCGCGCGTGGATAAAGCCCCAGCGCAACAGACCAGCCTTGCCCGCTTCGACCCAGGCAGCGAGCCCCTCGAGCATGGAGTCGACATAGTCCTTGCCGATCCGGGTGCCGGTCAATTCGTCGTAGCGCGAAAGCAATTCCTCGCGCACGCGACCATAATGACGCGGCAGCTGATCGGACTTGTCGTCAAACTCGATATGTTCGAAACCGAGTTGGGCCAGCTCTTGCTGATAGAAACCGGGCGATCCCAGTGTGTCCAGCGACAGGCGCTTCAACACCGGCTGCAGCTTCTCCGCGTCCTGCGCAATATTGTCTTCCTGCATGGGATCGGTAAACAGCAGCTCGCCGCCGGGCTTGAGAACGCGTTCGATCTCTTTCAGCACGGCCAGCCGATTGCCGCTGTGCAGGAACGAATCCTGGGACCAGACAATATCGAAGCTGTTGTCGTCATAGGGGACATTCTCGAAGTCACCGTCCACCACGGTGACCTTGTCCGCCATGCCGTACTCTTCGTTCTGCTGGCGCGCGCGCCGGTTCTGCACCTCGCTGAGGTTCAGAGAAACCACGTGACAACCGTACTGGCCCGCCACATAACGCGGCGAGCCGCCGTAGGCGCCACCCAGGTCGATGACCTCGGAGTCGGGCCCGGCAGTCTCCAACCGGTCCGCCAGCTCCGCCACGGTACGGCGGCTGGCGTCGCGGATGGGCTCTTGCTCGTCCTTGTAGAGGCCGATGTGAATATCCTCACCGCCCCAGACATTGAAGTAGAAGTTGTCCGCGTCCTCGCTGTTGTAATACGAGCGGGCGGTTTCGACGACGTCGGAGTATTCACTCATCGGTATAGTCCTCTTCGTCCGTGTATGCCTTGTGGGCTACATGGATGAAGAAGTCCGGATCATAGTGCTCGTAGGACTCCTGAAAGTCGCCGTAGGTATCCACTTTCTGGAAGCCCACTTCGTGCATCAAACGACGGCTATAGTTCTTGCGCAGCGGGAACATGTTCAGGTGGAACACCTCGCCGTCGGCGAAGGTGTAACGGAAACGGGCCAGCCCTTCATCCAGGTGCTCCGGCTCCGCCTTCACGTCGTCGCCACAGTAGTAGTACTGGTGGCTCGGTCCGCCACCCTCATTATCCAGCAGCGCGTCATAGTTGCGCTGGTCGAGAATCAGGATGCCGTCATGCTTGAGCACCGAGTAGAACTCGGCCAGCACGCGCCGGCGCTGGCGCTCGGAGAACAGGTGCGTGAAGGAGTTGCCCAGGCAGATGATGGCGTCGTAACGGCCCACAATGTCACGGTCGAGCCAGCGCCAGTCACTGTGCACCGTGCGCATGATGATGCCGCGCTGACGTGCGTTCTCGAACGCCTTGACCAGCATGTGGGGCGCACCGTCCACGCTGACCACCTCGAAACCGGACTCGATCAGCCGCACCGAGTGGAAACCGGTGCCGGTAGCCGAATCGAGTACATGCTCGGCGCCATGCTCGCGCAGCACGTCGATGAAGAAGTGCCCTTCGCTTTCGGCGCGCGCATCCCAGTCAATGAGGTTGTCCCAGCGCTCGGCGAAACCCTTGACGTATTCGTCCTGATAGTGGTCGCTCTCGCGCACCTGCAGGGGATCGGCACCGAACTCCTGTTGTTCAGTCTCTGTCTGCTTGATCTTCGATTCGTTACTCACAAATCGTTCCTCTTTCAACTCAAAAACGAGTAAAGCCCGGCCTCGTCGGCATTCTCTCTTAACGGAGTCGGCACACCGACGGGCGTCGGCTGAAGCTGCACACCCTACTGCCAGCCCGGCCGGGTTTCAACCCAAACCCGACGGACAGCCCCGGCACAGCGGGCTCTGAACCGCGCCAGCAAGACCTCTGCGGCTGTCCGACAGGGTCCGTTGGACGCGCGTGCGCCAGGCCCGGACACCCGGGTGTTGCAGTGGACCATGTTTGTGAGCACATACTTACAAACAGGCGTGATGCGTAAGAATCCGGTCCAGTTCATTGGCGAAGCTCTGCCGATCGGCCTGATTCAGTGCCGGCGGCCCGCCGGTCTGGACGCCGCTGCCACGCAGCGTGTCCATGAAATCGCGCATGTTCAGCCGGGCCCGGATGTTGTCGGGCGTGTGGCGCTCCCCACGCGGGCTCAACGCCAGGGCCCCCTTTTCGATCACCTCGGCGGCCAGGGGGATATCGGCGGTAATGACCAGATCCCCCGGAGCCGCCCGCCGAACGATTTCATGGTCGGCCACATCAAAGCCGGAAGGCACCTGCAGCGACTGGATCAACGGCGAGCGGGGCACGCGCACCGGCTGGTTGGCCACCAGGGTAGTCGCCACGCCCGTGCGTTCGGCGGCCTTGAACAGGATCTCCTTGATCACCACCGGACAGGCGTCCGCGTCCACCCAGATCTTCATGGCGGTACCTCCCCCGCACAGGCAATGCCGGCATGATACCGGCTTGCTCGACGCGCGCCCACAAGCGTGGGCACACCGGGGCCCGGGAGCTGCTCATGACCCGGCCGATTCCGGGAACCAGTGTTTCGTTCGGTTGGCGATAGCCACAAGGGAGAGCATCACCGGAACCTCCACCAGCACACCCACCACCGTGACCAAGGCGGCGCCGGAATCAAGGCCGAACAGACCAATGGCCACGGCCACGGCCAGCTCGAAGAAATTGGAGGTGCCGATGAGCGCGCAGGGCGCGGCCACATTGAAGGGAACCCGCCAGAGAAAAGCGGCCGTATAGGCCAGGGCGAAGATGCCGTAGGATTGCACCAGCAGCGGCGCCGCCAGCAGCGCGATCAGCAAGGGACTTTCCAGGATGATCTTCCCCTGGAAACCGAACAACAGGGTGACGGTCGCCAGCAGCCCCAGCATGGACAGCGGCTTGACCCGGCCGGTGAAATGCTCCACAGCCGCCTGCGCCTGGTCGGCCGACGTCGCCTGGCGGGCCAGGCGCAGCCGGGTGGCGATGCCCGCCAGCAAGGGGATGACCACATAAAGCACCACCGACAGCACCAGGGTGGTCCAGGGCACCTCGATATCCGTCACACCCAGCAGTAGCGCCACAATGGGTGCGAAGGCGAAGACCATGATGACGTCATTGAGCGCCACCTGGGTCAGGGTGTAGGTGGCATCCCCGCGCGTCAGCTGGGACCAGACAAAGACCATGGCGGTACAGGGTGCCGCGCCCAGCAGGATCAGTCCGGCGATGTATTGCCCGGTATGTTCCGGTCCCAGCAGGTCGACAAACAGGACCTCGAAAAAGAGCACGCCCAGGGCAGCCATGGTGAAGGGCTTGATCAGCCAATTCACCGTCAGGGTGATGATGAGCCCTCGGGGGCGCTCATGGATACGCTTGAGGCTGCTGAAGTCGACCGACACCATCATGGGATAGACCATGAACCAGATCAGCACGGCGACCACAAAATTCACCTGGCCATACTCCAGCGCGGCCAGGGTGGCGAAGACCGCGGGAAACAGCTGGCCCAGTGTCAGACCCGCCACAATGCACAGTGCAACCCAGACCGACAGGTAGCGTTCAAACGACGGCATTCAGCACCTCAAACGCGCAGTGGATTCATGGGCGTGACAACGCCAGGCCCGTCCCGATGTGTCGCCCTTTACGGCTCCCGCAGGCGGTTCTGGATATCGCTGAGCGCGGCCGTTAATCGCGCGGGCGCCAGTTCATCCAGTGGCAACGCCAGCAGCGCCTCCAGCCGGAGGCGAATGTCATGCAAGCTCTTCTCGAAGGCCGCCTCGATCGCCGCCTCCGTACCCCCGGCCGCAGCGGGATCGGGCAGGCCCCAGTGGGCTTTCGGGGTCGCGCCCAGCCAGAGCGGACAGCTCTCGCCGGCAGCCGCATCACAGACGGTGATCACCAGATCCAGCGGCGTTTGCTCGAAGACCTCCCAGGAACGGGAATCCGGTTCGCCCACGGGCACATCATGTTTTCGCAATACCGCCAGGGCGCGCGGATGCACCGCCCCGGCCGGGTGACTGCCGGCACTCCAGGCCCGGAGCCGGCCCGCGCCGAGATGATTCGCCAGGGCCTCGGCCATGATGGAGCGGCAGGAATTGCCGGTGCAAAGAAACAGAATGCGAATCGGCAGCTCCATGTCAGCCGCAGCAGCTCAGCGCCGTACGCTCGGCGTCGGGCAGGGCCGCGGTCAGCTCACCGATCACCGTCACCGCCCAGTCGGGCAGGTCCTCGTTGAGCCGGTAATGAACCCATTGTCCCTCGCGCCGGGTGTGCAGCAGTTCACAGGCACGCAGTTGCGACAGATGGCGCGAAATCTTGGGCTGGGACGCGTCCAGCGCGTCCACCAGATGGCAGACACAGCATTCGCCACGGAGATGAATCATGGCCATCAGCCGCAGTCGGGTGTCGTCGGCCAGGCATTTGCACAGGGTTACCGGTGTCATAGGTTCTATATTTGCATATATGGATGTGCGTATATTAAAGAGGCAAGTGGCAAGTGGCAAGTGGCAAGACGCAAGACGCAAGACGCAAGGGGCAAGGGGCAAGGGGCAAGGAAGTATTCAGGCCATCCGCATAATGCGCAATCCGGTGGCCCTGACCTTCACTCCGGGTCCTTGAGTTCCCGCTGCATTTCCGCCACGGAAATATGGCGCACATCCTTGCCCTTGACCATGAAAATGAGCTGCTCGCCGATATTGCTGGTGTGATCGCCGACGCGTTCCAGCGAGCGCAAAGACCAGATGATATTGAGAATGGACGAAATCGAGCGCGGATCCTCCATCATGAAGGTCACCAGCGAGCGCATGGCCGAGCGGTATTCCATATCCACCGCGTTGTCTTCTTCGGCGATGTCCACGGCCTTGTCGGCATCGAAACGCACAAAGGCATCCAGCGTCTGGCGCAGCATGTGGCGCACCTGATTGCCGATATGGCGCACTTCCATATAGCCGTGGGGCGACTCCCCTTCCCGGGCCAGGGTAATGGCCATGGTCGCGATCTTGGACGACTCGTCGCCGATGCGCTCGAGATCCGACACCGCCTTGGTGACGGCAATGATCATGCGCAGATCACTGGCGGCAGGCTGACGCAGCGCCAGAACCCGCGCGCATTCCTCATCGATGGTGATCTCGAGCTCGTCCACGCGCTTTTCCTGCTCGAGCACCCGCTCGGCGCGCTGCGAATCCGCGGTCAACAAGGCTTCCAGGGCCTCGCCCACCTGCTGTTCCACGAGACCGCCCATTTCCATCATGTGATCGCGGATGGATTCCAGTTCCTCGTTGAACTGGGACGAGCTGTGCTGGCCGAAGTGCTGCTTGTCCATGATTATCCGAATCGTCCGGTAATATAGTCTTCCGTCAGCCGGTGATCCGGCGCGGTGAAAATCTTGTTGGTCTCGTTCATCTCGATGAGATGGCCCAGGTGAAAATAGGCCGTGCGGTGGGATACCCGCGCCGCCTGCTGCATGGAGTGAGTCACAATCACGATGGTATAGGATTGGGACAGCTCCGCGATCAATTCTTCGATCTTGACTGTGGCAATGGGGTCCAACGCCGAACAGGGCTCATCCATCAATACCACTTCCGGGTTGACGGCGATACTGCGCGCGATGCAAAGGCGCTGCTGCTGGCCGCCGGACAAACCGGTACCGGATTGCTGCAACCGGTCCTTCACTTCATCCCACAGCCCTGCCTTGCGCAGGCTCGACTCCACCACGTCGTCGAGTTCGTGGCGCTTTTCCGCCATGCCGTGCAAGCGCGGCCCATAGGCCACATTTTCGTAGATGCTCTTGGGGAAGGGGTTGGGTTTCTGGAACACCATGCCCACCCGCGCGCGCAGCTCCACCACATCCATGGCCGAACCATAGATGTCCTCGTCGTCGAGGCGCAGCTCGCCACGGATGCGGCAGGTATCAATGATATCGTTCATGCGGTTGAGCGCGCGCAGAAAAGTGGTCTTGCCGCACCCGGAGGGACCGATCAGCGCCACCACCTCGTTCCGGCCGATATCCAGACTCACATTGTTGATCGCCTGATCCCGGTCGTAGAAGACATCCACATTGCGGATGCTCATCTTGGGGTTATCCACCAGGGGTTCGCCGATGGTCTCTTCGGGATAGGCCCGTTCTTCCAGCATGGGGTTCTCGCTGTCCGCGTCCGCGCTTGCCCGGCGCGCGGCCTGGTTGTATTGCAGTGCCGTATCCATTATTTCCGCCTCCCGAACGGTCCGCAAGCCTGTTAGCAGGCTGTTGAAAAACCCCTTGCGCACTCAGCGTAGCCATTTTTCGACGGGGGGTTACCCCCTTCAAAATGGCGCCTCGATTGCTAACCAGCCTGAAAGCCTGAGTACGCAACGGGTTGTTCAACAGCCTGCTAGTCCTGCCGGACCATTACCATCGTTGTTCCAGTTTCTTGCGCAAAACCACCGCCAGGGTATTCATGCCGATGAGAAAAGCGAGTAAGACCATGATGGCCGCCGAGGTGAGCGCCACATAGGACTCCTCGGGCGTGTTGGACCACAGATAGACCTGGACCGGCAAAACCGTGGCCGAATCCGTGAAACCCTGGGGCACATCCGCAATGAATGCCACCATGCCGATCATGAGCAGCGGCGCCGTTTCCCCCAGCGCCTGGGCCATGGCGATAATGGTACCCGTGAGCATGCCCGGCAGCGCCAGTGGCAGCACATGATGCAGCACCACCTGCATGCGCGACGCGCCCATGCCCAGCGCCGCTTCGCGGATGGACGGCGGCACCGCCTTGATGGCCGAGCGGGCGGAAATGATGATGGTGGGCAACGCCATCAGGGTCAGCACCAGACCGCCCACCAGCGGCACCGAGCGCGGCAGACCGAAGAAGTTGATAAAAACGGCCAACCCCAGCAAACCGAAGATAATGGACGGCACGGCCGCCAGATTGTTGATGTTTACCTCGATGATTTCCGTCAGCCGGTTCTTGGGGGCGAATTCCTCCAGATAGATGGCCGCCGCCACGCCAATGGGGAAGGACAGCAACAGCGTGACCACCATGGTGTAGAACGAGCCCACAAGCGCGCCCAGCATGCCCGCCTGTTCCGCATTGCGGGAATCGCCCTGGGTGAAGAAGGAGGTATTCAGCCCGAAGCCCAGTTCTCCACTGTCCCGCAGCTCGTTGATCCACTGCCGCTGAACCTCGGTGATCTGTCGATCGTCCGCGCGGGCCTCGGCGTCGGACTTCATGTACATGTCCACGGTCGAATTGGCGACCAGCGCTACAGTCTCGGTGGAACCGAGCAATTCCGGATCGGTCTGGAGACGCTCGCGGAGGTTGTAACCGGCCTCCGAACTGACCAGCTTGAAAAGCTGATGTTGTTGCCGGCGAGCATCCACTCCGGGGAAGCGCTCACGCAGCGCCTGCTTGATCAAAGCGTCAAAGTTCGCCTGTTTCAGTTCCGCCTCGGAGACCTGGTTGATGCCGAGCACCTCGCGATCCCAGCTGATCTCCAGTTGAATGTGCGTCTGCTGAAATGCGGGCAGACCCTTGCCGATGATATCGCCGAATAGCACGAGCAGGGCGATCAACCCCAGCATGATGGCCGTCAAACCATAGCCGCGGAAGCGACGCTCGCGGCGATAGCGCTTTTGCAGCCCCCGACGCAGCCGGCTGGCGCCCGCTTGTTCGTTTCGATCCGTTGCCATCTAGTCGTACTCTTCCCGGTATTTCTTGACGATGTGCAGGGCGATGATGTTGAGCACCAGGGTGGTCAGGAAAAGCATCAACCCCAGTGCAAAAGCCGCCAGAGTCTTGGCACTGTCGAACTCCTGGTCGCCGGTCAGCAGCGTGACGATCTGCACCGTCACCGTGGTCACAGCCTCCAGCGGATTGGCCGTGAGGTTGGCGGCCAGCCCGGCGGCCATGACCACGATCATGGTCTCGCCAATGGCACGCGAGGCGGCGAGCAGAATACCGCCCATGATGCCCGGCAGCGC
>CAJXLA010000044.1 GCA_913055795.1 uncultured Alcanivorax sp. | reverse complement strand
CGAATAAAACGCCGCGCCGGGCGCCCCGAGCGGGGCGCCCTCCCCTTGTTCCCCTTCCCTCCCGCGGTTTAACCGCAGCGTACACTCCGATTTGACAGTTCCGTACCGGCGCTGGGATAGCCCGCGTTCTCTACGGTACATTCCGTGTATACCCTTAATCCGGTTCGTCCGGCCCCCAAAGTCGCAGTAACAGGCTCTACATTCGAGCAGGAGGAGTAGTCATGTCATCCATGCAGGCCGCAGAAGAAAAAGCCCGGCGCATGCCGCGCATGCCCCGGCGCAAGCTCGATCACATCCCCGGCGATTACGGCAAGCCGGTGATCGGCGACACCTTCCAGTTCCTGCGCGATTTTCAGGGCCTGATGGAGGAAAAGGCCGCGAAGTACGGTCCGGTCTTCAAGGGCAGCATCATGTTCCAGCATGGCGTGACCCTGGTGGGCCCGGACGCCAACGCGTTCGTGCTGCGCGACCGTGACCACATCTTCTCCAGCCGTCTGGCCTGGAATCCGCTGCTCGACAAGCTCTTCACCGACGGGCTCATGCTGCGCGATTTCAGCAACCACAAGTACCACCGGCGCATCATGCAGCAGGCGTTCAAGAAGAACGCGCTCGCGGGTTACATGGAACGCATGAACCCGCATATCGCCGAGGGCATTCAGCAATGGCCCGAGGGCAAAGAGTTCTCCTTTTTCGAATCCATCAAGTCGCTGCTGCTCAATATGGGCGCCGGGATCTTCCTGGGCCTGGAAATGGGCGAGGAAGCGCGCAAGGTGAACGAGGCCTTCGTCGCCGAGGTGGACGCCTCCCTGGCGGTGCTGCGCCTGCCCATTCCCGGAACCACCTGGCACCGGGGCATGAAGGGCCGGCGTTTCCTGGAACGGTTCATGAAGGATCTGATTCCGGAAAAGCGCAACTCCAGCGACCAGGACTTCTTCACCGAACTCTGCCAGGCGGCGGACGAGGAAACCGATACCCAGTTGACCGACCAGGACGTGGTCAATCACATGATCTTCCTGCTCTTTGCGGCGCACGACACCACCACCAGTACACTCAGCTCCATCGTCTATGCGCTTGCCAAGAATCCGGAGTGGCAGGAAGCGCTGGCGCAGGAAGCCGAGTCGCTGGGCAAGGACGAGCTGGATTACGACGATCTGCAAAAGCTGGAGAAGGCGACCTGGGTGTTCCGGGAAGCGCTGCGCATGCATCCGCCGCTGCCCACCATTCCGCGGCGCACCATCGAGGAAACCGAGTGGCAGGGCTACAAGATTCCGGAGAACACCCTGGTCAATGTGGTGCCGCTGCACACGCACTATATGAGCGAATACTGGAGCAATCCCTATACCTTTGATCCGGAGCGCTTCTCCAGCGAGCGCGCCGAGGACAAGGGCCACCATTTTCAGTGGATTCCCTTCGGCGGCGGCCACCACAAGTGCCTGGGCATCAATTTCGCCGAAATCCAGTCCAAGACCTTCCTGTTCCATTTCCTGCGCCAGTACCGGGTCAGCGTCAAGCCGGGCTACGAGATGCAGTACCAGCAGGTCCCGCTAGCCGTACCCAAGGACGGCCTGCCCATCACCATCGAAAAGCGCTGACCCGTGTCACGGGCTCCGGGGCAGGGACGTCCCGGAGACCAGCCTTTGTTATACTCGCGCCGTTGACGGCGGGAGTAACCCATGAAAGTCACCTCGGTTCCGGTCACCCCCTTCGCCCAGAACTGCTCGTTGGTTCTGGATGAAAGCACCGGACATGCAGCCCTGGTGGATCCCGGCGGTGACCGCCAACGGATTCTCCAGACCCTGGAGGACGTGGGCGGACAACCGGAAAAGATTCTGGTCACGCACGCCCATCTGGATCATGTGGGACTGGTGGCCGATCTCGCCGACGAGCTGAACATCCCCATCGAGGGTCCGCACCGGGACGATCAATTCTGGATCGACATGCTGGCGCAGCAGGCGCAAATGCTGGGCCTGCCCGAGCCGCGCGGCTTTACCCCGGATCGCTGGCTGGACGAAGGCGACACCGTCCGCGTGGGCGAACTGCGTTTTCAGGTCTTTCATTGCCCTGGCCATACACCCGGCCATATCATCTTCCACCAGCCGGACGAAAAACTGGCCCTGGTGGGCGATGTGCTCTTTGCGGGTTCCATCGGCCGCACGGATTTCCCCCGGGGCGACTATCAGACCCTGATCAACGCCATCCGGGACAAGCTGCTGCCGCTGGGCGACGACACTACCTTTGTCCCCGGGCACGGCCCCCGATCCACCTTCGGCGATGAACGGCGGAACAACCCCTTTGTAGCGGGGACCTGAAGATGGAACCTCTGACGCAGATCCTGCTCAGCATTCTCGTGGTGGCGGCGCTGGTCTTCGCATCCACGCTGGTTCAGAACCTGGCCGCCGGTTTTGGCGCCCGGCGTGGTTATGCACGCGGCCGCATCTTCCAGGTAACCGGCATGATCCGGATTGTTGCCGTGATTCTGGGTGTGATGCTGCTCGCCTGGATCTGGGGCTTGAAGGGCCAGGGGCTGATCGTGTTCGCCACCTCCATTCTCGCGCTTACAGGCGTGGCGCTGTTCGCATCCTGGTCCATCCTCAGCAATACTACTGCGGGCATGTTCCTGTTTTTCTCCGCTCCCTTCCGGGTGGGGGATCGCATCCGGGTGCTGGACGGTGACAACACCGTGACCGGAACCATCCGCGAGATGGGCATGGTCTATCTGGAGCTGCGCGACCAGGACGGTCATCATTACACGCTACCCAACAACCTGGTCATGCAACGCACCGTCATCCGGCTCAAGCCCGAGGCAGGAATACCATGCGATCAAAAACACTGCTCCTCGTAATCCTGGCACTCGGGCTTGGTGCCTGTGCACAGCAGGAACTGCCCCAAGGCTGTTATGAAAAACCGGCTTCGGGGCAGTGCAAGGCGGCACACAAGCGTTTTTACTACGACACGGGCGCACGGGTGTGCAAGCCCTTTATCTGGGGTGGCTGCAACGGCAATGTGCCCTTTGAGACCCTGGACGCCTGCAAGGACACCTGCAATGCGCCCGGTCCGGAAGAAGCCGCCACCTTCAAGCAACCGGCCCCGTCGGGCGACACGGAGAAATGATGATACGTAATGCCACAACCCTGGTGTCACTGCTGCTGATGCTGGCATTGACCGCCTGCGCCCAGAATCCCGTGCGCAAACTCTATGAAGGCGACAAGCGACCAGAATCGGAAATCGCGGTAGTGCGCGTGCCCATTCAACTGGAAATCATGCGCATCAATGGTCAGCGCGTCGATGGTCTGAACACCCTGTTCTCACCACAACACAAGGATCTGCACCTGCTGCCCGGGGAATACCGGATTCTGGCCTATTACAAGGATCTGTGGGAATTGAACGGCGACGGCCATGACTTGGTGAAAACAGATCCGGCCCTGTTCGTGGTGAACGCCAAGGCGGGCGCCTCCTACGAGTTGGGTTTCAAGGAGCCGCAAAGTCTGGAAGAGGCGCGTCATCTGGAGAACAAGTTCAGCGGCTATGTGCTGAATACCCGGACCGGCGAAAAGACGCCCACTCGGGCCAGCGGTCTCGCGTTTCAGTCCGGCATCGCCGGTAGCCTGGGCGAGATTGCCGGCGTACAGACCGTCGAGGAAACCGACAAGACACCAACGCAATCGTCTTCCTCCACGGTAGCGCCTCTGAAAACACCGGAATCGGGAAGTCGTCAGAATGGCACCGGCGGTTCAGCCCATGAGGAGCAGGCTGAATCCTCGCAAGCGGACACGGAGCAGAACTACCTGAACATGCTCAAGGCCTACTGGAGTCAGGCGACCCAGGACGAGCGCCGGGCGTTTCTGGAATGGATTTCAAAAGAAGAGGCAAGTGGCAAGAAATAAGGAGGAGCGCCGTAAGGCGCTCTTCTTTATTTGCATGGCAAGTGAAATATTCTTGCGTTTGTTCTATTTTCAGACCTCTGGAATCGGGTCGGGACAAGGATGCCCTCTCACAAAAATCCGGGAAAGTGGGCGCCGAAGGCGCCCTCCATTATTCCTCGCCCCTTGCCCCTATGTCTCGCCCTGAATCGTGGCGACAATTCTTCGTGCACCGGCACGGTCGCGGTGTTCGCCGAGATAAATGCCCTGCCAGGTGCCCAGATTCACACGCCCCTCCGTAATGGGAAGACTCAGGGACAACCCGGCCAGCACCGTCTTGATATGCGCGGGCATATCGTCCGGCCCTTCCAGAGTGTGCTCATAGTAAGGTTGGTTCTCCGGCACCATCTGATTGAAATGACGCTCCATGTCCCCACGCACATCCGGATCGGCGTTTTCGTTGATGGTGATGGACGCGGACGTGTGTTGCATGAACAGATGCAGCAGTCCGATGTGGTACTGACGCAAACCCGGCAGCTGGCTCAACACCTCGTCCGTGATCAGATGAAAGCCGCGCGGCCTGGCCTTGAGTTCAATGGTCTGCTGTTCCCAGCTCATGACGCACCTCCTTCAGCCTGTTAGCCCGTTTACGCAGTTCCGTAATGCGCCCGAGCGCCAGCTGCGGATATTGTCGGCAATGCCGTCGAGCAGGCGCTGACGGCAGTCGCGGCTGACCCAGGCATTGTGCGGGGTAATGATCAGATTGGGGTGATCGGCGTTGATCAGTGGATGGTCCGCCGGCGGCGGTTCCTGTTCCAGCACATCCAGGGCCGCACCGCCCAGCCGGCCCTGGTTCAGGGCGTCCAGCAGCGCCCGTGGTTCGATCAGGCCGCCCCGGGCGGTGTTCACCAGTAACGCACCCGTTTTCATACGGGCCAGGGTATCGGCGTTGATCAGCTTTTGCGTGGCCGGCGTCTGCGGACAATGCAGACTGACCACATCGCTGCGCGACAGCAGCTCCTCCAGCTCCACCCGTTCGCCGGAATGCGCTGCACCCGGTGCCAGGCTCTGTGCCACCACCACCTTCATGCCCAGCGCCCGGCCCAGATCGGCCACGGCCCGTCCCAGGGTGCCATAGCCGACAATGCCCAGCGTCTTGCCCGCCAGCTCCACCACGGGGTAATCCAGCCGGCAGAAGGTATGGCCACCGCTCCAGACACCCTGGCGTACGTCGGCATGGTACTGATGCCAGCGCGTGGCCAGCCCCAGCATGAGCGCCAGCGTATGCTGGGCCACGGACGGCGTGGCATAGCCGGTGACATTGCACACCGCAACGCCGTGTTCCCGGGCCGCGTCCAGATCGACGTTGTTCGTTCCCGTGGCGGCCACGCAGATCAGCTGCAGATTGGGGGCCGCTTCGATGCGGGCCCGGTCGAGCACCACCTTGTTGGTGATAACGACTTCCGCCTCGGCAATGCGTTCACTCACCTCTTCCGGCATGGTATGGCCGTAAAAGCTCCAGTCCGGTCCGCTTTGTTCCAGACGCATGAGCTCCAGTTCTTCCGGCTTGAGCGTATCGCTGTCGAGAAAAACACCGCGCATGGCAGAATGATTCGATCCACATGACTTCGGGTTCGAACATGATAACGGATTTGCTGGCGAAACTGGATTTTACCCGGGATGCGCCCCCGCCCGTGGGCGTCAGCGCCTGTCTGGTGGGCGACGCCGTGCGCTATGACGGTGATCACAAGTTTCAGACAGCCGTAGCCGAACTGGAAGAGTGGCTGGAGCTGCGCCGTTATTGCCCGGAAGTAGGGATTGGTCTGCCCGTACCCCGGCCGGCGATCGAGATCCGGAACATCGACGGCGAGGAACGCGTACGCGGCGTGGATGAGCCGGATCGGGATTTCACCCATGCGCTCCATGACTATGCGCGTGAGGTCACGACAGTGGACGGTTATATCTTCAAGGCCCGTTCCCCCAGCTGTGGCTGGGACACCGCGCCGGTCTTTGATGAAACCGGCGCCCAAGCGAGCACCAGCAGCGGACTTTTCAATCAGGGCGTGCAGGCACGTTTCCCCGGCATTCCGTTCTGCGACGAGGAAATGCTGCAAAGCGAAGCAGGCCGGACGGACTTTGTACTGCGGGTGTACTGCCATCAGGCCCTGCGTCGGAACCCCGACGCCGCGGACGCACTCCGGCATCAGAGCAAAAGTCTGGCACCGCGATATCAGGATGCGATGGAAGAACAGATCGCGTCCATGGCCGCGCGTCAGTGATCCTCATTGCGTCGCATCGCGCCGCCGGAGCAGGAATTGCCGGAAAGAAGTCAGTTCCGGGTAGCGTTCGCGCAGCGGTTGCAGATCGAAATGCCAGCCCACCCGGTTGTTCCAGTCGAGCTGGCGTCCCATTTCCGCATTGAACCGCCGGGTGAGCGCCAGCGGCAGCGCCAGCCGTGGTGGCTTGCGGGCAAAGACCGACGCATAAACGGCTTTCATTTGATCCACGGTTAGCGAGTCGCTGGCCACATCGAGGCTTCGGTCGCGGTACGCGCCCGGGTTCATGAAAGCGTCCGCGGCAAACCAGCCGATATCGTCCACCGTCACCATGTGCAGGGCCAGATCCTCGCGCAGCGCACCATCGAGCATGCGCAAGGTCCAGCGCGGATCCACGGCGCGCTTGCCCGCGCCACCCACCACGGGCTCGAAAAAGTTCTCCATGAAAAATACCTCGCGCAGAAAGGTGCGCGGGAGCTCCAGTTCATCCACATAGCGCTCGATGACGTACTTGCTGTGAAAGTGATGAACCCTGGGGGCCTGATGACAACCTGCTACCGAGGTCTGCACGAAATGCGCGACATCATGGTCGCGAGCCGCCCGGGCCAGCCGGCAGCCCTGATCAATCTCGCCCTGATAGCCCACGCCCTTCTCCCAGAAGTTCTGCACGGCAAAGACCCCGTGAGCCCCCTTGCAGGCGCGCCGCAGCGAGGCCTCGTCATCGAGATCCGCGGACACCAGGTCCGCGCCGGCGGCGGCCAGCTCCCGCGCCACCGGCTTGTCCGGGTTGCGCGTCATGGCCCGCACGGGCAGCCCCTGGTCGAGCAAACGCAGACTCAGCGCACGCCCCTGGGCCCCCGTGGCGCCGGTTACCAGAATGGTGTCCGCCATGCTTCCTCCCATACAGAACCCGTGAGTTTTATGATGATACCTTTCACGCATCGGGGACGCAAAATCGGGGGAGCGGAGGATAGAGAGTCGAAAGACGAAAGCTGAAAGATGCAAGGCCGGGCGCCTCCGGCGCCGGGCTTTATTTCTTTGATCTTTCTTCTTTGGTCTTTCATCTTCCATGAAACTGCTAAAATGGCATCACATTCCAGCCCGTGCCCAGAACCATGCTGCGTATATCCAACCGGGTCACGATTCCCGAAAACGATATCGAGTTCCAGGCCATCCGCGCTCAGGGGAGCGGCGGGCAGAACGTGAACAAGGTGGCGACGGCCGTCCATCTGCGTTTTGATATCCAGGCCTCGTCGCTACCACCGTTCTACAAGGACCGACTGCTCCAATGGAAGGATCACCGCATCAGCAAGGACGGTGTGATTGTGATCAAGGCCCAGAATCATCGCAGCCAGGAGCGCAATCGCGAGGATGCGCTGGTGCGGCTGCGTGAACTCATACAGGAAGCGACCACCGTACGCCGCGAACGCAAACCCACGCGACCCAGCCGGGCCGCCAAACGAAAACGGCTGGACGAGAAGAAGAAACGGGGCGAGATCAAGGCCAAACGGGGCCGGGTGGTGTAGCAGGCTCCGGGAAAACCCGTTGAGCACTCGGCGTGGCCTGAAGCGTGCAGCTGGTGTACTTGGTCGCGACGGACAGAGTGATTCCCTTTCCCAGCGATCAGGTGCGGCAGATAGGTGCTTCAGGCCACGCCCTCCGGAGCTTTCAACAGCCTGCGCGTCAGGACAGCCCCGTACCAGCGCCGGGACGTAGAAAAAACACCAGCGCCCCCAGCGACAGCGCAAACACCACCAGCCACCAACCACCGAGCGTGAGCTTTTCTGCCTCTTGTTCTCCGGCGTCAACTTCTTCGGCCCAATCGACAAGCAGGTGCGCATTGCGGGCATTGGCTCGCAAGGCCAGATCGAACACATCACCGACCACCGGCAAAAAGCCGCCCGCCAGGTCCACGCCCATATTGCGGACCATACGCCGGCGCAGCCAGGCCGGCGCTTGCAGATTGTGCGCCTCGCGGTAGATATACAGGGACAGGGCCAGGCCGGCGAAATCCCCCACCACGGGGATCAGGCCCAGCAGGGGATCGAGTCCGAAACGGATATGGGTAAAGGGAATGCGCAAGCCGGTATCGGTGAACCGGGCAACGCGCCGCACGCGCGCCAGCGCCGCCCGGGATTCGTCCACCGATGGAGGGCGCTGTACACTCACTCGCTGATCTCCACGTACAGATCCTCGCCCTCGGTCGTCACGGGAAAGGTCTGCAGCGCCTTTTCCGGACGCACGGAGTTGAGCAACTGCACGCCTTTGGGCCAGTTCGCCCATTCCTTCACCTCACCGGTGCGGATATCGAACTGCGCGCGATGGAGCGGGCACTGCACGCAGGCATCATTGAGGATCTTGCCCTTGCCCAGGTTCGCCCACATGTGAGTGCAGCGCGCCTGGGTGGCATAGAAACCGTCGGAGAGCCGATAAAGCACCAGCTTGGTACCACCTGCTTCAACGGCCTTGCTTTCGCCTTCCCGCATTTCACTGCTCTTGCCGATGGCATAACGCATGTCGTTCTCCTTGATGCATCGTGTTGAATGATTACTCTTCGAGATAGGTGTAGCTTTCAAGTCCCGCGCGGATTTCGGCCAGCAGGGTGGCACGCTCGCCGGCATCCAGATGGGCGCGCTCACAATGCTGTTCCAGTGTGTCCAGCAACCGGTGCGGATCGAAATTCACATAACGCAGAACCGTGCTCACGGTATCGCCGGCAATGGCATGGTCCAGCCGGACTTCGCCGTCGGGTGTGATCTCGGCATCCACCGAATCAGTGTCGCCGAAGAGATTGTGCATGTCCCCGAGAATTTCCTGATAAGCCCCCACCATGAAAAAGGCCAGCTCGTTGTCTTCGCCGGCGGGCAGAGGCAGTGTGGCTTCCACACCGTCGCCATCGGCGTAACGGTCCATCCGGCCGTCGGAGTCGCAGGTAATGTCCTGCACCACCGCCCGCATGTCCGGCGTGCCCCGGAGACCGCGCAGGGGCATGACCGGAAAGATCTGGTCAATGCCCCAGACATCCGGCAGGGACTGAAAGATGGAGAAATTCACGAAAAGCTTGTCGGCCAGCTTTTCGTTGAGCGTATCCAGCAGCTCACGCTGCAACCGCCGGGTCGGGTCCAGGCGTGCGCGCAACTTGAGTTGGGCATTGATATAGACCCGCTCCGCCCAGGCCCGCTGGGTCAGATTGATTTCATCCTGAAGGAAACGATCCTGCAGATCCTGCCAGGCCGCGAGCAACTCCTGGTATTGCTCCAGCGGCGACACCGCCACCTGGCCGAGTTGTTCATAAAGCTGCCACAAACGCGCCAGCTCGGGAACGCCACGCTCCGCGGGCGCCTCCAGTTCCTGCTCGCGCAGGGCTTCGCGGTCAATGATATGGGTCAGCAACACCGCATGGTGCGCGGTCAGCGCGCGACCGGATTCGCTGATGATGTCCGGCTCGGGCAGATCATGACGGCGGCAGTGCTCGCGCAGCGAGCGCACGATCTGGCGGGCATAGTCATCGGGCGTATAGTTCATGGAACACCAGGAACGCGATCGCGTACCTTCATAATCCACCCCGAGGCCGCCGCCCACGTCCACCACCTCCACGGGGACACCGAGCTGGCGCAGTTCCTGGTAATAGCGCGCGGCCTCGTTCATGCCCGCCTTGATGTCGCGGAGGTTGGCGACCTGGGACCCCAGGTGAAAGTGCAGCATGGTTATGGCATCCAGCCGGCCCGCCGCGCGGCAGATCTCCACCGCCTCCATCATCCGCGGCGCGGACAGGCCGAACTTGGATTTCTCACCACCGGTGTTCTGCCAGTTGCCTTCACCGATGGACATCAGGCGCACGCGCAGACCGATGCGCGGCGTGCCCTCCAGCCGATCCGCTTCCTCCAGGATGACAGGCAGTTCCGACAGTTTTTCTACCACCAACGTGACGCGGAAACCCAGCTTTTCCGCCATCAGACCCAGCCGGATATAGGCACGGTCCTTGTAGCCGTTGCACACAATGACGTCACCCGGTTCACGCGAGAGGGCCATGACCGTGAGCAGTTCCGGCTTGGAGCCGGCTTCCAGACCCACCCGGGCACGCTCGGTGCCCGCCTGGAGCATTTCGTGCACCACGCGACGCTGTTGATTCACCTTGACCGGATAGACCACGGTATAGCGGCCACGGTAATCGAGTTCCTGGATGGCCCCGGCAAAGGCGTCCGTGAGCATGCGCACCCGGTGACGCAGAATGCCGGCGAAGCGCACCAGCACGGGCTGGCGCAGCCCCTGGTCGCGGCAGGCGGCGAACACATCCTCCAGCGCCGCTTCCCGGGGGTCGTCGGGCACCGGGCGCACATAAAGGCGGCCGTCGGTGCCCACGCGGAAATGGCCTTCCCCCCACCGGTCCACATTATAGGGCTGGGCGTTTTCACCGAGACCCGTCGGCGGAATTCCCTGATCATTCATGGCGGCATTAGAACAGAACAACAATCTTCTGGGAAACGTCCACGTTCAGCGGCTACAATGCGCGCGGGCAAGCCCGCGGAGCCGAGAATGAGTCTCGATACGGAAAAATGGTTTTTCGAGCACTTCGACAGTGCCGGCACCGCCTTTGGCCTGCGGGTCAAGGGCAAGCTCGAACGGGTGGCCTCCCCCTGGCAGGTGGTCGAGATCTGGGACACCGAAACCTTCGGTCATCTCATGACCATTGACGGTGCCACCATGCTCAGCAGCCGGGACAATTTCCTCTACCACGAAATGATGAGCCACCCGGCGCTCTTTACACATGATCGGCCGCGCAACGTGGCCATCATCGGCGGCGGCGACTGCGGCACCCTGCGCGAGGTTCTGCGCCACGATAACGTGGAGCAGGCCTGGCAGATCGATATCGATGAAACCGTGACTCGTCTGGCTGAGCGCTACTTTCCGGAGCTATGCGAGGCCAATGACGATCCGCGCGCCCAGTTGCTATTCACCGACGGCGTGGCCTGGATGAAAGACCGCGAAGCGGAATCCATCGACATCATTATTGTCGACTCGACGGATCCGGTGGGCCCGGCCGCCGGCCTGTTCCAGACGGATTTCTTTCGCGAATGCCACCGTGTGCTGCGCAATGGCGGCATCATTGTGCAGCAGAGCGAATCCCCGTTGCTGCACACGGACACGATCATCCGCGATTTACACCACAACATGCGTGCCGCGGGCTTCGACGATGTCCGTACCCTGCCCTTTCCCCAGCCCATTTATCCCTCCGGCTGGTGGAGCTGCACCCTCGCGGGCAAGCAATGTGATCTGAGCCGTTTCCGCAACGAAGATGTTCAGCGGCAACAGCTGCCCACAAACTATTACTCCGACGCCATTCACCAGGGCGCGCTTACCCTGCCCCCTTTCATGGCCCATGCGTTGAACTGAGTGCGCGCGTGCCTGTTCCCGACTGGAGAAGCAGAATGAACACTGTCGTGCCCCGTCTGCTGATACTCGCCGTTGTCCTGGCCGGCAACGCCGCAGTGGCAAAAGATGATGACTGGAAGCAGGTACGCGAAGCGGACCAGCGCGGTGAAGTCGATGTCTTTGTCCGGCCCGTCGCGAATAGCCCCATCAAAATGTTTCGCGGCGTCATCGAAGTCCCGCAACCCATGCTGAGTGTCATGGCCGTCATGGGCGATATCAAGCGATATCCGGAATGGGTTTTTCAGTGCAGTGATGCGGAAATCCGGCCCGACGAATGGGGTCGGGACGTGATTCGCATCAAAATCAATGGTATCTGGCCTGTATCCGATCGGGACATTGCCGCACGCAGCACCATCGAGCAGAACCCGGACACCAACGCTATTACCATTCATTCCCGGGCGCTCGAAGGTGTGGTGCCAGAGCAGGAGAACTGGCTTCGCATTCCGGAACTCGATAACCGCTTCCGGCTGGAGCCGCTGGAAGATGGCGGTAGCCGGATCATGTTCCGCACTTTCGTAAACCCCGGGGGACATATCCCGGCCTGGCTCGCCAACTTCGTCGCTACCCGAGCGCCGGAATACACGCTGACTCATATGGCCGAGTTGTTGCAGAAGGATCGTTACCAGTTGACGGCCGTCGATGAATTACCTCTCCAGTTCCCCGGCATCGACAAGATGACGTTCCCCTCGCTTGCCCGGAATTCCGACCGCAAGACCCCGCCGACATCCGAGTGACATTTGCTCAGCGTACCACTACCAGGCTGTTGAAAACCCCCTTGCGCGCTGAGCACGCAAAGGGGTTTCAACAGCTTGCTAGCACGATTACCGTGATTGCCGGCCCCAGGGATACCAGCTGCCACAAGACAACGGGGTGCTTTCCAGAACGGGCGGCCTGCCCTTGCCGAACAGTTTCGTGCTCGGATGGCGCAGCTCGAACGTTAACTCGGATAACACTTTGTAGCGTCTGAAGGGATCGGGATGCAGAGCCTTGCGCAGCGCCGGATCCTCGGTCCCGGTATCCGGACTGACCAGACTTCCGGCGTGCAGAAATAGTCTTCGAGAACGCCCGCTACAGCGGATTCGCTCACGGCCCGACTGCCATCACTGCTGTTGATAGCGTCTGTCCGGGCTGGCGCCACGCCCTTGGTGCTACGCAAGGGGACGTCGGACACATAGATGCCGTGGAAATCCTGGTTGCTGTCCTCGCGTCCCTCGTGGGAACACTGCCCCACACGGATACGGGTGCGGACTCGCTCAAGGTGCAGCTGCTGCTTTGCGCCGGCCAGGCCTCATTTCAGTAGGCTTCCGGGCGGACCAGATGATCGATCAGATCCCGCGCGGCGTCGTAGAGCTCGCGAATATCGCGCTGGAAGAACGTCTTGGTCTGTTCGGTCTGGATCACGAGCACACCCAGCAAGGTATCCCGCTGAAGCAGGGGGATGCCGAGATAACTCTGGAAACGCTCCTCGCCCGAGCCTTCCACATGATAGTGATCACGATGGCTCTGAATATCGCGCGCGGCAACGGGCGATTGCCGACTGGCCACCTTGCCGGTCAGGCCCTGATCAAAGGGGATCCGGGAGCCTACCACTTTCTGATTCAGGCCGCTGGTAACATGGAGCTCCAGTTCCTGTTCCCGCGCGCGGGCAAGATAGAGCGTGCAGACATCCACATGCAGTGTCGAGCGCACGGCGTCGACGCGCAGGTAAGCGGGATCGGGGTCAACGGACATGAGGCACTCCTGGATGGATTCTTGTCCCCCGGCGAAGCAACTTGTGTGCCACGAAACGGAAACCGGTCCGACAGCGTCGCTCGGATCTGCATAAAAAAGGGGACGCGAAGCGTCCCCTTGTGCCGTGACTATGGCCCGTCCCTGGGCCCGCAAAGAGCCGATCAGGAGCTCTTCACGAATTCCGGATAGGCTTCCATGCCACAGTCGGCCAGGTCCATGCCTTCGTACTCCAGCTCCTCCTCCACGCGGATCCCCATGATCGCCTTGAGGATGGCCCATACGATCAGGCTGGCACCGAAAACCCAGATGAAGATGGTCAACGCGCCCACGATTTGACCGGTAAAGGTGACGCCACTGTTGGTCAGCGGTACCAGCAGCAGGCCCAGCAGACCCGCGGTACCGTGGGCCGAGATGGCACCCACCGGATCGTCGATCTTGAGCTTGTCCAGCGCGATGATGGAGAAGACCACCAGTACACCACCCAGAGCACCAAAGATCGTGGCCTGAAGGGCGGTGGGCGTGGACGGCTCGGCGGTAATTGCTACCAGCCCCGCAATGGCACCGTTCAACAGCATGGTCAGATCCGCCTTGCCGAACATGATGCGTGCAACGATCAGTGCGGCGATGGCACCACCGGCAGCGGCCGTGTTGGTGTTCAGAAAGACCATGGCCACGGAATGCGCGCTGGCGGCATCACCGAGCTTGAGCACGGAGCCACCGTTAAAGCCGAACCAGCCCATCCACAGGATAAAGGTCCCCAGGGTGGCCAGCGGCAGGTTGGCGCCGGGAATGGCGTTGGCCGTGCCGTCGGAGCGATACTTGCCCTTGCGCGGGCCCAGCAGCAACACACCAGCCAGTGCGGCGGAGGCGCCGGCCATGTGCACAATGCCGGAGCCGGCAAAGTCACTGAAGCCCAGCTCGCCCAGCTTGTACAGACCGAAGACGGCATCGCCATTCCAGGTCCAGGACCCTTCCAGCGGATAGATGAAGCCAGTCATGACCACCGCGAACGTCAGGAAGGCCCACAGCTTCATGCGCTCGGCCACGGCACCGGATACGATGGACATGGCGGTCGCCACGAAAACTACCTGAAAGAAGAAGTCCGACGCGCCGGAATAGACCGAGCCGCCGTCAAAACCGGCTTCCTTCGAACTGGCCAGAACACCGTCCAGGCCGAATTCATGGATGCCGTTCAGGAAAATCCCGCCGTCGTACATGATGGCGTAGCCGCACACCAGGTACATCACGCAGCTGATGGAGAAAAGCCCCACGTTCTTGGTCAGAATTTCAGTCGTATTTTTCGCGCGCACCAGGCCTGCCTCGAGCATCGAGAAGCCGGCGGCCATCCACATTACGAGTGCGCCACACACCAGGAAGTAAAAGGTGTCGATGGCGTACTGCAGTTCAAAGATTTGGTTTTCCACGGTACAACCCTCCGATTGGACGTGCTAACAAAATGATCCTGTTTACGGGCATGGATCGCGTCTTGTGCGAGGCCTAGATGGCATCCGCGTCGGTTTCGCCGGTGCGAATCCGGATCGCCTGCTCCAGCCCGGTTACAAAGATCTTGCCGTCACCGATCTTGCCGGTGTTGGCCGCCTTGGAAATGGCCTCGATCACCTGATCGAGATCGTTGTCGGAAATAGCCACCTCGATCTTTACCTTGGGCAGAAAGTCCACGACATATTCCGCCCCGCGGTAGAGTTCGGTGTGCCCCTTCTGGCGTCCAAAGCCCTTCACCTCGGTTACGGTGATGCCCTGCACGCCAATCTCGGACAATGCCTCACGCACATCGTCGAGCTTGAACGGCTTGATAACGGCAGTGACGAGTTTCATTGGTTGCTCTCCTGTCGCTTACATCGCTGTAAACGATGGTTCCCATTGCGGATGCGGGCCGGGGCCCCATCCCCTGTCAGCGCGAACGCTTGTGTCTCGTTGATTGCACGATCCATGCCCATTCGGATAAAACACGCAAAATCAGAGACTTGCGCAACACAGCCGGTATTGCGGCCGGTTGGCACGAACCAGGACAGTGCACCTTTTCAGGGCATTCCCCGATTTGGTGCACGCAGGCGCGCCGCACGATTGTGCTATCATCGGGCGACGTTGAACAGGCGCGGACCGTTTTTTACCGATGGATGACCAGCCCTTTATTGACCGCATCATGGCCGAGGTTCGCCAGCGCGTGCCCATGGCCGGCGACATCGCGGGCGAGGTGGAGCACAACCTGCGTGCGGTGCTTTCCGAAGCCATCAGCCGGCTGGATCTGATCAGCCGGGAGGAATTCGACGCTCAGCAACGTGTACTGACCCGTACCCGGGAACGCGTGGAAGCGCTGGAACAGGAAGTGGCGGAACTGGAACGCCGGCTCGACGGGGAATGAGACCTGTCCTGGCTGTGCTGGTGCTGCTCGTCGGCCCGGCGAGCGCCGCGAACGTCGCCGAGCTGAGTCCCTGGCTGGATTCGTTGAGCCGCAAGGATCTGCGCGGTCAGGTGGCGGAACTGCCTTCGCCCTCGGCGACCGACGCGCAGGGCCGCACGCTCTTGCATCACGCCGTTTGTGAAGCGCCGGAGCGGGTTCCGCTCTTGCTCGAGCTGGGCGTGGATCCGCAAATCACGGATAACAGCGGTGCCTCGCCGTTGCACCGTTTTTTCCGCTGCGGCCATCCGCCCGACAGCACCGAGCTGAGGCGGATCACCCCGCGACTCATGCGTGCCGGGGCACTATTCAACGAGCGCGACCGGAATCACCGCACGCCTGTCCATGCCGCCGTTGCCGGCATGCCGGAGCAGAACGGCGCGGTGGATATCTATCGCGACGCGGCGGCGCTCATGCTGGCGCGCGGCGCCGAACCCGGCGCCTGGGACCGGAAAGGCATCACGCCCCTGCACCTGGCCGCACGCAAGTCCAGCGCTGCCCTGGTCGGTTGGCTGATCCAGCTGGGCGCCTCCGTGAACAAGGAGGACCAGCGAGGCCGAACCCCCCTTTGGTATGCCGCCGCCGGACACCACAACCTGGATGTTTTCGAGCTGCTGCTGCGCCACGGCGCCGATCCGACGGTGACCCCCGAGCAGGGCCAGTCCCCCATTCGCCGGGCGGCCGGGAATCAGGCCTGGCAAAAGGTGCATCTGCTGCGTGAACTCGACCCGGACGCGCAACTGCCGGAAGAAGCCGCCAGCCGAACGCTGGCGCAAGCCCTGTGGGCGGATGCCCCCTTGCCGGTGGCGCGCGGGCTGGCCCGGGCGGGTGCGGCTCCCGGCAAGTTGCATCAATACGGCGGCGGCGATCTCGCCTGGCGGCTGGCCCAGCAGGGCCGGGCGGAAAAGCTGGACTGGCTGCTGGAGCGAGGCTTTGAACTGAACCGCTTGCCGGACAGCGGCTATCCACCGCTGTTTTTTGCTTCCACCGAGGCTACCCGGATGCTGCTCGAACGCGGCGCCGACCCGGCGCTGGCCTCCGCCGAAGATGGCACGTCCGTGGTCGCCCTTATCAAGGCACCGGAGCGTTTCCGAAGCCCGGAGCCTCATTTCACGCGCGAGAAAGTGAATCTGTTGCTGGATAACGGCTATCCGGCCAATCACCGCGACCGTCAGGACACAACAGCGCTGGAACGGGCCGTGGCGGGCAACCGGCTCTGGCTGGTGAAACGCCTGCTCAAGGCGGACGCGGACCCGACGCTGACCAGCGGCGGCCAGGCCTCGGTCATCCCGCTGGCGCTGGACACGGGCCGGCTGCCGCTGATCCGGACCCTGATCCGTGCGGTGCCGGACTTCCGTCAGCGCCACACCGATTTGTTGCTGCACTACATCAAGGAAGGCGGCCGGGATCGTGCGGTGGTGGAGCTGTTGCTGCTCCGGGGACTGGACCCGAACCAGGCCGATACCGAGGGCAACACGGCCCTGCACTGGGCCGCCCGCCAGCAGGCCTGGAAACTGACCCGGCTATTGCTGGATAACGGTGCGGACCCGGACCGGGTCAATGCCAGCGGTTGCAGCCTGCACTGCTATCAGTGGCGCATGCCCGAACGCCTGCACCAACGACTGAGCGCGGATGAAGGCGACAAGAACCCGCTCCGGAACTTGAGCCTGACCCAAGGTCCGGTGGCCTTCTTCGCCCTGGCCTTTTCGCCGGCGCTGGCGCTCTATCTGCTGGCCGTGGGCTGGCGCTTGTACCGTCATCAGTCTCTTCTGCGGCCCACGCTCTATCTGGCGACCACGTTGGTCGTGGTACTGATCCTCGCCAGCACGCTCTTCTATGACTGCCGTCCCTGTGTGCTGCCCGCTCCCTGGCAGCTGCCCGCCACGGCCCTGGTCAGCCTGCTCGCCCTGGCGGTCTTGCTGGTTCAGCCGCAGCGAACCTCCGCCAGCAAGAACGCACAACAAGAACATTGATTCTCGGACACAGCAGGTAAGCGCTGGATGACAGCCCTGTCCATCAGGGCCACTACACTGGGTCACCGCGAAAGCGGACCGCGGAGCCCGGATTCATGAGCGTGCCCATTCTCTTGTCCCGCGCCCAGGTGGGTGTGGAAGCACCCGTGGTGCGGGTGGAAACGCATCTGGCACCCGGATTGCCGGCCTTCAATGTTGTAGGTTTGCCCGAGGCAGCGGTGCGCGAAAGTCGGGACCGGGTGCGTTCGGCCATCGTCAATGCCGGCTTTCAGTTCCCCCAGCAACGCATTACCGTGAATCTCGCCCCGGCGGATCTGCCCAAGCATGGCGGGCGCTTCGATCTGCCCATTGCACTGGGGATCCTCATCGCCACGGGACAGCTGGGCTCCATCCGCGACGTCGACGATCTGGAGTTCGTGGGTGAACTGGCCCTGTCCGGACGCCTCCATGCCGTCGCCGGTGTGCTGCCCGCCGCGCTGGCCGCGCGCCACGCCGAGCACCGGCTGATTCTCCCGGGTGAAAACGCCGAGGAGGCGAGCCTGGCCGGCGGCGAGGTGCTCACCGGCCGGGGTCTGATGGACGTCTGCACCTTCCTGCGCGGTGAACGACGGCTGGACATCGTGGAACCGGCCCGGCCCACGCAACAGGCTCCGGACGGACCCTGTCTGTCCGAGGTGCGGGGACAGATCCAGGCGCGCCGGGCGCTGGAGATCGCCGCCGCCGGGGAACACTCGCTGCTCATGTGCGGTCCGCCCGGCAGTGGCAAGAGCCTGCTGGCCAAACGCCTGCCGGGCCTGCTGCCCGGGCTGAACGAAGACCGGGCTCTGGAGGCGGCGGTGGTGCATTCGCTGCACAAGCCCAGGTCCGTGGAGCAGTTTTACCATCCGCCGCTGCGCTCACCCCATCACACGGCTTCGCCGGTAGCACTGGTGGGCGGCGGTCAGAACCCCAGGCCCGGGGAAATCTCGCTGGCGCATCAGGGCGTGCTCTTTCTGGACGAACTGCCGGAATTCGACCGGCGCGTACTGGAAGTGCTGCGCGAGCCCCTGGAAAACGGCGAGGTGAGCATCGCCCGGGCGTCACAACAAACCACCTTCCCCGCGCGTTTCCAACTGGTCGCCGCCATGAACCCCTGCCCCTGCGGCTATCTGGGTGATCCGGTCAAAAGCTGCGGCTATGTCTGCGACAAGGCAAAGCGCTACCAGAAGAAGATTTCCGGCCCCCTGCTCGACCGCATTGATATTCATGTGGATGTGCAGGCCGTAGCGCCGGAAGAGCTGCTCAATCGCCAACCGGGCGAACCCAGCACCCGTGTGCGTGAACGCGTGATCGCTACCCGCAAGCGTCAGTTCCAACGCCAGCACAAAACGAATGCGGAACTCACGCCCGGAGAACTGGAATCCATTACGCAAACGCATCAGGCCTGGCTGAGCCAGGCCATGGAAAAGATCGGCCTGTCCGCACGCGCACTGCACCGTTGTCTGCGCATAGCCCGGACTATTGCCGACCTGGAAAACGAAGACGACGTTTCACAGAAACATCTGCAGGAGGCAATCGGCTTCCGACCCCAGTTGCATGAATTGAACTGAAACAACAGGTCCGTTTCCGCTTGTGTGAAACCGGTTTCCGGCAGCGTGCTAGCAGGCTGTTGAAAAACCCGTTGCGGACTCAGGCTTTCAGGCTGGTTCGCAATCGAGGCGCCCTTTTGAAGGCGG
>CAJXLA010000043.1 GCA_913055795.1 uncultured Alcanivorax sp. | reverse complement strand
TTGATCGCGCTGATCTGCGCGGGCTGGTCCGGCACCTGCGCCGGGGAGAAACGATCTGGTACGCGCCCGATCAGGATTACGGCCGCAAGCACAGTGTTTATGCCCCCTTTTTCGGCGTACCGGCAGCCACCATTACGGCCACGGCCCGTATAGCCCGGTTAAGCGGCAGCCCCGTCATCCCCATGGCCTACTACCGCCTGCCCAAGGGTCGCTATCGCCTGGTCTTCCAGCCGCCACTGGAGAACTTTCCCTCGGGGGATGATCTTGAAGATGCGGTTCGGGTTAACCACATTGTTGAGCAGTCGGTCCGACACGCGCCTGGCCAATATCTCTGGGTTCATCGGCGCTTCAAGCATCAACCTGACAGCAACAACCCTTATCCACAAAAAGCCTGAGACGCCGTTACGGCCCCACGTAGACACGAACTTCCTCGTCCGCGCCGTCCGAAAATCGTCTATGCAGGGTCAACCCTTTATTGTCCGCCCATTCATCCACCCGGCTACCCGATACTTCTTCCTCTATCAGCACTGCAAACGCGTTCCATGCCCCACCCTTTGCCATGACTCTTCCAAGGGGTGGGAAATCCGTCGGCTCCGGGTAGGATCGGGTGGCATAATAGGCAATCTGTCGATCGGAGAAGTATATCGGCTCCGGGAGGGCCTCCTGGTGTCTGATCCACTGTCCAGCTTGTTTTATGTGGTCCTTACCCGGAGATGTACTAATTACCCCGCTCAACGCAGACACAACGACCAGAAAATAACCTGCTCCGCGCCAACGGCTTTCGTTGAATTTATCGCTGAAAGCAGAAAGCCCAATGCACACCCAGGGCAACGACAACAAGGCCAACGGCACGGCATAGCGCGCCGAAATAAAGAAGTCGCGAGTGAGAAAAAGCACCAGCACCAAAACATGAAAGGCAATGGCGGTAACAAAAATCCCGCGGTGGAGAAAACCTTTACGATAAATGACGGCATATAAAAAGGGCATCGCAAATATGCCCAGAAGCGTCAACCATTTCGTGAATATGACCGAGACCAGGCCGACGAGGAGAATCTGGGGCGCCTCTTCTGAAGAGTGGTGGCTCAACTCTGTCTCCACGACTTCACGAGCCTTATCTTCAAACCCGGTCCAGTGCGCGGGCAGGTTCAGCACCTGTAGGAAATCGAGCACTCGGATACCATCCCCGACAACACCGGTTAGCAGCAGTGCACTTCCTGCGAGCCCGCCTATCAACAATCCCCCTGTGAGCCGCAAGGTGTCGATCAACCCCTGACGAAGACCCTCGCGCACAAGTAGCCATAAGGGGACGCTCACGGAAAGAAAGGCCATCTCCGGCCGAAACAGGAAGGCGCCCACCACGAAAATCTGGATGCCCAGGGCATGACGGCTTCGCCGCGTGTGCACCCAGCTCAGGACCTGGTCCAGGGCAAGCAGGAGAAACAGCCAGGCACCGGTCCCCCGCAACAGGTCTGCCCGGTATTCGTTGAACACCGGAGCACCCAGAACAAACAACACGGCGAGCCAGGACCATTGGGGGGAAAGCCGTCCCGCTATACGCACCGCTAGAACGCACAACAACAGGACGGACAATACCGAATATCCGGTGGCCACTTGGGCCGGGTCCGCACCGGAAACGACAGATCCGAGAGCCAACAACAATGGCAGGAACGGCCAGTTAAAGCGATCGAAGGCAGCCGTCACGCCCTGTTCAATCACCTCACGGGCCACACTCACATACAGCATGCCATCCCGGTTGACTACCGGATCGTCAATCAGCGCTATCACCGATAACACCAGACTGCCCAGTGCCACGGCCACACCCGGCGTGAGCCACCCCGGTTTCTCTTGCAGGTATTTGAGTTGCCGCATTATCGCTGGGTTTCCCTGTTTTCCTCGGCTTTGGTCAACCGATAGTCCTCTATCGGCACAAACTGGGTGCGATTGGCCCGAAAACGGCGTACATCCATCCGGTTACGCCGATGACTTCGCCAGCGCCAACGGCTCCAACCTGCGGCGTCCAGATCGATCAGCCAGGGTGATTCATTCACGATCAGCACGTTCTGCGCCTTGGTGTCACCATGCCAGCAACCCGCTTCGCCCATCAGACCAAGCCAGTCAAGCACCAGCGGAGTCAAGGCGTGCGCGTAGTTCGGCTCCTGTTCCATCAGGTCACTCAAACGCGGGCCGGCAAGACGCGGATAAATCAATACGCTCTGCCCCCTTCGTTCACGCAACCAGGCCACAGGCCGTGGTGTAGGCACCCCCAGCATGGATAAAGTCCAGCCCATGACCCAGCTGCGCCGGGCCGAATCCAGACCCAGCCGTTGCTTGACCCGGGCGCGCAGGGACGAGTCCCGGTATTCCTTGATCACCCAATTCCGGGTGCCGTACACGTGGATCCGGCTGCCTTGCTTGATGAGCGTCGCGCTCTCCGGATCCCGGAGCAGACCCGACAACTCCGCCTCATTACACTCCTGCCCGCGATCAAGCAGCAGGGTTCCGCCTTCCAGCCGTGTCCTGTGCAATGCGGAGCAGGAACGCAGCCACTTGCGGCGGGCCCGGCGTATTCGCCGGTTCCGCGCATGCCGAATCGCGCGGGCAAGCTGGCGTTGGCGCCGTCCGGAACATTCGAAATAGCCTTCGATGCGTGAGCGAAGGAACCCGGCCTGATCCAGTGACGCCTGGGCGCACAACAACGCCAGGTTTCGGATCACGAGGCGATTGCGCCGAAACCGACTCGCGGGCAGCGCGGCCATGGCACCGGCATCCAGGACCCGTACCCTGCCACCCAGCCATACGAAGTTGTCCAGATGCAGATCCCGCTGATACCACCCCGCCCGGTACATATGATCAATCTGGCTCAGCAGGCTTTGAAGCACTGTTTCATCTTTCAACCCGAGCGCATCCGCAACCGGCGTGCCGCCCTCCAGCCACTCGGTCAGCACCACGGTCACCCCCGTTCCCAGCCGCACAGCCAGGGGTTCCGGGACCTGCACCCCCTGATCCTGCAATTGCCGCAGGGTATCCATCTCCCGCTCGGCCAGTCGTTGATGGCCGGATTCAAAGAACACCTTGGCGAACACGATCGCGTCCCGATATCGCGCCCGGGCGGCAATCCGCTTGCCGGGCAGCAGTCGCAAGCACTCTTCAAGCACCAGCGGCTCCCCGTCCAGGTCCAGCTGCACCGGTCGCCAGTGTTTCAGGGTCAGCGCCCCAAGATCGGTCGCGTTTAGCGTTTCCACAGGCTCACCAGAAAACGACGCAGATACCGTGGGGCGAGCGCACGCAGAGGCCTCACCCGGAATGCTCGCATGAAATAAGACACTGCATGGGCATAATCGCCGGAACGGTAACAAAGCTTGAGCAGCGACAAAGCACGTCGTGACCGGTAATCCCTGCGCAGGCTCTGTGCCTCCGGAGGCAGATCGCTCTCGTCGAAAATAATATTCTCGAGCCGCATGCCCAGCGCGACCGCCGCCTGCGCATCATGGCGCCTGCTGTCACCATGCTTGTGGATCCGGGCCACTGGTTCCGGAGTAGTCGTAACCGGATAATGCGCCAGTGCGTGCGCGAACACGGGCAGGTCCTCCGTATGGCGCAGATCGCTGCGGTATTCGATCGCCGAAAACACATCCCGGTGCAAGGCACAAGCGCCGTTCGCGATCGACACCTCCTTGTCCAGAAACAGCGACAGATTCCCGACCCCGGCCCCGTGCATCCGGGGCGGACGAACCGGGCGCACACTTTCATCGGGCAGCACGCTTTCGTGGCCGGCGATGATCAGGCGCGCGCCGGGGTCACCTTCCAGGGCATTCCGGAACTGCCGCAACGCACCGGCCAGAAGCTCGTCATCCGCGTCGAGAAAAATCAACCACGCGTAGGCTGCCTCCCGTACTCCGCGGTTGCGTACGGCCGACACACCGGCATTCGGCTGGTACCGGTATTCGAAGTGCCAGCCTTCCTCGCGTAACACGGTCACGACCTCTGCGGTATCGTCCGTGGAACCATCATCTATAACCAGTACCTGGAAACAGGGATCATCCTGCCCCGCCGCCGAGCGCACGGCCCGCGCCAGACAATGGCCATAGTTGTAGGCGGGGATGACCACGGAGAAACCGGGCAGCGAAGTCATATATCCTTGCCCGGATGCTCGGCATATTGCAATGGAAAGGTCGGTTCTACCTCATAGTAGCGCCGATAGATGCGTTCCGCTTCAAGGCGCACTCGTCGCCAGAATCGACGATCACGCATCAGGGCGTGACGCAGAGAAGCACCCGTATAGGAACGGACGAAGCGCAACAGGTCCAGCCGGGTAAGCCCGAAACGCGCCACGGAAAAATAAAGCCCGCCCAGATCCTTGACCAGCCATCGGCGCGGCACGCGACGTCGAACCTGGGAGCGATGCAGGTCAATCAAATACAAGGGTGCATCCGAAGCGGCCCGCGCGATCGCTGTGCGCGGCATCAGAAAATGGCCGAGATAAAGGTCGCGATGATTCACTCCGGCATCATGCATCACGCGCACAATACGCGCGACTCGCCTGATCAGCTCGCGCTTCAAACGGAGGTCGCCTCCGGAGACCAGCCATTGTTCGCCCAGCTCTTCCAGGCTAAAGCAGTCCGCCAACTCATCGGTCACGAGGAAGGATTCACGGCTTGCGGGATCCGCACCGCGACTGCCGAAACCGGCCACGGTCAGCGTATCCAGCCCGGCCGCGTCCACCGCGCGAATGGCTCGGTACTCCGCCTCCGCGCCCAGCACCGGCTTCTTGAACTGCACCAGGTTCTTGGCAATCTCGGGCCAACCCACGCCCTGGTGATACTTCAGAAAGTACCCCCGGCCGTCGTGCTCAAAGCGCAGGGTTCGCCGGCCCTCACGACGACGATAAACGGCGCCCTCCTGTAGCCGGGCCGCAGCGAATGCATTCGGGTATTCGCGCCAGACCGACGCCAGATCAGCGCGTAACCACAGCTTCATGCGCCCTCCTGCCCCACAATGCAGTCGACGGCATGCTCAACCAGATCAAATATATCGGCCGTTTGAGCAAAAGTACGTCCCTGCTCAACCCAATACTCGCGATCCACGCCCAGGATCTGGACAAGGGCCTGCTTCAGTGCGTCATCCGTAACCATGTCGGCTGCAATCACGGTACCCATATGGGCCTGACGCACCCAGAACGCATAGCCACAGGCATCGGTGGTCAGTACGGGCAGGCCGGCCACCGCCGCCTCCAGCAACACGGTTCCCGTATTTTCCGCATAGGCCGGATGCAAGAGAACATCGGCTGCCCAGAGCCATTGCGGAATATCGTCTCGCCCGCCGAGAAAGTGCACCTGGTGCGCAACCCCGAGTTTGTCCGCAAGACGACGGTAGGGGCCCAACTTGTCCCGGCCGATAACAAAGAGCTGTGCCCGGGCATGCCCGAGCGCCGCCAGAGCGCGCAAGGCACGATCCAGTCCCTTGGTCCGGAATCCCGACCCCACGAACAATAACACCGGGGTGTCGGGTTCCAGCGCCCAGTCCTGGCGGTGTTGGGCACGGTATTCACCGTAATCCGGCGGCACAATCCGGTCGCGCCGAATCCCGGGTGGCAGATCACAGAAGCGACTCTCCGGGGTATCATAATGAAGCCGATACAGCTGTTTCTGCGGTGGCGAAATCGAGAGAATACGGGTGGGCGAACCGGCAGCGAATACAGCCGCCTCCTGCCTGAGGCGGGCACGGTAGCGCGGGAGCCAGCGCGCCGGGTGCCGCTCGTAGCGTGCAGCGAGACAGCCATCCGCCGCATAATAGAAGTCCAGCCCCGGCATCTTGTTGAAGCCGACCAGCACATCATGCTCGTGGACATAGTCGCGCAACCGCTGTGCGAAAAGCGCGTCCCGTCCATGATTGGTCAGTGCCCGTACAGGCAGGCTGTGAAAACCCACTCCCTCCGGCGGTTCGCCCTGCCATTCCCGCGTGTAGATGGTCAACCTGTGGCCCCGAGCGGCGGCAGCTTCAGCCATGGCTTTCATATCGCGTTGGAGGCCGCCGTACGGAAAATAGCGAAACAGGGCAAAGGCGATATCCATCAGCGCACCTGTTGCAGCCATCGCTGCCAGACCTGCTCCGGCGCCAGGGTGGAAAAACAGGGCGGATTCACGCCCCGGCCGAGCTCGCCACGATAGGTGCATTGCTTTTGCAGACAGGGCGCGCAGGGGAAATCGGCCGCCAGGCTGGTGGCATGGCGACCCGTCACGCCGGTCAGTTGCGGGTCCGTGGGGCCATAGAGCGCCACGCCGGGCAGATCACAGGCGGCAGCCAGATGGGCCAGGCCCGTATCCACGGCCACGAAACCGTCCAGCTCCGCCAGTTGATCCAGCAGCTCGGAGAGCTTCATCCGCGGCAGCACCCGCGCGGAGGAGCTGACTCCGGCGATGGCCTCGGCGCGTTCGCGCTCGGTCTGTGAGCCCCAGGGCAGCAACACCCGGAAACCGGCATCGGTGGCCAGACGGGCCAGCGCCTGCCAGTGCTCCAGGGGCCAGTGCTTGGTGGGCCAGGTGGTGCCATGAATAAAGATCAGTTGCCGTGGCTCGCTTGCACGGACGGGTTCATCCCGTCCCAGCGCGTAATCCGGAAGACTGTCCGGTTCCTCATAATCCAGCGCCCGGGCAAACAATTGCCGCACCCGGGTCACGGCGTGCCGGCCGCGCGGGACCTTCAGGGGATGATCCAGCACCCGGGCGGCACGGGGCTCGCGGGCGGAATCGCGGTCCAGCCCGTAGGCGGGCCCGCGTGCCCGGCGCACCAGAAAGGCGCTTTTCAGCAGGCCCTGAGCATCAATGACGGCATCATAGTCGCGTTCGCGCAATTGCCGGCGGAAGGCGGGCCATTCGCCACTGCGCCAGGCTCGCAGGGGGTGCTTGCGCCAGCGGCGCAGGGCACAGGGGATGACCCGGTCCACCGCCGGATGACGCTCGGCAATGGGCGCGAACGCCTCTTCCACCACCCAGTCGAAGCGGATATCCGGATACGCCCGGCGGGCATCGGTGAGCGCGGGCAGTGTGTGGACCACATCGCCCATGGACGAGGTCTTGATCACCAGGACCCGCATCACGCTTCTCCGGTCACCCGCTGCAGGGCCGCGGTGACCATGGCCGGCTCCAGCTGCTGCATGCAGTTGTGATGCCGAAGCGGGCACTCGCGCTGAAAGCAGGGGCTGCAATCCAGATCCAGACGCACGATTTCACTGTCCGCATGCAAGGGCGGCGTAAAGTCGGGCGAGGACGAGCCGTACACCGCCACCAGGGGCCGATTGAGCGCGGCGGCGATATGCATGAGTCCGGAATCATTGCTGATAACGGCATCCACGCCCGCGAGCAGATCCACCGCCTCGGCCAGGGTGGTATGTCCGGCGAGGATATGCACGCGGCGCTGTTCGCGTTGGGGCACGGCCGCGCGAATGGTTTCCGCCACCTCGCGGTCCTGGGGCGAGCCGAAGATCCAGACCTGCCAGCCCTGTTTGAGCCGCTCGGTGGCCGCTGCCGCGAAGTACGACTCCGGCCAGCGCTTGGAGGGACCGAATTCCGCGCCGGGACACAGACCCAGCACGGGCAGGTTGCGCTTGAGGCCCAGATCATTGCGCGCGCGATCGGCGGCACTGGTATCCACGCCCAGTTTCGGCGGGGTCAGGCTTTCACGCTCGGGCACAGGGGCGTTGCGTTCATGCGCCAGGGCCACGAACCGCTGGACCATAAGCGGATAACGCGCCTCGTCCAGCACGCGCGGATCATTGAGCAAACCGTAGCGCATTTCGCCGCGCCAGCCGGTGCGCCGGGCAATGCCCGCCCACCAGGGAATCAGCGCCGACTTGAAGGTGTTGGGCAGCAGAATGGCCTGATCATAGCGCCCGCGCAGTTCCCGGCCGAACTGCCGACGTTCGCGCAGGCGCACATCGCCGTGGCCGAAGGGCAAAGACAGGGCCTGATGCACCTCGGCCATGCGCTCGAGCAGCGGGCGGCTCCAGTCCGGGGCCAGCACATCAATGCGGCAATCCGGTTCACGATGGCGCAGCTCGGCGAACAGCGTCTGGGCCATGACCATGTCGCCGACCCAGGACGGGCCGACGACGAGAATGCGTTGGGAAGGCATAGCCGACATGTTGCACCCGCGTTATGGGGAACCGGTGGGGTTCAGGTAACCACCGTGAGCCAGTCCTTGTAGTGATCCACCTTGCCGCGTACCAGATCGAAGAACAGGCTCTGGAGCTTCTCCGTCACCGGACCGCGCTTGCCCGAGCCGATGAGGCGGTCGTCGAGTTCCCGGATGGGCATGACCTCGGCGGCGGTGCCGGTGAAGAAGGCCTCATCGGCAATATATACCTCGTCCCGGGTGATGCGCTTTTCGCGCACGGTATAGCCGAGGTCCTCGGCCAGCCGGATGATGCTTGCCCGGGTGATCCCGTCGAGGCAGGACGTCAGTTCAGGCGTATGAATCTCGTCGCCGAAGACCACGAAAATGTTCTCGCCACTGCCCTCGGCCACATAGCCTTCCACGTCCAGCAGCAGCGCTTCATCGGCACCGCCGGACAGCGCTTCGTTGAGCGCCAGCATGGAATTGATGTAATGGCCATTGGCCTTGGCCTTGCACATGCTGATGTTCACGTGATGCCGGGTATAGGACGAGGTACGAACCTTGATGCCCGCTTCCAGCGCCTCGGGCGACATATAACTGGGCCACTCCCAGGCGGCGACGCTGACATGCACCTGCAGATTGTCCGCGCGCAGGCCCATGCCCTCGCTGCCGAGAAATGCCATGGGTCGGATATAGGCCGACGGCAGATGGTTCTCGCGCACCGCGCGCATCTGCGCTTCGTTCAGCTCGGCCTTCGAATACGGCATTTTCATGTTCATGATGTGGGCGGAGTTGAACAGCCGATCCGTGTGCTCGTGCAGACGGAAGATGGCCGGGCCCTGATCGGTTTCATAGGCGCGCACGCCTTCGAATACCCCCATGCCGTAATGCAGGGTATGGGTGAGCACATGCACCTGGGCATCGCGCCAAGGCACCATTTCACCATCCATCCAGATCAGTCCATCACGATCGGCCATCGACATGGCAACGTTCTCCAGTCTTTTTGTCTTGTCTTGAAGCGCTTCAGTCTTTTCCGTCGTTCTCAGCAGAGAACCATCGGTTCCAGATCTCGATAACGCCCTGGCGCAGTTCAGCGAAGGCATCCGCGTCCACAACGGACTTTTCCTTACGCAGGGATTGGCGGTGCGCGGCGGCCCGATACGCCAGGTAGGCTTCCCGCAACAGACCCGCGTCGGCGGCCGGCATCAATTCCAGCTCCGCCAGGGTTTCCAGCAGGCGCGCATTGTCCGTATAGCGCGTCAGTTCGCCGTGCCGGCAGGCCCATCTGAGAACGCTATATTGAACCATGAATTCCACATCCACGATACCGCCCGGATCCTGCTTGAGCTGGAACTGCCCCGGCCCGTGCTGGTGGCCCAGATGCTCAAGCATGCGCTGACGCATGGACAGCACTTCGTCGCGCAATTGCGCCGGATCACGCTCCTGACTGAGCACCTGATGCCGGATCGCGTTGAACCGTTCCGCCGCGCGCGGACAACCGGCCACCGGCCGCGCGCGCACCAGCGCCTGATGTTCCCAGGTCCAGGCGCTTTCGTTCTGGTACTTGTCGAAGGCGTCCATGGACGACACCAGCAGCCCGGCGGCGCCGGACGGCCGCAGGCGCGTATCCACGTCATAGAGCTGGCCGGACATGGTGCGCGTGGACAGGATATGGACGATGCGCTGGCCCAACCGGGCAAAGAATCGCTCATTGGCCACGCTCTTGTCGCCGTCGGTTACGCCGTTGAGCGCGGCATCGTGGAGAAAAACCAGGTCCAGATCCGAGTTGTGCCCCAGTTCGATACCGCCCAGTTTGCCGTAGCCGGCCACGATGAAATCCGGATCACAGTGCTGGCCGTCCTCGCGCACCGGACGGCCGTGTTTTTCCACCAGCGGTTGCCAGGCCAGGCGCACCACTTCGTTGAGAATGCATTCGGCCAGCCAGGTGAGATAATCACTCACCTTCATCAGCGGCAGCACCTCGGTCACCTCGGAGGCGGCCACGCGCAACAGATGCGCCTGCTTGAAGTGGCGCAGCACTTCCATTTGCTGCTCCAGATCGTCCTCGGGCAGACGCACCATCTGCTGGCGCAACTCGTCGTCGAGTTCACCGCGGCCGGGCGGAGAATAGAGGGTGCGCACATCCAGCAACTCGTCGAGCAGTACCGGATAATGCGTCAGGCGCTCCGCGATCCAGGGACTGGCGGCCACGAGCTTGACCAGCTGGGTGAGCGCATCCGGGTTTTCCAGCAACAAGGCAATATAGGCGGAACGGCGCAGAATGGCTTCCAGAAAGTCCAGCAACCGCTGCAAGGCCACCACCCCCTGGCCCTGATAGCCCAGCGCTTCCAGCAGCAACGGCATGAGCCGGTCCAGACGCTCGCGGGCAATGCGCTGCATGGACGTCACCGACTTGCTCTCGCGGAACTCGCCCAGAAGAGCCAGCACCTCATCTTCGTCACCCACGCCCATGCCGACCAGCAGCGCCCGCCCCTCCTCGGGCGACAGCTCGCCCAGCCAGAGATCCAGCAGTTCGCTTTCGCCGCCGGTTTCGCCATTGTCGCGTTCCGGATCCGCGACCACCTGGCTGAAGTGGTACCGCACCCGGTCGCGGTGGCCACCCAGGTCCTGTTCCAGGGCCCGGCGATGTTCATAGCCCATGGTGAACGCAAGCCGCTGCCAGCCGGTGTCGTCATCGGGCAGGCGCTGGGTCTGGCGATCGGCCACCGCCTGGAGGCGGTGCTCCACGTCACGCAGAAAGATATAGGCGTCGCGCAGTTCATCTCCCACATCCGGCGGCAGCAGCCCGGTGTCCGCCAGTACCGGCAGCACCTTCAACAGATTGCGCTCGCGCAGCTCCGATTGCTGGCCACCGCGAATCAGCTGGAAGGCCTGAACAATGAATTCCACTTCGCGGATGCCGCCCGGACCCAGCTTGACGTCCGCCTGGATGCCCTTGCGCCGCACCTCGCGCTCGATCATGCCCTTCATCTCGCGCAGGGATTCGAAGGCGCCGTAATCCACATAGCGCCGATAGACGAAGGGCCGCAGGCGCTTCATGAGCCGTTCGCCGGCGTCCCGATCACCGGCCATGGGGCGCATCTTGATCAGCGCATAGCGTTCCCATTCGCGGCCCTGGGTCTCGTAATAATTTTCCAGGGCATCGAATCCGGAAGCCAGGGCGCCACTCTTGCCCCAGGGCCGCAGGCGCATGTCCACGCGAAACACCAGTCCGGCCGCCGTGGTCTGATCCAGCACCCGGATCAAGCGCTGGCCCAGGCGGGTAAAGAACTGATGGTTGGTCATTTCCCGGCGTCCGCCCCGGGTATCGCCCTCGTGTTCATAGGCGAAGATGAGATCAATGTCCGAGGACAGGTTCAGCTCGCGCGCGCCCAGCTTGCCCAGGGCCAGCACCACCAGGCGCACCGCTTCGCCGTTGTCATCCACGGGAGTGCCATCTTCTTTACAGGCCAGCGCGTACAGCCACTCCAGCGCGGCGTCCACCAGGGTATCCGCCAGCAGACTGAGTTCAGCCACTGTGGTGTGGTAATCCGCAATCCCCGTGAGGTCCCGCCAGATCAGACGTACCATCTGGAAATGACGCAATTCGCGCAGCTTGTGCTGGACCTCCTTTTCCTCGTCCAGTTGGGCCAGGGCGGCATCCACCTCCGTGCGCAGGGTTTGCGCGTCCAGCGGCGCCCGCACACGCTCGTGGGTCAGCCAGCCGCACAACGCGGACCAGCGCGCAAGCTGCTCGGCCACATAGTCGCTGCCCGCCAGAACGCGCGGCAGGGCCGGTTGTAGCCGGGCGTCGAGATTCGCGGGCACATCCTGGTCGGTCAGGTTGTCCCAGTGGTGGCGCACCGTGGCGTGCAGGGCCTCGGGCAGCTCGGAGAGATCGGGTTCAGTCATGGGCGCGTATTCTCAACGGCTTCGACCCGGAATGCCAATCCTTGCCGGGCCTGAATTTCCACCTCGGTGCCGGCGGGCAGGTCCGCGCCCGTGACGGGCCAGCGGCGCCCATCCAGCCAGAGCTTGCCCCGGCCCCGGCGCAAGGGCTTGTCCAGGCGTGCGCGACGGCCCACCAGTTCCGCCGGAAGATGGCGCGGCGCGCGCAGGTCGCGCCACCACCACCCGAACAGAAAGCACGGCAACAAGGCGGCGACCATCCACAGCTGGGCCGGCCAGCCCGTATGTAGACCCGCCAGGGGCAGCAGCAACTGGGCCAGGCCCACGGTGAGCGCGGTGAGCCCCAGCCACATGGGCAGACTGTTACGGGTGAGCCCGTCCAGAACCAGGCACAAGAGCCCGAGCATGAACCAGTGATGATAATCCAGGGAATAGAGCAGCGCGGTCATTCAGGACGATGATTTCATCAGCACATCCTGAATGGGCGTGACCCGCAGCACTTCCTCAATGGTGGTCAGCCCGCGCGCCACCTTCAGCGCGCCGGAGATGCGCAGCGGTTTCATGCCCTGCTTGACCGCCGCCCGGGTCAGATCCTCCAGGCTGGCCTGATCATGAATCAGGCTCTTGATCTCGTTATCCATGGGCAGGGTTTCGTAGACGCCCATGCGCCCCTTGTAACCGGTGTTGCGGCATTCCAGGCAACCCACGGGCTGGCAAACCGTCTCCGGCACTTTCATGCGGAAGGGGCGCACCAGGTCCTGCCAGGCCTCCGCGTCCACTTCCACTTCCTCCTTGCACTCCGGGCACAGCGTACGCACCAGCCGCTGCGCCATGATGCCGATCACGGTGGAGGTCACCAGATAATGCGGCACCCCCAGATCCAGCAGGCGCGTCACCGACGACGGCGCGTCGTTGGTGTGCAGCGTGGACAGCACCAAGTGGCCGGTCAGCGCCGCCTGGACCGCCATTTCCGCGGTGGCCAGATCCCGGATCTCGCCGATCATGATAATGTCCGGATCCTGACGCAGCATGGATTTCACGCCGTCGGCGAAACCCAGCTCGATGTTGTCGCGCACCTGCATCTGGTTGAACGACGGCTCCACCATCTCGATGGGATCCTCGATGGTGCAGACATTCACCTCGGAAGTGGCCAGCGCCTTGAGCGTGGAATACAACGTAGTGGTCTTGCCCGAGCCGGTGGGGCCGGTCACGAAAACAATACCATGGGTATTGGCCGTCATCCGGCGCCAGGTTTCGCGATCCTCGGCGGTAAAACCGAGTTCCTCGAAACCGCGCACCAGCACGTCCGGATCGAAGATGCGCAGCACCATCTTCTCGCCGAAGGCGGTGGGCAGCGTGGAGATGCGCAGCTCCACTTCTTCGCCGTCCGGCGACTGCGTCTTCAGGCGGCCGTCCTGGGGCTTGCGCTTTTCCGCCACATTGAGCCGGCTGAGAATCTTCAGGCGGCTGGTCACCGCCGTCATGATGGTGGCGGGCAATTCATAGACATCGTGGAGCACGCCATCGATGCGAAACCGCATCTTGCCCATTTCCCGGCGCGGCTCCAGATGAATGTCGCTGGCGCGCTGGGCAAAGGCATACTGCAGGATCCAGTCCACGATATGAACAATGTGCTGGTCATCGGCGTCCGGCGTCGTCTCCGAACCGCCCAGCCGCAGCAACTGTTCGAAATCCGTGACACTGCTGCCCTTCTGCCCGCTTTCGGCCTTGGCGCCGGCGATGGACTTGCTCAGGTTGTAGAACTCCACCCGGTAGCGGCGTAGCTGATCCGGATTGGCGAAAACCACCCGGATCTCGCGCTCGCCCAGTGCCTGCCTGAGGTGGTTTTCCCATTCGCGCTGGAAGGGCTGATCACAGGCCACCACCACCTGATCCCGGCTCACTTCCACGGCAAGGATGCCGTGACGCTGGGAAAAGGCGTAGGACATGACGGTGGTGACCTGATCCACCTGCACCTTGAGCGGATCAATGTCATAGACCTCGAGCCCGGCCTTGTCGGCGAGCCACTGGGTGAGGAAATCCGTATCCAGCACACGGCCGCTGCCGGAGTGGTCACTCAGGCGGTACTTGGCTACCACCTGGATGGGGTGCCAGTTGACTTCCTTTTTCTCGCGGGGCGTGGTGGAAATGATGTTGTAGTCCTCGCGGGAGACTCGGCCCTCATCCAGCAGCTCGCGCATCACCCAGCGCACATCCACTTCACCCCGGTATTCCGAAGTGTTTTCCCCGAACCGGGCCTCGCTCGCCAAACCCCTCTCCTTTGTATCATCCGGGTTCATTCAGACCTTTACTGTACCCCGGACCGGACCGGAACGTCACCTGCTCCGGCCACGCGCGACGGTGACGCGCTCCGCCCGGATGCGTACACTGGCGCCCTCCAACGTGATCCGACCCGTGAGGTGCGTCATGCCCCTGGGAACCTCCATTGCCGGTCTGTTCGGCCGTTCGCCCATATCACCGCTGCAAAAGCACTATGAAACCGTGCATCAGGCTACTTCGGAGCTGCTCAACTTCTTCCAGGCCGCCATCGACGGGGACTGGGAACGTGCCGAAGCGGTGCAGCAAACCATTTCCGAAGCCGAAAACGAGGCGGACGAGCTCAAGAAGGAATTCCGCCTCCATCTGCCACGCAGCCTTTTCCTGCCCGTGCCCCGGGCGGATCTGCTGGACATGATCCGGGTGCAGGACCGGGTGGCCAACAAGGCCAAGGACATCGCCGGACTCATGCTGGGCCGGAACATGAGCCCGCCGGAATCGCTGCGCGAACCGGTCATGGAGTACCTGGAGACCACCGTCAACGCCTCCGCCCAGGCCCGCAAGGCCATTCAGGAACTGGACAATCTGGTGGAAACCGGTTTCGGCGGACGCGAAACCGAGCTGGTGGAAGAACTGGTGGAAGAACTGGACCGCATCGAGCGGCTCACCGACGAGCAGCAGATCCGGATCCGCCGCCTGCTGTTCGAACTGGAAGACCAGCTGGCGCCGGTGGATGTAATGTTTCTCTACAAGATCATCGACTGGATCGGGGACCTGGCCGACCGGGCCCAGAAAGTCGGGGGCTATCTCCATCTACTGCTGGCACGCTAACGAACTCCGGCGGTGATCAACGCCGCCGCGTATGCGCGACACCAATTCCGAGGGGGAAACATGGCCTGGGTTCTGGAACACAGTTATCTGATACTGCTTTGCGCCGGTTTGTTCGGCTTTCTCATGGCCTGGGGCGTGGGCGCCAATGACGTCGCCAATGCCATGGGCACCTCGGTGGGCGCCGGGGCGCTGACCGTGAAACAGGCCGTACTGGTGGCCGTCATCTTCGAGTTTGCCGGGGCCTGGCTCGCCGGTGGCGAAGTCACCAACACCGTGCGCAAGGGGCTGGTCGAGCCGGCCGTGTTCGCCGGTCAGGGGGACCTGCTCGTCTACGGCATGATGGCGGCGCTGCTCGCTGCCGGCATCTGGCTGGCCGTGGCCTCCTCCTATGGCTGGCCCGTATCCACCACCCACAGCATTGTGGGTGCCATCGTCGGGTTCGCCGCCGTGGGCGTGGGCGTGGATGCGGTGAACTGGTCCAAGGTCGGCCAGGTGGTGGCGTCCTGGGTGGTCTCGCCCGTGCTCGCCGGCACCATCGCCTTTCTGCTGGTGCGCAGCGTCAATCATCTGATTCTGGACACCGCCGACCCCTTTAGCCGCGCCAAGCGTTTTGTACCTGTCTACATGTTCCTGACGGGCTTCGCCATTGCCATGGTCACCTTCGTCAAGGGCCTCAAGCATGTGGGCCTGGAACTGGGCTTCGCCCAGAGCCTGGTGTACGCCCTGGGCGTGGGCGTGCTGGTCGCGGGCCTGGGCGCCGTGCTTCTAGCGCCTATGCAACCCGATCCGGAAGCGGACCGCGAATTCCGTTTCACCTCCGTGGAACGCATCTTCGCCGTGCTCATGATCTTCACCGCCTGCGCCATGGCCTTCGCGCATGGCTCCAATGATGTGGCCAATGCCGTGGGGCCGCTGGCGGCGATCTATTCGGTGATCCACAACGAGGGCGATGTAGCCGGCGAAGCGGCCGTACCCCAGTGGGTATTGCTGCTCGGCGCGGCCGGTATCGTGGCCGGACTGGCCATGTTCGGCACCCGGGTCATGGCCACGGTGGGCCAGCGAATCACCTTCCTTACGCCCAGCCGGGGCTTTGCCGCGGAACTGGCCGCGGCCACCACCGTGGTGCTGGCTTCGGGCACCGGCCTGCCGGTATCCACCACCCAGGTACTGGTGGGCGCGGTGCTGGGCGTGGGTCTGGCCCGGGGCATTGCCGCGCTCAATCTGCGTACCGTGGGCACGGTTTTCGCGTCCTGGGTGATCACCCTGCCCGCCGGCGGCGTGCTCGCCATCCTCTTCTTCTACATCTTCAAGGCGATCTTCGGGGGCTGATACGCGCCTCACGGGCGGCGGATGCGCGAGCCGACCGCGCACCGGCCGCCTCTGCTACACTATCGCCGCCTTTTCAGTCACCACGGGATGGAGCAATCGTGGCTCAGGATCACGGGGATTATGTAACCTGGTTCCGCAATTCCTCGCCCTATATCAATGCTCATCGGGGACGCACCTTTGTGGTCATGTTCTCCGGCGAGGCGGTGGACGCGCCCGGGTTTCATCACATCATTCACGATCTGGCCCTGCTGAACAGCCTGGGCATCCGCCTGGTGCTCGTCCATGGCGCGCGTCCGCAGATCAGTGATCAGCTCGACGAGCGTCAGGTGCAAACGTCCTTTGAAGCCCATACCCGGATTACCGACAGCCGCGCGCTGGGGTCCGTGCTGGACGCCGTGGGCGCCGTGCGCCTGAAAATCGAGGGGCTGTTCTCCATGGGGCTGGCCAATTCGCCCATGCACAACGCCAGCATTCAGGTGGTCAGTGGCAATTTCGTGGTGGCCAAGCCCATGGGCATCCGTGAAGGCTTCGATTACCAGCACACCGGCGAGGTACGTCGCATCGAGGAAGACGCCATCCGCCGGCAACTGGACAATGGTCATGTCGTCCAGCTATCGCCGCTGGGCTGCTCACCCACGGGCGAGCTGTTCAACCTCAACTCCGAGGAAGTGGCCTCGTCCGCCGCCATTGCCCTGCAGGCGGACAAGCTGATTTTCATGGGGGATCTGGGTGACGTCGCCGGTATTACCGACGGCGCGGGCGAACTGATTCGCGACATTTCTCCCTATGATGCCGGCCAGCTGCTGGGCTCGGGCGTCATTGGCCGGGACGATACCGAACGCCAACTCACGGCGGCCTGTCACGCGGCCAGCAACGGCGTGCCGCGCGCGCATCTGGTGAACTTCCATCAGGACGGCGCGCTGTTGCGCGAGCTCTTCACCCGCGATGGCTACGGCACCCTGGTCACGCGCGAAAGCTACGAGGACATTCGCGGCGCCTGGATCGACGATGTGGGTGGCATTCTGGAACTGCTGGAACCACTGGAAGCGGACGGCACCCTGGTGCGCCGGTCCCGGGAACTGCTGGAAAACGAGATTCACCGCTTCGTGATCATCGAACGCGACGGCATGGTGGTGGCCTGTGCCGCCCTCTATCCCTTCACCGACGTCCATGCCGGAGAGCTGGCCTGTGTGGCCGTGCACCCCGACTACCGCGAGGGCCAGCGCGGCACCCAGCTGCTGGATCATGTCCAGCGCCAGGCCCGGCAACTGGGCCTGACGGCTCTGTTCGTGCTGACCACCCGTGCCGAGCACTGGTTTCGCGAACACGGCTTCGAGCCGGTCGAGGTGACGGATCTGCCCGCCGAACGCCAGTCCTTCTACAACTACCAGCGCTCGTCGCGGGTGTTCCGGAAGACCCTATGAGCATCCGCTCCCGGCTGACGCCCTGGCTGGCGCGGGCCATTACCAGCCCTGCGCGATTGCGTCTGCTGCGGCGCTGGCGCGAGGCGCGGCGCCGGCTGGCCGGACGACCACGCCGGGCGGTGTTCTATTTCCGGGTGGACGACCCCTACGCCTGGCTCATGCTTCAGGTATTGCCTGAGGTTGCCCGGCATTTTCATCTGCGCATCGAACCGCGGGTGCTGCTCTATCTGGATGAACGTCTCTACCCGGCCCCGGAGATGCTGGCGCGACTGGCTCCGGCCGACGCCCTACGCCTGGCCGAGCTGCAGGCACTCGAGTTTCCCGGGCACTGGCAAGAGCCCGACCCGGACGCGGCCTTTCATGCCACCCGCATCCTGCTCAAGCACGAACACGACCCGGCGTTCTGGCAGCTGGCCGGCCAGCTTGCCCGCCGGCTCTGGGCGGGTGATACGCAGGGCATCGACGAACAACTGCGCACCCATGGCGGGGCGCCGGCCGATCAGGCCCGTCTGGAACTGGAGACCCGGCGCGAGAGCTTTCTCCGCGAGGGCCACTACCTGAGCGCTACGCTCTACCACGAAGGAGAATGGTACTGGAGCCTGGAACGGCTGGATCACCTGGCTTTGCGCCTGCGTGAGGAGAACCCGCTATTGCCCCGTTCGCCGCGCTGGTATGGCGCGGCGAAGAAGGCGCGGCTGGAAAGCGAGCCCCGCCCGGGCCGGACCCTGGAATTCTTCTTCTCCTTCCGCAGCCCGTATTCCTGGATCGCCCTGGCGCGCACCTTTCAGCTGGCGGATCAATATCAACTGGAGCTGGTGATCCGGCCGGTGCTGCCCATGGTCATGCGCGGACTGACCGTGCCGCCGGCCAAACGCTTCTATATACTGCGCGACGCCGCGCGCGAGGCTCATCTGAACGGCGTGCCCTTCGGCCGGGTCTGTGACCCGGTGGGCGCGGGGGTGGAACGCTGCATGGCGCTGTGGCCCTTTGCCGAAAAGGAAGGCCGGCTGCGCGCCTGGCTGCTCGCCGCCGGCGAACACATCTGGAGCCGGGGCCGGGACATGGCCACGGATCATGGACTGCGAGCGGCCTGCGAGGCGGCCGGGCTGGACTGGAACCGGGCCCGGCGCTGGCTGGACGATGACGACTGGCGCACGCGCGCGGAAGGCAACCGGGCTGCTATGATGGCGGCCGGCAGCTGGGGGGTGCCTACCTTTCGGCTCAATCACGAACACATCGTCTGGGGTCAGGACCGCTTCGGTATTCTGGAAACCCTGCTACAACACGAGGAGAGTTGATCATGACACTGGCCTACTGGATGCTGCTGGTGGCGATCGTGCTGCCCTATGTCTTTACCGGTTTCGCCAAGTTCCAGGGTGGTTTCGGGCCCAAGGAGAACCACAACCCGCGGGAATTCCTGGCCAATCTCGATGGTGCGCGCAAGCGTGCGCACTGGGCCCAGCTCAACAGCTTCGAAGTGACCCCGCCGTTCGCCGCCGCGCTGATCCTCGCCCATCAGATCGGCGCCGCCGCCCAGGGCACCATCGACGCCCTGGCCATCGCCTTCGTGGTCTCGCGCGTGCTTTACGGCATCTGCTATATCACGGACTGGGCCAACCTGCGCTCGCTGCTGTGGTTCGCCGGCATGATCTGCATTGTCGCACTCTTCGTTATTTCTGCCTGATAGAGGGTCCGCATGTCCGTACATGATTTTCTGGAACAAGCCTGGACGGAACACGGCCCCAAGGTCATCTCCGGCTTTTCCCGGCCGCTGTATCACAACCTCCAGGGCCTGCTGCACGGCTACAAGTACGACAAGCATGCCTATGGCGGCATGATTCGCCATACCGAGGCGGGCATGTTGACCCGCTGGGCAAGCAAGGTACCGGAAAACGGCGTCATTGTGGAAATCGGCTGCTACGGCGGCCTGTCCACCAGCTATCTGCTGAAGGGCGCACAAAAAAGAAACGCCCACGTCTACGCCATCGACCCGTTCAATTCGGACTTCGAGACCCAGAGCGAACGCACCGATGACACGGTGCCCCTGGACAACAAGCCCTCGCGCGCGCTGGTTGAACAGCGGCTGCAGGAAAACGGCTTCGAAGGCCGTTTCACGCTCATCGAGAACTTCTCCCAGGAGGCCGCGCGCGACTGGGATACCTCCATCGGCATTGACTTTCTCTGGATCGACGGCAATCACGAACAGGCGTACCAGGATTTCAAGGACTTTGAACCCTGCCTGAACCCCGGCGCGCGGGTGGCCGTCCATGACGCCCACCCGCGCTACGGCTATTCAGCCGTGGTCGAAGATGTGAAGAAGATCTTCAATGAAGGCGAATGGACGGATCTTGAACACGTCAAGAGCATTATCGCCGGAAGAAGGACAGTAGCAAGTAGCAAGTAGCAAGTAGCAAGTAGCCAACATGGACTGACCCCACAAAAGTGGACACCGGTTTTTCAAGCAGCTTGCTGCTCGAACACGGCGGGGGTGACCCCGCCCAAGCTGCCATGGCGTCGACACAGCGGATAAAAGTGATCGATGTAGTATTCGATCTCGCCCTGCATCT